>NZ_BAAHOB010000006.1:0-319570 GCF_054655155.1 Caballeronia sp. HLA56 | reverse complement strand
AGCTGGCCGAGCTTCACCTGTTGCGGTCGGTTGTCGAGACGCTGGGTGTTGATGTTCACGCAGAACTGACCCACTAAGGGGCGTAATTTTCATCGAGTTTTGACCCACGTGATTGAATGTCCTGCTCAATCTTTGAGCAGGGGATACAAAGGTGATCACGGTGGGCTTATTGGCCAAGATCAGGCGGATGTATTTCCGCGAGAAGGTCCCGCTGCGCGAGATTGCGAGGCGTACGGGCCTGTCCCGAAACACGGTGCGCAGTTGGCTGCGGCAGACCGATGCTGTCGAGCCGAAGTATCCGAAGCGCGTCAGCCCGAGCGTCGTGGACGAGTGGGCCGCACAGCTGACGGGCTGGCTGCGGGCGGACAGTCATCGACCGAAGCGTGACCGGCGCACCGCGCGATTCATGTTCGAGGCGATCCGCGGCGAGGGTTACGCGGGCAGCTACGGCCGCGTCAGCGCGTTTGTGAGGCGCTGGCACAAGGAGCAGGCCGAAGCCCCGCGCAGGAAGGCCTACGTGCCACTCGCCTTCGAACCCGGCGAAGCCTTCCAGTTCGACTGGAGCTGCGAATACGCCTTCGTCGGCGGCCTGCGGCGGCGCCTGGAGGTTGCCCACGTCAAACTGAACGCCAGCCGCGCGTTCTGGCTCGTCGCCTATCCCACCCAGAGTCACGAGATGCTGTTCGACGCGCACGCCCGTGCATTCGCCGCGTTCGGCGGTGTGCCCCGGCGCGGCATCTACGACAACATGAAGACCGCCGTGGACAAGGTCGGTCGCGGCAAGGAGCGCGCGGTCAACGCCCGCTTTGAAGCGATGTGCAGCCACTACCTGTTCGAGCCGGATTTCTGTAACCGAGCGGCAGGCTGGGAGAAAGGCATCGTCGAGAAGAACGTTCAGGACCGCCGACGGCAGATCTGGCACGAAGCAGCGCTACGGCGCTGGGAGACGCTGGAGATCCTGAACGAATGGGTTGCCGGCCAGTGTCGCGAAGCCTGGCACATGCGGCACCCGCAATGGCCCGAGCTGACAGTCGAGGACGTGTTGCAGGACGAGCGCACCCGGCTGATGCCCAATCCACGGCCGTTCGACGGCTATGTCGAGCAGACCTTGCGCGTCTCGTCGACCAGCCTGATCCACGTCCAGCGCAACCGCTACAGCGTGCCCACCGAATACACGAACCAGTTGGTAAGCGTGCGCTGCTATCCGGCGTATCTCAGTGTCGTCGCCGACGCCCAGGAGATCGCCCGTCACGAACGCAGCTTCGAGCGGCACATGACCTTTTACGACTGGCGACACTACATCACGCTGGTCGAGCGCAAACCCGGCGCGCTACGCAACGGGGCGCCCTTCATAACGATGCCGCAGCCGCTGCAGCTGTTGCAGCGGCACCTGCTGAAACACCCGGGCGGGGATCGCGTCATGACCCAAGTGCTCTCGGCCGTGCGCGAACATGGGCTTGATGCCGTGCTGCTTGCGGTACAGGCTGCGCTGGATTCAGGGCGTCCAAGTGGCGAGCACGTCCTGAACGTGCTGAGCCGGCTGAAGGCGCCCGTCACGAGTGCCACTCCCGCCACGACGAAACTTCAGCTCAAGGAAGAGCCGGCGGCTGACGTGAGCCGCTACGAGACGCTACGCGCCAACCCACCGGAGGATCGTCATGTCTAACGACATCATTGCCCAGCTCAAGGGCCTCAAACTGCACGGCATGGCGAGCACCTGGCCGGAGCTGCTGGCACAGGCGCGTCACACTGACTTCGAGCCGGAGCGCTTCATGAAGCAGCTGTTGATGGCGGAGACCGCCGAACGGCAGGTACGCTCGATCGCCTACCAGATGACCGCCGCACGTTTCCCGGCTCACCGCGACCTGAAAGGCTTCGACTTCGCACAGGCACAAGTTGATGAAGCGCTGGTTCGTGAACTCAGCGAACTGTCGTTTCTCGCGAGCGCACACAACGTCGTGTTCATCGGCGGCCCAGGCACCGGCAAGACGCACCTTGCCTCGGCAATCGGAATCGAGGCCGTACAGCGCCACGGCAAGCGTGTGCGTTACTTCTCAACTGTCGAGCTGACCAACGCGCTAGAGCAGGAGAAATCGACCGGCAAACAAGGCCAGATCGCACACAAGCTGATGTACGTCGATCTGGTGATTCTCGATGAACTGGGCTATCTGCCGTTCAGCCAGACCGGTGGTGCATTGTTGTTCCATCTGCTCTCAAAGCTGTACGAGCACACGAGTGTCGCGATCACGACCAATCTCAGCTTCGGCGAATGGGCGACCGTGTTCGGGGATGCAAAGATGACGACAGCGCTGCTGGACCGGGTTACGCATCACTGCCATATCGTCGAGACCGGCAATGAATCGTGGCGCTTCAGGACCAGTTCTGCCAAGGCGAAGGCAACGAGAAAAAGAGCAGCAAAACCGGCTGGAAACGAAGAGTTATCCACACCGGAATAGATGTACTACGCTGTCTCGAGGTGGGTCAAATTTAGATGAAAACGGTGGGTTAAGACTCCGTGAAAATCAACAGTGGTGCGGCTTGGCGTCGTCAATGAGATGTTGAGCGCCCTCGCCCCAAAAAGCCATTGCTAGTCGAATCGGAGACGATGCATCGTGTCTGCGCATCATATCGCGCACGCGGCCAGATATTTCTGCTGCGGAGCCAAGGAATCGTGCGTCAGCATTGTTCGTCATGTCGGAGTCGCAGGCGCTCAGCGCGAAACGATGAAGAATCCATTTGAGGTCGATCCCACACGCAGCTCGTTGGTTTTTCCGGGCACGATAACCATTGTTGGCGTTGCGCCTCCACGTTGGCCAAACGACTTCGGCGATGCGGTGACTAGATGCCTGCCGGGCGGCAAGTAGACCACAACGTTTTCGCCCGATTTCATAATTGCAACATCCTCACCATCCACCGAGATGATAATGCGGACGCCGGAGCCGACCAGTCCCCCGTCGCGCACAATCTCAATGCGCTGGGCACCCTCACTGGATGTTGAATAAGTCTGTGAAAGAACTCGTTCAGGTTCAATCTGCGTGGACTGCGCAGAGGTGATTTCAGTAGAACTGCAGCCCGCGAGTGTGAAGGTGGCCCCCGCGATCAATAGCGACATGGCACTACTTGTTCATATGGCTAGTTCTGGATGTCGAGTTAAAGTGGAATGTTGACGGGCCGCTTTGGAAGCGGGCCGGCCTGCTGTCGTACAAGAAGGCGTACCGCTCTGGAGATTTTGGATGTGCCATGTGGAACTTTCCCCTGCGACTTCGTGCATATTATCTTTCATGACCCGGTCGACTAGATTGGCGAAAATGGATTCTTTATGTTTCGTCGCCACTTTTTTCGCAAGGTTCAAGTTTCAGGTTTAGCTGCAATCGGTAGCGCAACAGCGGAAACGTATCACTCCTGTAGTCTCCTGGAATATGCAGGCGAGCGGGGCCGGGTCTGCCGCAATGTCGAGCGCGATCGGGCGCTTGTCATTGACAGTCATTTCGCCATAAGCGGCGGTCACTAAGGAACTAAGGCTACCAATTTCCTCGAACTGCCCCTCGTGCGTTGTCTCCGGCAGGGCTGTAATGACTATGCCATCTCGCCTCACTGCCATCTAGGTTCGATACTACTTGCAGCACTTGAGCCTATATTTCGCTTCATAAACCACTTGAGATCGTGGATCGCGAGTGAACAGTGGCGGAGGAGGGCGGGCGGCCGCTTTCCAGCGTCAACGAACATTGCGAACACGTTGTTGGTCGCGTTGACGGAGCCGTTGTCGAACCTGAACATAGATGTTCGCTTGTGGGTTAGCGAGATCTCTGAAAGTGACGGCAAGCGAGTAAGGCTCCGACACGTTAGGCTCAGTATTCCACGATTCATCTTTCCTAGTCACCACCACGAAGAGCTTCCGCGAACCCGATCTCTTATATGTCCAGGTTGCACATTGCAGTGTGCCTTTGGATCGAACGGTTGCATTAATGTTGGCAGACCCTGACTCCTTCAACTGTCGAGCAGCCGCGACCCGATTGGTATTAAACCAGCCAGTCACCTGTTCGAGGCTATCAGCTTCGACCACGTTGAAGCTCAGCTTGACAGCCCGATAGCCAATGCGTGTTGTCCTGACTGAGGGGCTGTACGCGAGTGCAACCGATATCTCTCGGGATCTGCTGCTTCCTGACCAGAAGTCGTCGGGCAACGCCAATTCATAGTAATGGTGGTGATCAAGGGCGATACCATCGATCCCCAACAATGTCACCACGTTGTCTGTCGATTCGAATAGGTAGCCGTCCTCAACTTTTCCATAGCCCGCAACGATCAGCTTCTGAGGTTCCGGAATGAGCGCGTCGGCTTCGCCAGGAATACGGGCGTGAGCGCCAAGCAGAGCGCGCAATGAATTTGCGGACGCATTTGGCGTATAGCGCAGCAACGAAGCGGCTAGATGAGCTACTTGGGGGGCAGCAAAGCTGGTTCCGGGCGCATCATCGAAAAGTCGTCCGTCGGCAAAATGCCGTGACGTCGAAACGACACCGAGCCGGTGGTGTGTGAAGTTTTGCCGAAGATGCTGCCAAGCGAAGTTTCCACCTTCCGCGAGGAAGTCGGGTTTAATCGCGCCACCGATCGACGGGCCTACTCGTGTGAACGGACTGGGTTGGTTACGTCGAGCCAGGGGCGTGGTTTCGATTCGCTCAGGAAACCGCTGGGCCTGATGATCAAGCTCGAACTGAGCGAGCCCTCCCACCGTAACTGAATTGAGAGACGGCGCAGGGTCCAGAAGACGAAAGGAGTCGCCACGCAGATAACCTGGGAAATCTGCTAATGCCGTGTCGGGTATGTTCGGCTGATTACCTGTAGGGACGACGAACAGGATATCTCGTTCCCGAGACAATCGATCAAGCGTGTAAGCTAACCCTCGAACGTGCCGCCCATCGTACACCTTGTTTGCGTCTCCATACGAGAGGCAAAACACCTTACATCCATAGGTGTCGCTGAAGTATGCAACAGCTTCCTCAACAGCCTTCTCGACAAACCGAGTTTGATCTTGTCCGTCATTGGCGAATACCTTCCCTGCAAAGAGTCGCAAGCGTGGCGCAAATTGATCGGGCAATAGTTCAAATACCTTACCGTACAGAGCAAGCCCTGCGACACGTGTGCCATGCCCGTCCAGATCGCTCGCGTCCTCCCCCTTATCTATGAAGTTTTGCGCATCTCCCATCGCTGGTCCGAGCAAGGGATGACCGGCTGCAATGCCCGTGTCCAAAACGCATATGCCCGGGGCATCAAGGCTTGGCGGCTCGATGACTGGAAGTGCGTTGACGTCCAGACGCAGCGCGTCGAGACCAAATCCGAAACTCGGCGGTAGATCGACAAGCCTGACATCGCGGTAGTTGAGCAACTCGGCCAAGGTACCTGCTGAGACGCGCACCTTGTATAGTACGAGACTGTCTCGATGCAACGAGTCCAGCTGTTCGATGTCATTCCTTCGAAGTAAGGCTTCAAAGGCGGCCATCATGCGATCACGCTCGTCCCGGCGATCCAAGGGCCAAAGCTCGACATCGACGATCGAGTCGTTCTCATCTGGCAGGCCAAGTTGCTGCAGCGCTGCGCCTGCGCGGTCATCAGACGTCCAGGAGTCGAACGCATTCATCGCAAGAAGCAAACTTGCATGCGTGACTTGACCATCGCGGGCCAGAACGGTGAGCTTCGCGTCTACCTGTTCAAGTGCTGCGTCCGTACTGAAAAGCAAGACGACTGAGGTGCCTTCCTGACTGACGACTGTCAATCCCGGGATGGCTTCAAACGATTCAGGCCGGAAACCATCAACAACCGTTACTTCGAGAAGCCTGCGATTGTCGAAGCCTTCGCTTGGTTGCGTCTCTCGCAACGCCATGAGATTGCGTTGCAACTGCGCACCGTGCTGCCGTGCATTCGGCGGTTTGGGAAACCCCGGGAAGCGTCGTTTCTTTCTCAAATTGATCGGTTCATCGCGTATCACACGCAGATGTTCGTACGCCATCGGCCCCTCGCGAAATCTTGGTTTTTAGATATCCGCATAAGAATGCTTATAAAACCTACTTTACGCAACGCCTCGAAATTGCAGATTGGCGATTTTCTCGACGCAGCGCGGACGTCATATGCGACGACTCAAGAAACTCTCGGCCTTGCAAGATCATTTCCTTGATCGCTCGACGCAGCACTCGCTCGATATCGGCGTGTGACATGCCCTTCAGCTTTGCGACAATCGCAGCATCCGCCGGATCGAAATTTCGACGTACACCACGCAGCTTGCTTTGCAGGAGCTGCGAGATTTGAGCGGCATCAGGAAGCTCGAACTTTACGGTTTCGTCAAAGCGGCGCCATATCGCACTATCCAACAACGACTCGTGATTCGTCGCGGCGACTAGCACACTTCGCCCACGGTAATCGTCAATCATCTGCAGAACGGCATTGACGACGCGCCGCAGTTCGCCATGGTCACCCTCTCCGTTCCGCTCCTTTGCAAGAGCGTCGAATTCGTCGAAGAGCATGACAACGGGTTGGGCGGCAGCGAAGTCAAAGACCTTTCTAAGATTCGCTGCTGTCTCTCCGAGGTAGGATGAAACGACCGCGTCGAGCCGAACAATCGCCAATGGAAGACCCAACTCCGCGGCGACGACCTCGGCAGAAAGCGTTTTACCGCATCCGGGGGGGCCAAAGAACAGCAGCTTCCGAGCAGGCTCAAGACCGTAGCTTTCCAGAACGCCTTGCCGGTTATGTTCAAGCATGAGATGGTCGATTGAGGCGCGGACGTCGTTACTAGTGACGAGATCTTCAAGCTGTCGGGTAGGATGTCGCATCTCGACTAAATCCATCCCGCGCTCTTTGTCAGAGGGTACTGATTTCGCAAGATTTAAAACCGACAGGGAGGCCACTGTTGCGGGTCGACCATACAACAGCTTCTCCAGGTCGTTTGCTAGCAGATGATGCTGCTTGTCTCGCTCCTCGGCGATGACAGCCTCAGACGCGCGTCGGAAGGCCTCGTGATCGCCGTCCACGCCTGCCCGAACAAGTTGCCGCAAAAGTTTTCCGTTAGCCATGATTTACGCTCGGGGACTGAGATGGCCGTCGAGACATGTGTTTATGTACAGTATACGTGAAGCTTGTGTAGAACGGCGACGTTGTGAAGCGTACTCGCACATCGGAGGAAGTCCACAGATTGGATAGCGGCTTCAGTGCACGAACCCTAGCCGTAGTGCACCCCAGTCAACTGTCTCACGCGTTCGCGATGAGTTCTTCTCCGATCCCGGCGTCATTAAAAAGGCGTGTTATCAAACCACCGAGGCGCCCCGGCGGTGTTGATGAAGCAATCGCTCGGCAAGCATCAGCAAAGTGCTGCGTCGCCGATCCGAAGTGCCTATCGTAGTTAGCGCGTTCGATCCGCATCCGTAGCATTTGCCGCAGGAAAAAGGCGCGCTCGTCCATCGGAAGCGTCCGGATGACGTGCTCAAATTCGGCTGCCGTGGCTTTTTGAAGAATCATCTGTTCCCGTGTCCCCCAGCCACTTTTGACAACGATATCTCTTACCGTTTCCCAGAGTGTTGCCTTGGCGAGTCGACGATCCTCGGTCCGAGCGTACTCCATGATGATGTCCGGGTGAAGTTTTCTCCCGAAAGCATCTTCGTCCATCGAGACAGGTTCCGCCTGCTCGCGAAAACGTTCGATCCAAGTCTGCACGATCGAATGACCGACTTTGTCTCCGCCGGGAAATTCCGAGATCGCGGTGCAGAGATCCGTCACCGTTTGCGGGTCAAGATGGCTCGCGGTCGGAATCATCGTCTTGCCTAGTTCAACTATCTCTGGGTCGGTGAGATCAATATCCCAAACCAATCGCTTCAGGAAGCCATATGCGTTTTCTCTTGCTCGCATCGTTTCCGTTTCGGCTGCGTAACGATCGATGATCGCCTCGACAGCGGTGGCGTCAAACTGACCCGACTCCAAGTACTGCACGACAAGCGTTTCGAATTCGTCGCTGGAGATGATTGCGAGGCCGTCAAGCAGTAGGCGCCATCGAGCCTTCTTCTTGGATTCGTCGTCTGGCTCTTGCTTCTTCTCGCCAAGAATTTCCTCCCAGCTTGACGCGCCGCTCTTTAGAACAAACTGGAAGTCAGGGCCGTCGTCAAGGCCCTTGAAGTGAATAGCGGACAGCAGAACGATTGACGGGACGACTCGGCTTAGAACCGCCGGGTCCAACTCCCGATCGCCCAGTATCCGATTGACGATCCGATTGATTCTTCGAATCACGCGGATATTGTCAACGCCGCAGACCGAAACGGCATGCTTGATTGCCGCCGAATAAGGCGATGGAGTGAGACTAGTGGCAATCTCAAACGACTCCTCCGATGTCGTGAGCAGACGGATCTCGAGATCGATCACTTTCTCGCGCAACGTGTCCCACTCCGCTCGCTCGTGCAACTGGTCATCGTTCAAGATTAGGAGGAATCGCGCATCGTGCTGCTGAACGAATTCATCAATAAACCCCAGAACCTCATCGACACCAAGGTTCTTGTGCTTTCTCTCGATGTCATCCAGAACAATGAGCCTACCGCGCAATAGACGAGGCACAGCAAGGAGCGCTACGTCATCAAGCGCCGCGAACCCCTTATGAAAGCCTTGGAGAACTTTTCTCGCACCTTTGATCGCGCCTCGTACGGCTTCCGCTGCAGCCCCACCTTCGTGCGCGCGAGCAAGGGTACTTTGAACGGCTTTCAACTTCAGCTGATTCATATCGAGCACGCCGAATAGCGACAGGTAGACAGCTCGTGTGGCTTCTTCGTCTGTTCGCTCGGCTTTGGCTTCACGCCACAAGTGACTCTTACCTGTTCCCCACTTTCCGGACAGAGCGATGACCTTGTTCTCACGATCGCCAAGTGCGTGGATAAGATGCTGCTTTGATTCCTGCAATGACATCCGAATTGCTCCCACGTGAATGAGATGGTCGTCTCGATGATCGGGGCCGGATGGACTGGCCGCTACGAACTTGCAAGGCGTGCATAGTAGCCAGCAAATTCTTCAAGGACACGCTGCTTCTCAGCCTGCACATAGACCGTTGTCGTCTGCAGAGAGGCATGGCCCAATACCTTCTGAACCACATCGACCGGCACGTCGTCGGCGACCGACTGCGTCCCGAAGGTGTGCCGGAATGCGTGCGCGTTTACTTGGCCGAGCCGCATCCGGTCATCAAGATCTAGCGTGTCCATGGTCTCAATGAGCTCGTTCAACATCCGGCCGATCAACCGGTTCAGGCCGTCGGCCGTATAACCGGCTTCGTCCGATCGCCGCGGTCCGCTACCCTCCCCTGACCGATGCCGTTCCTTTGACGCTTAAGTCCATGGAATGACGACGGGTGCGACTAGCGGTCCGATGGGCGTGGCATTCGCGTCGCCTTCGTCAAAAGCTTTGCGTCGATCCGCCCAATGCACGCGTAAGGCATCGAGTGTTGCGCCGCTCACCGGCACCGTACGCTCTCGCTGCCCCTTGCCGACGATGGTCAGCTCCCACACCGGTCGCTCAAGCGTCGCATAAAAAGAAGGGCGCAGGTTTTCGCGTCGAGCCGTCGTCGCTTCCTCACGACGCAGCCCCGAATCGCCCATCAACAGGATCGCGGCACGCACCGCCCGCCACTGTACAGCCCTCTCTTCGGCCGATCGCGTATCCAGTTCATCGCGCAACTTGCGCCACAGCGCAGCAGGTAACGCGCGCTCGATCTGCATCGCGCTGGCGCGTTTAACCACGACCGGATCGTTGACCGCTTTCCACGGATTGCCGCCCAGATACCGCACATCAACCCACCACGTGAACGCAGTGCGGAGCACGCGAACGGTATAGCGCTGCGACTCGGCCGACAATGAGGCCGAGCCATCGACCGATGCGGCGAAGGGTCGCCAACGCGGCGAGTGTCGCGCAAACCGCTCCCCCACAAAACGTGCGTCCGGATTTTTCAAAAAATCCTTGTACGCCTCGCAGTCGTCGACCCGCAGATCGCTCAGCGCCTTGCCGCGCAACACGACCGCCCATAACAGAAAGCGCTCGAGTTCCTTGGTGTAGGCGCGCAGCGTTTTCGGTTGATCACGGAAACGGTTCAGATAGGCCCTCACCGCATCGAGATCGTGATTCGCCTGGATATAGCAGAACGCCGTCGAACGATTTTCGCCGGCGGCACCGGAGAGCGCGTGCGGCACCGCCAGCCGTTCCAGCGGCGCAAGCGTCAACCTGCCATTGCAGCGTTCGCTCGCAAAATCCGGCACCACCTCGACGAGCTCATCGGCGACCAGCGGCACGCCATCGTGCTCGTCCGAATCGATGTCGATCTCGACAGTCAGTTGCAGCTTCGCCTGGTTCCTCCTCAGCCAACTGACGATGGCCCGCGCCCGTCCACGTCCGATACGCGGGATCGAGCGCCACCAGCTGGGGCCCCGTCGATTGCAAAAGGCGACCAGTTCGCCGAGCGTGGCGATGCCCTCGCCTTTCAAGCGCTTCGCGATGCGCGGTCGGATCCACGCGCCGATCGGGTGATCGGCGTGCGGTGTCGCCGCCGCGAGCTGCGCCGCTTCGGTGACCATTCGAAACGTGACTGCGGTGAGCTTGGGCTGCCCGTGCTGTCTGATGGAGGCGCGTAGGTGGTCCGCGAGTGCAGTTGAGCCATGCGCGACTGCGAGCTGCACCAGCGTGTCGAGCATGCGATTCAGATACCGCTCCATCGCGCCGGGCGTCGCCGCGTGCGTGTCCTCGTCCGGGTCGTAATAGGTGCGCGCGATGACGGCCGGGGCGATGCGCTGCACGTAGGCGCGCAGCGCCGTGAAATCCTTGGTGGTGAAGCCGCGCGTGATTGCGATGTCGGTGACGGCTTCGCCGGAGGCGGTGGCTTGTCCGGAGGAGGCGCGGCGCTCAGCCATCTCCGTCCTCCTTATCCGCATCGTCGCCCTTGTCGCGGCCCTCACCGTCGCCTTCGTCGTCGTCCGCGGTTTCCTCGCCCGCTGATGACGGCATCGGGCCTGCATCAACTGGGAGTACCCGCACGCCAATCCGCGCGAGCACCGCATGCGTCTGCGCGAGAAACACCTCCGGCCACGTGGCGCACAGAAACTCGAAGGCCACGCGCGCATCGCGCAGTACCCCATTCAGACTCGCGTTCTCCGCCGTAAGTCCGGTCACGTCGAAATCAGTTTTGGGCCGCGCGCCGTACATCACGCGCTGGACGAGCGCGACCGCGCCACAGTCGGCGATGAAATCGAGCACCGGCATGAAGCGCGGGTCTTGATAGAGGGCGCTACCGAAAGTTTCGGCGAGCGCAATGAGTACTGCCAGTTCCATGCGCGTCGGCTTGAGCGGGAGACACCGCGGCAGGGACGGCACGGTCTGGCCGTAGGTCGTGAGCCAGGCGGCTGCGGCAGTGCGCTTTGACGTAATCGCCTGGTCGATTTTCAGGGCAACGCGCGCGACCTCCGCGCTCGGTGCTTCGCTCGGCCAGCAATGGGAATCGTCGTGATTCGGGTCGTGATTCACGTCGTGATCGTGATGACGATCGGCGCCGCTCGACCCGGGCCGCGCGCGCTCGTCGTTTTCCTCGTCATCCGCCGCAAAGCCTTGCGCCATGGGCCCTCCCCTCTCGTGCGTTTTGCGACAAGCCGTATTTTATCCCTGAAACGCTATCCCGATAATAGACATTATCAGGTTTCCTAATTAATATGAGCTGATAGTTCCGTGTGAAGGTGATGCGCTCATTAAGGTCATCGAGCAAATTTCTATTGCGAGGCCGTCCGCGGCGTATCTGCCTTCGCGGGCGGTCTAGCTTCGTCGATTAGTAGCTCAAGAAGACGCCATTCAATCCGCGATCGCGCCCGCATGGCGGTCGATAACCAGCGGCGGCAGATACAGATCATCCTCGATCAGAGATTCGATTGCCAGATGTCGATACGCTAATGTCGCGCAGGCGGGCCCGTGACTTGCAATGGCGGTTAAGCAGCGAATGACCGCGATTACCGCAGGCCGACAGCGCCGTGCAATGGTGCCGACGAAAAGCCAAGCGGGGTTAGGCCGTTATGTAGTGATCGAACGCGCCGCGATCGTCCGCAGCTGTGAAAAGGCTCCTCCGTGGCTCGACGAGCGCAAAGCCGTCGCTCGTTCGCGCCGTCATTCGGCCGCCGACTCGTGAAGATCGATCTCCAGTCGTCGGCGGTTCAATGGGTTCGGCGAACAGGGCTCCATCGAAGTACGTGTCATCGAGTTCCATGATGGTGTCGTCTCCCATCAAGATAACAAGCATATCGACCGCTTTGTCGCCCGGCACAACGGAGATCTCTATCCAAAACCACTTTGGACGTCATCCGTAGCAAGCAAAGATGATGGATTGTGGGCCGGCCAGCAGCTCGCCGGAAGCGGGGACGATATCACGATAGTTATCGAGCCCTGCCGCATTCGGAGGGACGCGCTAAATCCGTGCCAAATAGGGCTTTCAGGTCTGATTCTTGGCTGTCTTTCAGACTTCAATCAGCCGGTCCCGACTTGTTCAACACGACACAAGGATCATTGGATGGCGTCGCAAGACCTAGAGACGTCATCCGGGGCAAGCAAAGGTGACGGATTGCGTTCCGGCCAGCGGCTCACGGGAGCGTGGGCGATACCCTGATAGTGACCTTCCTCCACCTCTCGTAACCCGACTCAAGGCTTGATAGCGCCGCTCAGCGTGCTGGGCCGCTCAAAAAAAGGCGACCCTCGTTTCGGCAAAGCACTAGGATGACATTTTCACAAGTGAAATCCGAGTATACCCCTGTCTCGGGGTGGGTCAGATTTAGATGACAACGGTGGGTGAAGACTTGGTGGAAATCACCACCCACGGCCAATTCGAAGGCCTTGCATTTCTGCGACAGTTAGTTGCGAACCGATCGAAAACGTAAAAAAACTATTGAACTTGTAGTAAGCGTTACGACTTCGAAGTCTTTACGATTTTAAGGTCGTATCCATGCCTATTTCCGACACTCTCGGGTATCTCCATCCCTTTAAAAGCCTAAATGGCGTGGAACATTTCGTTTAAATCCCACTAGAAGCCCCGCTGGACAAGAATCCGGGGCATTGCCTCTTTATCGCCAAGTTGTTTCACGGGCAAGCGCCAGTTTCACGACTTCACTCTCTTTCGAGGAATCACCGTGAGCCCTTTGGCTACTCGGCTTTCCAGCAACTCATCATGCAGCAGAGTTAACTTGTCAAGCCCTAGCTTTCCGTTTACAGTCTCACCGAAATTCGCCTATCAGCGCTGTATTAGACGCCACTCGGCGAATCCGATCATCATCTACAAAAGGACGGGTCAAATGGCAGCGTCTGCTAAGCCCATCGTGTCGATAACGCACGCAGTGAATGACCTCCCTACTTCGTTCGCCCTTGATGATATCGAGATCATTAGCCAGCACGCGAATGAAACCCTCTTGACGGTACGGGAGCAAATGCTTTTGCCCCACCCCAAGAAGCATGCGCCCGTCTTCACGACACCGCAGCTCGCAGCGCTGTGCCGGACAGATCGCAAGAAGATCAACTACTTCTGGGAGCGCACCGAGCTCGCCTTGCCGCAAGGTAAAACCATGCCGCGCTCTCGAGAATTCACCTTGGCCGAGGCTCGGGAATGGATCAAAAAGATCGGTCCCTTCTCTCCTCGTCCCACTGGCGCCAAGGGCAAGAAAATTGCCGTGGGTAACTTCAAGGGTGGCGTCACCAAGACCACTTGCGCGATGACGCTGGCCCAAGGCCTGTCACTTTTTGGTCGCCGTGTCTTGCTCGTCGATCTGGACCCGCAGGCGTCCCTCTCCGCATTGAACGGGGTGATTGCTGACAGTGAAGTCACCGAAGAACAGACGATCCTACCGCTCATCTACGGTGAGAAGACCGACCTGAAGTACGCCGTACAGACGACCTACTGGGATGGCATCGATCTTATCCCGGCCAGTGCCGCGCTCTTTTCAGCTGAGTTCTTTTTGCCGTTCAAGCAATCCCAAAATTCTGAGTTTCGATTCTGGGATGTGCTCAATGCCGGTCTGGAGCCGCTGTTGGACGAGTACGACGCGATCATCATTGACACGCCCCCTGCCCTTTCCTACGTGACGATCAATGCGTTCATGGCTGCCGACGGCCTAATTGTACCGATTCCGCCAAACGCGCTGGACTACGCCTCCTCCACTCAATTTTGGTCGCTGTTCACGGACTTGGGCAAGAGCATGAAGAACGTGGTCCCGGACCTTAACAAGCGATTCGACTTCATCCATGTACTGTTGACAAAAGTGGACGTCAATCAGATCGCGACCAACAAGGTACGGGAGTGGATCACGCGCTCCTACGATAGCCTGGTCCTGCCTATCGAAATCCCAGCGACAACTGTGACGACCACGGCCTCCATGGAGTTTGGGACGGTTTACGACATCTCGAAGTATGAAGGCAGTAACAAGACCTACCAGCGTGCTCGGGAAGCCTACGACCGTTTCGCAGAAATGATTGACCAGCAACTGATGTCGCTCTGGACAGCGGAGACCAAAGTGGAGGTGGCAGCATGAGTTTGAGAGACAAACTGGCGGCGAAAAATGCCGCGATCGCGGCAGCGTCGGACGGCAATCAAGGCGTGACGCGTCCCAATGACGGCGCACCCAAAACGGCACCCGGCCGTTTGCTTGAAGCCATGCCGATGCTGGCCGCCAAGGACAAGCAGCTGCAGGAGCTCGAAGTCGCCAACACTGAACTGCGTGTGCAGCTCTCGAAAGCAGCCCAGGCTGGCGCGGACCTCCCCCTCAAGCAACTCGTCGAGATCCCTGGGCGTCGTCGCAAGCTCTCGAAAGAGGCCTACATAGCGCTTCGGGAAAACCTGCGACACAACAAGCTAATCCATCCGGTCGTAGTTCGAAAAGCTGAAGGCGAGACTTACGAGATTATCTCGGGCCATCATCGGGTCGATGCATACCGCGACCTGAGCCGGGAACTCATCCGTGCCGTGATTATGGACAGCTCGGAGGAAGAAGCCACGGACGGTGCGTTCAACGTCAATCTGATCCAGTCTGGTTTGACCGACTATGAGAAGTATCTGGGCTTCCGAATCCGCCTGGAAAGAACGCCCGGGATGACGCAAGTGGAGTTGGCTGAGCAGACAGGGATTTCGACCGCCCTTGTTTCGTTCATCCTCCAGTTCGACCAGCTGCCGCCTGACGTGTTGTCGCTGGTGGAAGAGCGCCCTGACCTGTTGGGGGCGACGGCTGTCGCTGCGCTTGCGGGGTACGCTAAGGCAGGCAAAACCGAACAGGTAGTGACTGCGGTGCAGAAGCTGGCCGCTGGCGAAATCGATCAAGGGCAAGCCGTCAAGCTGGCCGGGGCCGAGCCACCGAAGACCAAGAAAGCCTCCCCTCCCCCGGTCATGGAAAAGATCAAGGTAGGGAAAGGGACCTACTGCGAGATGCGCCGCGCGAGGAATGTATTCCGGCTGGAGTTCAAGTCCGAAGACGAAGCGCAACGGATCCACATGGCGCTCAAAAAACTATTGGAAACCGAAGCGTCAACTATGCACATCACTTCCGGAAAAGAAAGCGCTGAATAATCAACGTGTTAAGTAGCCTAAACAGGCGTCTGGAGCAATAAATTAGCTAAGCGACAGCACAAAAACAAAAGCCTCCGGCTGGAAACCGAAGGCTTTTGCGTAAGTGGGCTTGACTAGCAGTCTCACCACCTACACTCCCCAGCTGGAAACTGGAAAGGGTCCTACATACAACCCGGAGTGTAGCTGATAGACATCGACAGTCAAGCGAAACCAACCATTTCTTAAAATGGACAGCTCGACATGTCTATCGCGCAACCACTAGTTGCTGGCGAGGATGAAACACATCCTGCCGATTCGGAGGCGATCGTCGCCTTCTATGCAGACCCCGTGAACCTGCCCTGGAAGATCTTCCGTGCGGCGTTCCGTGCCAATCAGCTGGACGGACTCCCACAGCGCGCCCGTTCCCTGCTCGCCGCCCTCGCCCGGACTGTTGACCAAGCCAAACCCTTCGCTGCTATCTTCGCCCGTCGTGAGCTCCTCAAGGGTCGCGCAATGCAATCCATGCGCACCTTCTATCGCAGCCTGGATGACCTCGAAAAAGCCGGCCTGATCAATCGTCGTGCGCAGTCACGCTACGTCGAAGCAGGCCTCTTCGGCCGAGCCTACATCCACCTGACTCAAAACGCCGCCGAGCTGCTCGGCCTGGTTACCCCCCCTGGCAATGCTACGTCGAACCCCGAGACGGTCTCTTTGGCGCATCCGTCTGCCATCGTGGCACACGGTGGAATATATAAGGATCTTTACCCTGCTTCTTCTCAAAAGAGACAACCGGGTAACGTGCCTGAGGATCTTCAGCGTCTGCGGTCCCTGGGATTTCTTGATTTCCTGATTTTCAAACTCATGCGAGAAGCGCGTGAGCACGGCAAGCGTCTGTCGGATGTGGTCGAAGTAACGTGGCCACATCTCAAGGCCGCCAAGGCACCGATCTGCTATCTGCGCGCCCTGCTTCGCAACCCGGTCGACTTCAGCCACATGGTCCGGATGAAGAGCCAAGCCGCCGTCGAAGCCCAGACCAAGCGCGTTAGGGAAGCGCAGTCGGCGCGCGTCGCTCGGGAATGTGCGGGACAGACCTTCGTGAGTGCTCTAGGCGAGACCACGTACGTGGTGAGCTCCGATGGTGAAGCGATGACGGTCTATAAGACGGGTGAAGACATCGGCCGAGAAGCAGTCAACTGGAAAGCGGACTTTGCACAAGCAATCGACCGTGGCTTCATTCGAAGTTCGACAGACGCACTTTCGGTGAGCACCGCGCCGACGATCGCCGAGATGGCTCGACAGCATCTTGCCAGTCTGCGTGGACTGCTTCGTCCAAAGGCGCTTGCTTAAAGAAAAAAAGAGCGCCTGAAGGCGCTCCCATCCTAGTGAAACGGATCCTCCTTCCGCGAGACGGGCGGATGGTCCAGGTCATGGTGGTCAACGGCGACCTTAACGACTTCCAGCGGATCACCCTCGACGCAATGGAAGATCGGGGATTCACTCGCCCGTTTCCCCATGTAGCGCCACTTCGATTGCGCCATACTCGGGATCGAGCGCATCTCCTCGTCACGGAGGTTCGTGGTCTGAATCGGCAATCAGCCGCTGTCGATCGGCACCATAAGAAACGCTGCGTCGTGCATGTACCACTCGCCGAGTGCCTCGGCAAGCGTGTAGATAGCGTCGTGCTTCGGATGGCGCAGTGCGCAGATCACTGTACTCATAGCCCACCTAGTTAGCTAAACGCAAATGGAAACATTCCGCTTTGCTATTCACCTGTGTCATATCGGAGGAAGATTTTTTGGAATCGATCAAAAAAGGGGGGCGGCATACCGCCCGGCTTGTCAGCCGGGCGTATCACCGAAGGAGGTTAGATTCACAACATTAGGGCCATCTCAAAGCACAGATGTGCTGGGGAGGATCGCCGTTGATTTGCGTCTTGAAACGCAGGGTGAGGATCATCTGGGCCCGTCGCCAAATCTCCCACCCGATGTCAACTGACTCAATTGCGACGGGAAGGCCTTCCGTTTTGCCAATGGCTGCCTTTCGAAAATCCACGACCTCCTTCTCGTGGTCGGCCACTGCAACAAGAACGCCACTGTCGTTTAACAGCACGCCCGGAAAGCCGTCGACGACCAGCGCCTCGAGATAGATCTGAAAAGCTTCGAAAGTAGAGCCCCAAAATCAAGCGACCGCTTGGCTTCGTCATAGGTCAAGGTGGGGTTGGGGTGGCTGTTGTTGATAAAGCCGGGGGTCGGTCCCATTGCGAGCTACATGCCGCGATGACGGCCCCGGCGAGGCTTGTATAGCCGGAGCGGCGACTAAGTTGCTCATCTGTTCACCTTCGTCAGCGTTTCGAAAACGCCATAGATCGTGCGGAACTCGCCCTTAGAGGACGGCGTCTTGTCTGCAGAGCTTTCAGCAATCGTCTCGACGATAATATGCCGCAGCGCCGGGCCGGGGTCCGGCGAATCGAGGAAGTTGGGCAGGTGTGTGGCATCGGCGAAGCGTTTCTCGATCTGGTACTCGACCCCGTCCCAGTAGTCGATCGGGATTTCTTTGCTGCCGACCGCAATTCGCCATTCTGAGAGGCCAAAGGCGAAATGCTCGCCGTCGCCGATCGAGTTGTAATCTTCGTCCACCTGCGCTGCGTTCAGCTGTTTGTCTTCCACCATCACGGCGTGAAAGCCGGCATCGGCGACGGAACGCGTAGCGGGCTGAGACGCTCCTTCTTTGCATAATAAGGCATACTCTTCCTCCTTATCCAAAATAATTAGTACAACATATTACCGGTTTTTTGAAATACTACTTATCGCGGTAGGGGAGGGTACCGATAGAGCGGCCCAAGACGAAGCCTGAGATCTCACTCAGCAGACGCAGATAGTTCGTGTCGATCTCTTTGGCCTCGCACCGCTCGAAAAAAGTCCGCGGGCGTGACGAGCCCCTGCGCTTTATCGGAGCAGCGCCATGCACGGTGATCCCCGCGAACTTGTTGAATGCGCGGACTGCTTTACGGAACGACCTTGATCAGCGCGACTTCCGACACATCAAACGTCACGATCTGGCCGTCCGCGTCATCGAGTGACCTCTCCGGCGCCCCAAGCGGTTGATGAGACAGCAGGCCATGAGACAGACCAGTACTTCAATTCGACCTAATTCGCGAGCTTGAGGATCTGCTTGCCTGCTTCGGTCGGCTGTTCTACCCGAGCGATCTGGAAGAGCGGGTGCGCATTGGAGAGTTCGTTCATGGGTAATTGTCTCCCCAAAAGGGCGGTGCAGACACCGACATGCAACTTCGACCCAGCGGATTGCATGAGCGCTCTTTCTTTAGAACGTGAAAAAGCGACTAACCGTCTGTGCCCAACCCGCCCGCATTGCAAGGCAGTGTCGGAGGCAGCTGTTAGTATGGGAAGAAATTACACAGGCGAATACCTGTTTCTAGTCGGGAAATTCAGGGTACGACTGCGCAATAGATCTATCTTGCATTCGTGATACGTCAAATGCTTATCGATGTACGCGCACGAGAGAAACACGAACTCCTGCACCCTGTCCGAGGCGAGCTTGCGCGGCCGGCCGAAGCCTTACACGTTGGAGCACTGGCTCGAGACCGTTACCGTCATGGTGTTGATGATCAGATTCGGAATGTCTACGGCCGTGGCTGCCGAGAGCAGGGTGGTCACGCGAACATCCGCATTGATCACGTTCATAAACGGATCCTTCTCAGCGTAGCGCCGCACGTCGATCTCGGAGTGCGTCGCCCTCAGGTAGTCGGTCAAAATCGTGCACGTCTCAATGCCTGCAGCGAAAACGATCAACTTCTCGTCAGGAGCGCGACGCTTGATGTACTTGTCGACTACGACCGACTCGATCAGCGAAAGATAGCGGTACGCACGCTCGCTGTCTAGCAGGATCAATCGCTCGAACAAATGATACGAATAGTTCTTGCTGATTGGATCCTGATACCGAATCTTCTCGGGCTCTTGCAACCGGTAGAAGAGGGCGGTCGCGCTTGCG
Source organism: Caballeronia sp. HLA56 (assembly GCF_054655155.1). Taxonomy (NCBI): domain Bacteria; kingdom Pseudomonadati; phylum Pseudomonadota; class Betaproteobacteria; order Burkholderiales; family Burkholderiaceae; genus Caballeronia; species Caballeronia sp. HLA56. Next base: position 299,997 of record NZ_BAAHOB010000006.1, on the reverse strand, counting down.
TAATTGTCGTAGGCCTCGCCGCGATAGCGAAGCCGCGTCGGGTGTGCGATCTCGTATATCTTGGGCATGAACGCATCGTCGCACATCAACGTCGCAGACAGTGACAAGGAGCGCTGGCAGTCCTTGTATAGATCGATCTTGAAGTTCAGATGGAAGTCCGAGTGCACCTCGTCGATAAGACGAAAGCCCGCTTGCAGCGACGCCATCATCTCGTCAGGCAGACAGACGTAACTCATCGTGACGGTTGGCAGCCAAAGCTCCCGTACAGCTTGATCCAGTTCTCATTCGTATTCTTGTTGATGAGGACGATCTTGCGCTCGAGCTCACCGGCCTGTGCCATCTGCAGCAGCGCCATCAGCTGGTTGGATCCGCGAAGCACCTACGCGCACGATGCAGGTCCTCATTGCCGGCCAAGGTTGATTTCCTCGCGCTGCTTCGGAGTAAATTTGGGGACGAAATACCGGGTTGGATGCCGGCTCAACCATGCGCAGATTTGCGTGTGACGGGCTTCGCGTTGGCGAAGCTAAGCATTACATAATGTTCATCGCAGCGTTGACTATGTTCACCACAACGCCTGCTGGAATCCGCTTAATCGCGCGAATGTTTGCTGTTCACCTTCTTTACCTTACAGACAAGAAAAGTTGTCTCTGCAATTCACTTTCCGGTCCTGATTACGCCCTAGCCATCGCCGGTACGACGAAGGACGAATCCGCAGTCGCGGACCGGGCTCTACTCGCTGCGCTCCCCGGGCCTGTAGTCCCGGCCGTTCGGTGACGATCCCTTTCGCAACACCTAAGACAAACACTAATCTAGAAGAATTCCCTAAGGGGCTCTGCCCCTGGCGCGCTGCAAGGGAGTTGGCTTCGCCCTGGCCGCGGGGTTTCCCCAAAATTTTTTTCGGAAAACCGCCGAAAAAATCCTGGGTGATCCCCCTCCCCGCGTCCAGCCCTTGCAGCTTGCCTCCCCGGTCGTCGCCCGACGGTCGTCGGGTGCATGTGCGCAACACCAGCACATCCACCCCGAGACCTAAAGGAAAGACATGACAGCGAAAACGAAAACCCCCCTGTCCGACATCTATACCCGAGTGACGGAAAAAATCCTCGCCGACCTTGAGCACGGCGTCAGGCCATGGGTTAAGCCGTGGAGCGGCGCAAGCGCCCGTGACCGCATCACGTTACCTGTTCGGCACAATGGCGTCCCTTACCAAGGCATCAACATCCTGCTCCTCTGGGGTGAGCAGCTCGACAAAGGCTTTCAGTCCAATCGTTGGATGACATTCAAGCAAGCGCAAGCGCTTGAAGCCAACGTACGTAAGAACGAGCATGGAAGCCTTGTTGTCTATGCAAGCAAATTGACTAAAAGCGAGACTGCCGAGAACGGCGACGAGATCGAGCGGGAGATCCCTTTCATGAAGGGCTATACCGTGTTCAACGTCGACCAGATCGAAAACTTGCCTGCCAAATACTGCACCAAAACTGAAACCGTTCAAAGAAAGCCAATCGAACTCGTTGAGCATGCGGAAGTGTTCTTTTCTTGGACTCGTGCTGTGATTCGACACGGCGGAAATAAGGCGTACTACGCACCGTCGCAAGACATCGTGCAGTTGCCTATCCCTGAGGCGTTCGAGACGCCGGAAAGCTACGCCGCAACGAAGGCGCATGAAATTACCCACTGGACCAGCCATGAGACCCGTCTTAATCGTCAACTGGGCAAGCGATTTGGCGATGACGCGTACGCCGCCGAAGAATTGATTGCTGAGATGGGTGCCGCGTTCGTTTGCACGCAGCTGGGGTTGACACCGGAAGTTCGCGACGATCACGCCGCTTACCTTGACCATTGGCTCAATGTCTTGAAAGCAGACAAGAAGGCAATTTTCACGGCCGCAAGTCAGGCGCAAAAGGCCTGCGATTTTTTGCTCTCACTGCAAGGCGCAGACGAACAGCAAGCAGCTTAAGGGCAATGACGAAGGCCTGAGCGAAACGCTCAGGCTGCTTCTGGAATTGAAGGGGAACGATTCATGACCAACTTCACTGTTGTTTATGCGGTTAATGTGCCGTACTACGGCAAGACGCGAATAGAAGCGTCGACGGCGGCCGAAGCGATCTCGGTAGCCAAGCATTGCGATCCTGTGGGTATTTGCACCGAGCACGACCACAGTAACGCCGCCTGCGCGCGCATCGTCTCCATTTTGGACGATGCTGGTCGAAGCATCGCGGAGGGCGTCACTCTCGATGGGGCGTTTATGCGCTACGGCGGACACCCCGCCTGGCTCCTGTGCGAAGCGTCACCGGCGTTACTCGAGAGCCTGCAAAAAATGGTCTCGCGCTCCGACGACCTCGTCCATGCACTAGCTTGCTCAAGCGGACGCAACGAACATCTCGTGGAGCGGCTTTCCGCCGCGTGTCATGTCGCGAAAGCTGTCATTGCTGCGGCGAACGGCGACAAGTGATGCAAGCAGGCAGTCGAGCTACCTGCGGGGAGGGCGCGCACACCCTCAACAGAGGTTAACGCGCTGTCGAGAGATTGCCAGCGCCATCGCCGCAATGTGCGCTACCGCGATTCGCAAGTAGTTCTGGGCGCGGTCTCAGAACATCGCAGTGCTCAAAAATCACTTGTGACTAGAATAAGCTTCCGCCGCACGCTCTGTTTCTCACAGAGCGCCCGCCAGCTTACTGCCGATGAGGCCGCCGACGATGCCGGCGGTTAGCGCGAAGACAGCCAGTAACATCACGAGCTGCCGCGCCTTGCGTTCAAGTGCGGTGTTCGCGGTAACGAGTTGCGCAGCGCCACTGTTAAGCTGATTCCCGATCTGCGCGGCCGCTACGCGGCCCGCCTCCATGAGCTTGTCGCTATTCTGCTCGATCACCGACTCGAAATTGAGCTTCGCCGCGAGAAACGCCTTGCCTGCTGCGTCGGCGGTTGCTCGCTCGATCTTGCAGGACAGATCCTCATCAGCTTGCTCGAAGCGCCGCACGAGCGCGTCTGCATCTTGCAAGAGCTCCGCCATCAGCGCTTCGCGTGCGGTGGATACGTTGCCACCCATGACGTCCCCCGTTACTTGAACAGCACCTTGTACACGTCGTCCAGGTTCTTATGCGCGGACTTCGCGAGTCGCTGCGCCGAAATCATGCTGACTGCACGCGCTTTCATGTCCTCGTCGGTCGCTTCGCGAAGCATGGCCCGGTAGTCAGTCGCATCCGCGATGATCTCCGACACATTCTTCTTAAGCACACGCAGCCGCTCAAAAATCTCGTTTCGGAAAACCGCCGCTTCTGGTTTGAGCGTGAAGCATTTGCGCTCTGCGTAAAGACCAAACACCGTGCTGAATAGGCGCGGTACATCACTCGCATCTTCGAGTTCGACCTTGTTGAACACCACACGGATTTTCTTCGGGGGAACGCCGAGCCCAGCCAGTGTCTCGATGGTGTTGACCGTGTCGATCTGCTGCTTCTTCTCGCTCACCGCAGGCACGACGAAATAGTCGAACTCTTCGTGGGAGCCATCGAACTGGCTCATCTGTTTGATGAATTCCTCGACATTCGATGCACCCACATCCACGATGGCCGAGTCAAGCGTCATCAAATCCTCCTGAAGTCCGCCGTAGTCCTTGCCTTTGAGTCTCTCGGCGTTGGAGGCGGAGGATCCCGCATTGATCGTTTCGACTTCGAACTTCGGCGCATTCATGCGCGGAGCGAGTAGATTATCGACCAGCGTTGTTTTTCCCGGATTGCCGCTGAAGTTGATGACGGCGACTTTCATGTGCGACTCCTTCGTTGCTGTTTGGCCAGGCGTTCGTAACGTGCCAGTTTCTCGGCTTGTTCTGCCGGGTCGGGTTTCATCAAACGGTCAAGCTCCTGCATCGAGATCGGACCATGTGAGGCTGCCTGTTCCGATGAATCTGAATCGGTTATCGAAGATGAGTCAGCGTAGTGTCGTTGTGACACTGGTTCGGTGGCGCTGGAGTGTTGGGCATTCGATTGAGTTTTCTGCCCTGTAGTCTCTCGCTCGACCTGCTGCTTCTGCCGGTATCGGTACAAGTAGCTTTTCAATGTGGCTTCGGTCAAATCGATTCCACTCTCTTTCAGCGCCTTCAGAATATCCGCGATCCGCACGCCCGCTGAGATCCTCTGTTCGATTAACGGCATCAATTCACGTACTCTCGCCGCTTTGGTTTTGGGCTCCAGTGCTGTCAAAGCCTGCATTACGTCACTTTGCGGCATTCATGCATCCTCCGGGCTATTGATACGCAGTCCTACTGCATCTCGTACGCATTATTCATACTATCAAGTTGCATCTGTTTTGCAAACTTTCTGCTGCTGCCTCGCATCTTTTTCGCCTACGCCCTTCGGGCTAGTTGACTATCACGCCCTTAACCCCCAGAGATCCCTGTCCTTAACAGGCCAGAAATCTCAATACACATCACGCACCCCCTTCGGGGATGCAAAACCCTGGTTTTATCGGCCTCAAATCAAAAGTGACACTACTTTGGCTCTATAGCGTTGCTATAGGAATTTAAAGGAGAGCTATATGTTTGCTCATTCTATGGCTATAGACAATACTATAGGTAAGAGGATTGAGTTACTCTATTTTCAACAACAGGGATAACCACGCATGAGCACAGGAAAATCGATCCCGGTCTGGTTTTCAGAAGAGGATCGCCGCAGGGTGGAGGAGGCCGCCGCGTTGGCGGGGTATAAGCACCTGTCGAAATATATTCGCGATAAGGCAATGAGTCGTGATAGCCAGCGCGAGTCTGTTCGAGACAGCATGGAAACATGGGCTGAACGGCAAGAACTGACCGGCCGGCTCGCGGAGATTGAGCGCAGCCAGACTACCTCACACACGCTGCTGGCCGCGCTGCTCTTCCTGATGCGCAAGAAGACGACGACCGGCGAGTTCAATGATCTCGTACTTGCATGCCAGCACGCTGAGATAAGTGAAGGACTCAGCGTCGGGATGCCGGCGGAATTGCTCGCGGCTTCGTCCCCGGAACTCGCTTCGCTGATCACTCGCTTGACGGAGGAACGGTGATTCCAGACCTGATCGAGCATGTCGACGGCGACATTCAAGCGGCTCTCAACACACCCAGCATGAGCTTCTGGCTGCGCGACGCACTGCTCAGCGCGTTGCGGCGCGATTGCGTCGACGCGGCTCGCGACGCACAGATCTTGGCTACGTGGCTCGGCAGGCGATGCGATGCAGTAGTCGGGCGCAGCGAGGGTTAGGCTAATGCAGAAACATGAAGCGGAAAACGCAACCTTGCTTTTTGGCGTCAGCTTACCGATTGCCGGGTGGCTAGCGGGCACCTACCTCGCGGACGTGCCGCTGCGCCCGCTCCCGGAAGCGCTCACCGTTGCGCTCCACATGACGCCGCACAACCCGCTCATTGCAAGCGGCGTCGTGCTTGGCCTCGGTCTTGCCGCAACCACCGCGTATTTGCTGCACGAGTATGGCGACGACGGATTCCGCGGCGCCCGATACCACCGGTGGCTGCGTGGTGCGCGCATGGCGAACTGGCACGGCGTCAAGCAGCAGGTGAAGGCCGCGAACCGCCGGGAAAATCGCCGTATTCGATCCGAATTGAAGCGCGCGGTCGCACGGGCGCCAGAGCCAGGGGCGGCGAGACTGGGCCCCAAAGCAGCGGCAGGGGACTTGCCGCCCATCATGATCGGTCGGATGCCGATGCCGTTGCACCTTGAGAACCGAAACACGCTGATTTGCGCGACCATCGGCGCGGGCAAGTCGGTCGCCATGGAAAGCATGATCGCATCGGCTGTGGGGCGCCGCGACAAGATGGCCGTAGTGGATCCGAACGGCACGTTCTACTCGAAGTTCAGCTTTCCGGGCGACATCATTCTCAACCCTTTCGACCAACGTTCAGCGGGCTGGACCCTCTTCAACGAGATCAGGGGCGTCCATGACTTCGACCGAATGGCCCGAAGCATCATTCCCCCGCAGTTGGATCCGACCGATGAACAGTGGTGCGCGTACACGCGCGACGTGCTCGCCGACACCATGCGCAAGCTGGTCGAGACCAACAATCCGGACCAGGACACGCTGGTCAATCTCCTCGTGCGCGAGGACGGGGAGGTGATTCAGGCGTTCCTTGCCAATACCGATTCACAGGGTTACTTTCGCGAGAACGCAGAAAAAGCGGTCGCATCGATCCAGTTCATGATGAACAAGTATATAAGGCCGCTCCGGTTCATGTCCAAGGGCGAGTTTTCGCTTTACCGATGGGTGCACGATCCGAACGCGGGCAACCTTTTCATTACCTGGCGTGAAGACATGCGCACGACACAGCGCCCGCTCGTGGCCACGTGGATCGACACAATCTGCGCCACCATCATGAGCATCCCCGACAGCACCGTGCCGCTCGCACGCCGGCTTTGGCTGTTTCTCGATGAGCTGGAGTCGCTTGGCAAGCTCGAATCCTTCGTGCCGGCCGCAACCAAGGGTCGAAAGCACGGCCTACGCATGGCGGCGTCGATTCAGGATTGGGCGCAGCTTGACGAGACCTATGGCAAGGATGCCGCGCGAACCTTGCTCGGATGCTTTCGCAATTACCTCATCTTCGGCGGATCAAACGCGCTCAATACCGATAAGGCGAGCGAAATCCTCGGCAAGCATCAGGTCGAGCGAATCCAGATCACCACAAACGCAGGCGGTGGTGCCGGGGGCGGCGGCGGAGGGCGCAGCCGCAACATGGTGACGAGCCCGCCGGAAGCGGTTGTGATGGATTCGGAAATCTCCTTCCTGAAAGACCTGGAGGGTTACGTCATGTTCGGCGAAGATTTTCCGATCGCCAAGATCAAGCTGCCCTACGTCAAGTATCCGCATCGCGACACGGCTATCGAGATCAAGTGACGGAGGCGCGGCCATGCTCAACGTGACGCCTATTCGTGGCAACAACCAGTATGCTGCAGCGCATTACTTCTCGTCCGCCGATGACTATTACGCCAAGGAGAATCCGGGCGAGTGGCAGGGCGAAGGGGCACGGCACTTGGGGCTCACCGGGCCGATCGAACAGGCACAGCTCTCGCGCCTCCTGGACGGGCAGCTTCCCAACGGCGAGCGCATCCAGACGACGTTCGACCCAGTCGACAACAAAAAGCGCATGGGGCTCGATCTCACTTTCTCGGCCCCCAAGTCGGTGTCGATGCAAGCGCTCGTCGCCGGCGACCGCGATGTAACCGCCGCGCACGACCGCGCCGTGACGCGCGCGCTCGAGCAGGTCGAGCAATTGGCGGAGGCTCGCAAGAAGATCAAAGGCAAGAGCTACCGTGAGCGCACGGGCAATATGACCATCGCTAAGTTCCGGCACGAGATGAGCCGGGCGAAGGATCCCCAGCTGCACACGCACTCGGTCGTGATGAACATGACGCGCCGCGCCGATGGTGCATGGCGCGCGCTCTCGAACGAAGATATTTTCCGCGTCCAGCACGAGGTCGACGCGATCTATAAGACCGAACTGGCGAAGGACCTTCAGGCGATTGGCTACGCGATTCGGCTCGTCGACGACAAAGGCAATTTTGAGCTGGCTCACATCAGCCGCGACCAGATCGAAGCGTTTTCAGCACGCAGCCGCGTGATCGAAGAGGCCTTGGCGAACGAGGGCAAGACGCGTGCGAGCGCGAGCACCCTCGAAAAGCAGGTCATTGCGCTTGCCACACGCCCGCGCAAGGACGAATCGGACCGCGAGATTGTCAAACAATATTGGGTTGAGAAAAGCCGAGAGCTCGGCATCGACTACGGCGCGCGTTCTCGCCTCGACGGGCGCAGTTATAACGTGAACGGCGACCGAGAACACCGACGGCAGGGTGAGATCGCCAGCACGAGTGGTGGGGCAGAGGGTCCGGCGAACAACAGCATCGCTGATAGCAGAGGAAGCAACGCAGATGCTGGCGGGCGTGATCGCATCGCTGCCACGAGTCTGCCAGCTGGACTCTCGCCCGCGCAGGCGGTTGTGCAGTACGCCATCCATCACTTGACCGAGCGCGAAGCCGTCGTGCGTGAGAGTGTCTTGATGGCGACCGCGCTGCGCCGATCCGTCGGCCTCGCGGGTCCCGGCGAGGTGCGCACTGAGATCAATCGTCTGGTCGGGCAGGGCGCACTGATCGAGGCGGTGCCGGCCTATCGCCTGGCGGAACGAAAAGCCGGCCCCGCGCTCTCGTCCGCGGGTTGGAGAAATTATCTACAAGAGCTCAAGGGCTGGTCGAACAAGCAGGCGCAGCAATACGTCAATGCCGCGATCAAGCAGGGCTCACTCGTTGCTGCCGAAAAGCGATACACGACGCAGCAGGCGCTTGCCCGTGAAAAGGCCATTCTTGCGATCGAGCGTACCGGACGCGGGGCGGTGGCACCGATCCTGGCCGTCACCACCGTCCGGTCGGCACTTGAAAACTCCACGCTCAATGCAGGGCAGCGCTCAGCCGTAGAAACTATCGTCGCTACAAGCAATCGATTTGTCGGCATCCAGGGCGACGCTGGAACCGGGAAGACCTATACCGTCAATCAGGCTGTCTCTCTCATCAAGCAGGCATCGGCTTCGACCCTAGGTGAAGGCTACCGTACCGTCGCGCTCGCCCCTTACGGCAATCAGGTCAAGGCACTCAAGAACGAGGGTCTCGAAGCGCATACGCTTGCCAGTTTTCTTCGGTCCAAGGAAAAACCGGTCGACAGCAAGACGATCATCGTGTTGGACGAATCGGGCGTCGTTGGCGCGCGCCAGATGGAGCAAGTCATGCGAACGGTTGAAAAAGCCGATGCGCGGATGGTGTTGATCGGCGACACCAAACAGACCGAGGCGATCGAGGCCGGCAAACCATTTGCCCAGCTTCAATTCAATGGCATGCAGACTGCACGGATCAACGAAATACAGCGACAGAAAGATCACGAACTAAAAGCGGCCGTCGAACACGCGGCCGAGAGTCGTGTGACCCAATCGCTCTCGCATCTCAAACACGTCGAGGAACTGAAAGAGCCAGCGGACCGACATCGCGCGATCGTGAACGACTACATCAAGCTGACCGAAGCTGAGCGCCGTGAAACCCTGATTGTTGCTGGAACCAATGAGGCACGTCGCGAGATCAACACAATGGTCCGTGAGTCGCTCGCGCTCACGGGGAATGGCCGCGAGTTTGAAACGCTGACACGCGTGGATATGACGCAAGCGCAGCGTCGTTTCGCGCCAAGTTATCAGCCCGGCATGGTGATTCAGCCGGAGAAGGATTACGTGAAGGCCGGGTTGATGCGTGGTGAAACCTATCGGGTCACGGAAGCTCTCCCTGGCAACGCGCTCGTTTTGTCGCGACAAGATGGCACCACGGCCACAATCAACCCGCGGAAGGTGACGCAGCTCAGCGTCTATCGCCTTGAGCGGGCGGAGTTGTCTGTTGGAGATACGGTACGGATCAACCGTAACGATGCGGGCCGTGATCTCACCAACGGCGACCGCATGCGCGTCACGGGCGTCATCGGCGGTGTCGTAAGCCTCGAATCGGTTGAGCAACGCAATGGTCGGCCTGTGCGGTCGTTGGAGCTACCGACCAGCCGACCGCTTCACTTGGAGCACGCGTATGCTTCAACGGTCCACAGTTCGCAAGGGCTGACCAACGACCGCACCCTGATCGCGCTCGACACCAAGAGCCGCACGACGTCGATGAATCTGTATTACGTCGCAATCAGCCGAGCGCGATATGAGGCACGCGTCTACACCGATTCGATAAAATCGCTACCCGCTGCAATCGCACGCCGCTTCGACAAGACGACAGCTTTGGCACTCCAGCGAGAACGCGAACTGCAGCGCCGCGGGCAAGGCATGCAACCACGAGGCGCAGTGGAGGGTAAGCACGCGTTGGAACGTCAATCGCGTGGGGAACCGCGCAGGCAGCTAGCCAACGGTCGCAATCCTTCAGACTATGGCCGCTTTTGAATGTCTTTGTTTTGACTGACAAGCGCCTAGTGATGAGCGCCCCGGTCAACACCCCGGGAGTGTCCGCTAATCCCTCAAGCGGTCGAAGGGCAAATGAATCAAGTCGACGAGGCATCGCGAGATCGGCCCAATCTTTGGTTGCGCAGGTAATCGCGAGGGCGCCGACCACGAAAATCGCGATCCAACGTCCTGGGTCCGGCCAGCTGGCAATCTGACCCAGCATCTTTGTGGCAATAGAAGCAATCAGATAAGTGACCACTACGAGGGCGATCACATCGGCGAGGCGGATAAAAAGCGGGCTGGTCAACTTTCGTGCTCCGTTTATTGATTCGCTGAGCGCTGCCGAGTTTGTAGACATGGCGTATTTAGTTGAACCTGCTATTCACACGGCACTAACTCGAGATTAGCCAGCTGTCGAACACCCGACGAACATCCGTCACCAACGCACGCGCTGTTGCCACCCGTTGTCGATATAGACATCGATGGCGCGCGGGTTTTGCGGTAGCTGCCAGAGCACCTTGTCGAACACGGCAACGGTATAGGTGTTGTCATAGTTACCCACGACGTACGATCCGATCCGCTGACCGACACACGCTCGTGCGCCCGACGCGTAGCCGTCACCGAGCGATGACTCGGAGACTTGCGGCCGGTCATTCAACGTGTATGATCCATCTCCCCCGAACCAGCCTCCCTTGTTACCGGTTGATCGTTTCTGGCCCTGTACGACATAGGCGCCGCGTTCGGCGGGGAGCAAGGGCGCAGGGCAAGGATCGTACGGATCGTATACTTGACGCGCGTAGGTCGATCCATCATTGCCGTCAGCCTGGTCGCAACTCGGAAATGGTCGGCCTTTGCCCAGATCATGGTAGAGCTGGTTGATCGGAGGTACGCACTCGCTCACCCCTTTAGGGCCGCCATTGGATGCGGGGTTTGCGAGGCACAGCAAAACTTCGCAGCCATATTCCGAAGCCTGCGCCGACATCGATGCGGTGAGCACACACAGGCAATAGAGGGCTTTTCTCATCGGTTCTTCTCCCGAAGGTGCTTCTCTCGTGGCAAGAGAAGCGTCAATCCACAAACTGCACGAACGGAGCGGCTTCTTGCGTGGTCGATCGCCGTGATGGCTGGACAGGGACAGGCTGCGTTTCGTGTGATGACGACCTGGAGACGGGACGAATCGTGTCGGCTTCGGCCGCCGAGCCCGTGGTCGGCGTCGCGAGTCGCACCGTGACCGCCGGATCCTTGCCGCTGTCCTCGACTGGAAGATCGGAAGGTTGTTCACGTCTCGACTGGCCGTCCTCAAACATCACCCATTGCGCCGGCTTGGCCGCTTGCTTCGCAGGTTTTGGGGTCGCCGCCTGTCGCACCGCAACGCTGGCATCAGCGCGATCCTGTTTGACGGCTGGCACGACGGGAATGGGGTCGGCTGTATCCGTTGCGTTTGCGACAACCTTTTGCACGTAGCTCGGCTGACCCGCGCGATCTGGCCGGAAACCGCGCGTGAAGTTGCCGGAGTAGTAGCAACTGAAAGCAGCGCGCAGCGCTTGCTGATCGTCTGGAATTCTTGCCTTTGCTCGCTGATAGCAGTCTTGAAGAATCTCACCGCCGGCCTTGAGATTGCGGCACGGCTCAAATATCGTCTCGTAACGCTCGCCGTACTTCGCAAGGTTGTATCGATTGACCTGGCCGAGGCCCATCGAAAAATTGAATCCCTGGCGTTCGAGCGCTCTGGCCGTCGCGACCGCTTCTGGCAAGTTGCGCGGCTGACGCTCCAGCCGACCGCCCACGACACCAATCGCGTAGGGATTGCCTGCCGATTCGGTACTCACCACGCCTTTGAGTGTCGTTGGATGAACGCCAGGGGCGCACTCGGTGGCTAGCTGCTGGAAGGGCACGGCAGGCGCCGTTGCCGACGGTTGCGCGCCAGCGAATCGGGACATAGCGATCAGCAGCCCGGCCGCCGCTAAAGTTGCTGACAGCTCACGCGCCTGCATAAAGGATCTCCGATATGTAACGGCCGTTGCGCTCGGTGTATTTCCACTGGACAACGACGTCGATGCGCCTTTTGACGCGCTCGATAATCTGCTCGCGCGTCATCGAGGTATGACCATCCATCAGCTCGCCGAATCGGTCGTACATCTCGGCGGGTGAATCCGTGTGGATGGTCGTGAGCGATCCTTTGTGGCCCGTGTTGAGCATGTTCACGAACTCGACCGCCTCTTGGCCGCGGATCTCACCCATGATGACCCGGTCAGGTGTGAGCCTCATGCACGAGCGAAGCAAGGTGGTTGGTGTTACCGCAGCCCGTCCCGATGCCTGCTGGCGGGCGTAGGATAGTCGGACGCAGTTCGGCTGCGCCGGCTCGATTTCCCGAGAGTCTTCGATCGTGACGATGCGTTCGTGCGCAGGTATTTCCTGTACCAATGCATTGAGGCACGTCGTCTTGCCGCAATAGGTGCCGGCTGAGATGACGATGTTCTTGTGCGCCAAGACGGCGCCGCGCAGGAACACATCCCACTGCTTTTCCCGGTACAACTCCTGCAGTCGTGCATTCGAGTACGGCTCGTCGACCACCTCGCCGTTCACGAAGCGGAACGCTCCCTGTTCTAAGTACTTCGGCAGACTCATCCTAACGAGCGACTGCTTTCGAATCGTCATCGCGATGGTCCCCTCCGGCACAACGGGCGGGAGGATCATTTCGGCTCGATAGGTTCCGCGCTCGAAATCCGGAATGCCATCGTCAAGATTTACGGGGATTTCGGCTGAGAGAATCGGGCTGTCCCGGTCCACTTCAAGACTCTTGAAGGAAGCGGTGACATCGGCCAAAGACGACAAAAGCTGATACGACAATCCGGGCACTTCGATTTTTTCAGCATAGTAGGTGTCTTTTTTTCTGAGCCAGAGTTCGCCGGGCTTGTTGACCTGGATCTCGGTGACCTCCTTGTCATCGAGATAGTCCGCGAGCAAAGAAAGCTTGGCGCGGAAGGAGGCAATCTGCGACATGTCTCCTCCTCATTGAATGAACGTCACGCCATCGACGTGCTTTGCCGCGTCGATTTGCTCTTTGTAAATCGACGTGAAGTCCAAGTCCTTGTTGACGTAGATACGCACGCGGGAGCCTGCTGGTACCGTGACGGTAGGTTGAAAGTTGACGTACGGAGAAAGCACTTGTTGGGAGGATTGTGCGGCCGCTTGCTGTACTGATTGCCGGTATTGTGAGGCGGAGTTGTACTGATCTCCTGAACTCACACCCGCGTTCGACGCACCGGCGCCGATGATCGACAGGAGCGCCGACATACCGAAGATTTCAGCAAAATGGGTGTCAACGATGCCGCCCATACCCGCTGTCCCAAGTTGGTCGCCGCCAGCACTGTCAACGGCAACTTGCACGCCGTCCGGGCGACGCAGTGTGTTCCAGACGACGAAGAGGCGATCTTGACCCTTGCGCAGCTCAGCGTTGTACGTGCCGCACACACGTGAGCCCCACGGAATCAGTTTGAGCCGGCCTTGTGCCCCGTACACGTCACGTTGCACCAGCGCGCACAGTTGACCCGGCAGATCTGAGATCGCTCGCGGCTCCAGTACCGCTTCGACGAACTCGCCCTGCAAAACCTTGTAGGGAAGGTTGTCGATCTGGCTCGCCACGCTCACCGGGACCGCGTTGCCGCTAACCGCGCGTGCGAAGCGCGAATTGGCATCTTGCGGGCCCTGATCGCCTGAGGGTCCTCCTAGCATCCCGGCGTTCTGCCGAACTTGGCCGCTCGCATCGGAGCCGGACTGTGATTGAACGCCCGTCGGTTGATTCGCACTGTTTGGCGGGATGATGGCCGATTTCATGCGAGCTTCCAGCAGACGTCGCGCTTTTTCTCGACGCTGCATTTCCATTTGCTCCCGCTGAGCTTTCATCGGGTCATCGGTCTGAACCGTGCTTGCCGGTGTTGGCGCGGGGGCTGCAGCGACAGACGCAGTACTCGCCTGCTCACGATCCTTGAGCTTCGGCACAGGCTTCCGATCAGGAATCGAGATATCGCTGCTCGCTGCTGACTTCGCCGTGTCATTGCCGCTATGCTTGACCAGCCACACTGCTGCGATAGCACCGACCGCGATCGCGGCGATGGCGATGCCACCAAACCGCTTCTTACGGTTGTCGACGACCATCGACGCATTCGCCTGCTTCTCCCACTCGCGAACGGCTGCTTCGCGGTCATCGGGAGCGTTGTTGTTCGGATCTGCCATATCAGTGCTCCACAGCGCCGAGCGTTGAAGCGGTGCTCATATCGGCACGGTGATAAGGATTCGCGTTGTTCTGGACGCACAGGTGGGCGTCGCCGTTGCGCAGCGTGAAGAGGCTCGCGGTGCGCTTGACGACCATATACGGACCTTCGCGACGCGGACTCACCGCGGACTCAGCACCGTCTGGGCCAACGGTGTAAAACGAGGGAATCTCGGCGTTCTGATCGAACAGAAAATAAGTGAACTGCCCATCGTCAAAAGCGCGTTTGAGCGGAATGGCGGCTTTGTCGCCCGAGACGCCGTAGTCAATGTTCAGTCGCGCAGGATCAATCCCGTTACTCGTGCTGGCGTCGGTTCGGCTCCCGCCACCGACGCCGCCCAAGTTCGCGTTTTGGTTCGAACCTGAGTTCAGATAGACGAAGCGCACGAGAAACGTCTGCGTCATGCGGGCCTTCGAACTGGTGAGCTTGAAGTAGTAGGTGCGCTTGTCGGTCACGACGGTCAGATTGGTTGCCGCATTCGGCTCGACCGGTTTGATGAACAAGCGATTCTGGTAGGGCACCGTCTGCCAAGCGATCGAGTCACCCAACGATACGACCTTGACGACCTCATCAGTGGCAAACTCGATGGAGGTCTGATAACCGTATGTGCCGACCACCTCGTACACCTGATTGGGATCATATGGAACCTGCTTCACGCGGTCGTCAGTCACAAGCGCGTGCGGAAGTTTGGCCGCCATTGATGAGGCTGGAATCAGCGAAATCGTCACGCTGCTGATGATGGCAAAAGCAATAGGAGCGGATTTGAAGTTCATGGTCTGATTCCTGCACGAAGCGCTTTCTGACGTCGCGTTACTGGCGGCTCAACTCTTGATCCTTCCGATATCCCGTCGTGGCATAGCCGAGCGCGTTTTCCCAACGATCACCCAACGCAAGCGGTTTGAACGTAAAGGTGTAGCGCACGAGCGCCGTGTAGTAGTCGGTCTTCGGCGGGCTGCCGGGCTTTTCGGTGATCGATTGGAACGCAACTTGGTAGGCATCCTTCCCGAGCGACGTGATACCTGTAATCTTTGGATAACGACGGCCACCCTGGCCGAGCTGGTAGTAGGGGTTGTTCGCGTTGTCGGCGCTGGTTTCGGCGTCGTACTGGGCGGCAACCGATTGAGTCGAATGCAACCGACACAGATCGGCGAAGCGCTGACGCCAGTCTGGGTCGAACGTATTGCAGTACATGATGAAGTCGTACACTTGGCTCTGGACAAAGCTTTCCTGTTCGGAGATTGTTTCCTTGTTCACTACCTGTTGTTTCACTACGTGTCCGTTTGAATCGAGTACCGACACGACAGGTATGACTGTGTGAATGTTGGCGAGCACGGTAATCGCGCTGGCCATGCCGCCCACCACAAAGAGAAGCAAGCCGATAAACAGGTATGCACGATTGCGCTCTTGCTTGAGCTTGTTCGAGCCGCCGAGTTGCGTGCGACGCGTGGCCTCATCGCCCGCGAAAGTCCCTTTTGCGAAAGATTTCATTTCCCTGCTCCTTTCGCTAGCGCCATGCGTGCCACCATCACCAGAGTGCCTGTGGATGTCGAGGCACCACCGGCTAGCGCAGACGCCCAGCCTCTCACTCCTAGCATGAACAGAATCAACACGCCCTCCACAATGACGAGCTGCGCGGTTTGCTCACTGGTGGCCAGTCCATCTGACTGCGCCACCTTGCCCGCCGTGTCGATGGCGTCGCCAAACGCGAGAAAGCCGAAACGAACGATCGCTATCACAAGGATGTACATCAAACAAAAAGTCAGCATCTTGCTCACCCAGTTCATGAACCACTGTCGCGTCTCGGGAAACATGAGAAAGCCAATAAACAGCGGGCAGAGCACCATCGTGATTGCAAGCCCGAACTTGGCTATCGTCATATATACAAGTGCAAGCACGAATAAAATGCAGTTCATGACGAACAACAGAATGCCGTCGCAAATCATCGCAAACTGATAGAAGTCCACAGAACGAAGCCGCTCTGACACTGCTTCCACGTTATTCCAGAGTGCATCCAGCATTTGCGCCGTTGGCTTGCCGGCCATGACCGTCGCAGCAGCGCCCTCCATGAATGACACAAACGCGAAATAGAGGGTCTGTGCCAAACCTGCCCAATTGAGCGTTCCGAAGACAGCGATCGTCATGACGACTTTTGCCAAGAGGTCTTTCCACTGCATGGCAGCGTACCCCGCATACACTTTGTATCCAAACAAAGCCCAGTAGAGCACGGCAGCGAAGTAAATCGGCGTCGAGATAGCCGCTGAGATGGCCGGATACGTTTGCGTCAAGAAAGACTGAGTGACGCCGTCCGCTGCACCAACCAAGCCTTGCAAGGACATATCGGCCATGCTATTTGGCTCCCGTCACTTCGCGCCAATGCACCGCGACGCGAGCGTCCACCACTTCGTCACGACTCAATTGATAACCTGTCACCGTGGTGACACGCTTTTGTATCTCTGCGACGCAAAAAGAAAAGTTCGGAACTTTTGAATTGCCCTTTCCAAAGACGATGTCACCGCATCGAATCGGGTAAGAGGGAACCCACCTATTCAACTGTTTTGAATCGGCGGTTAACAACGGGTTGCCCGCTGGAACTACGAGCACGCGACTATCCGCCGAGGGCGACTGGGCCGCAGTGGGCTGATTGGCACCTTGATCGACCGGCGGCTTTGAAAAAAAATAATAAACGGCACCGCCGATCGCGATGACGACAACGGCACCTGAAACCAGCATCCAATAAAGTTTGCGCATTGCGGCTCCTTCCCTAGCTACGCGTGTTGATCGATTCGAATTTGCAGGCGCATGGCGATTTGTCGAGCTTGCCTGACGAGTTTGCGCATCCGCCAATGAAAGCAATAAGAAGTAGCGTGGCGAACAAGCACCAAGCCTTCTTCGCAACTTTCGTGATAGGCCAGAAAAGGATGAAGACTGGAAGGAACGCGACGAATTTCATGACAGTTCTCTCAGGGACTATGTTTTCTCGCAAACGCAGATGTTTATTGGCCAGTTCGACGAAAATATTTCTGTGTCGCGGCTGTTGCTTGATTCTGCTGATTCACCAGATTCGCTTGTAAATTCATGTTCATTGCGTTGAGCTTTGCCATGGCGCTCGACATCATGCCGTTTTCGCTGGAAATGCGGTTTTGTAAGTCTTGAGCATCTTTGACGTTGGTCGTTGTATCGACCTGCTGACTCAGCACAGATAGGTTATTGAGGTGCGTCTGAACCTCGGAATACAGCGAGTCCCCACCCGCCAAAGCAGCGCGTACCGAATCGGTGCTCATTTTGTATGTGGTCGCATTTTGCGCATTTGGATTCGCGAATACGTCCTGCGGCATGGTGTTGATGAGCTTCTCGTAAAAACTCTGTCTCGCGCCGAAGGTGCCGCTCTGCTGCTGCGAAACGACCTCTTGCCACGATCCGGGTACCACCGAGGCCGCGTTGATTGACTGGTTCAATCCAATGGAGCCGCGACCATAGCTTCCGGTGACTGCTGCATACTGATCTTTTAGCGTTCTGTACTGTTCCTGCAATTGGGACAGTTGCTGCTGGAGTTGCAGAAAGGTTGCGGCATCGAACGTGGGGATGCCGGTGGCATAAATTGGCACCGAAACGCTGAGTGACGTGCCAAGGACAATGGCTAGCAGAGTATTTCGCACGGTCACGCTCCTTGCCGTTTTAGGTTATGGGTGTTCTCTGCGAGCGCGCGCTGCATAAAGACCGGTACCCACTGTTCCGGGTCATCGGTCTCAAGCTCACTGATGATTCGCTCCATCAGCGCAACTCCCTTGTCGTTCGAGGACAGGACAGGGATAAACTCACGCATATCAGATAGATCGAACTTCACCCGAATTGACTCGTTGCCGCGCCGTATCAAAAACTTGAAGCTCTCGGGCGGAGTGTCGTGAACAAAGTCGAACTCGGCGACCGTAAGACCGAGGCGGTCTACCAAATCTGTCTTGCTCGCCTCGCCATTCGGAAGGAAGATCTTTGTCGCTGTTTGCTTCTGGATCGAGTCGGTTTCGCAGTAGAGATATTTCGCGTCGGGCGTGACGAAGATCAGCAGACCGTTCTTACGGCGAATCTGCATGATGTAGCTGTCAATCTTCTCGCGCCAGTAGGCGTGCTTGACAAGGTTCTGACCTTCTTCCAGCACGAGGATGAACGGCTCGCCGTTCATGGACTGCTCGATGCGGTGGAACGGATAGCTCAAAACGACGGGCAGTTCGGGCCGAGCGACTCCGTCTTTAATAAGTTGTCGCATCTCGAAGCAGTAGTGCCGGCTCTTCATGAGGTTGATGCTGTCGTGCTCGTTGTCGAACACCCCCCAGTTGGCACCCGCTGAGCCATTCGCTCCGTGCCAGATTCGCATGTCTTTCGCTAGTTCGCCCTGACCGAAGCACCATGCGACGTTGCGCAAACGGCGGTCTTGGAAAGGCAAGACATCGTAGTTCTCGGTGACAGCTCGTTTGAATCGCTCAATGTCGTCGGGAACGAGCTTGCCGCCATAGCACGTGCGCATTAGCGTCATCAATTCGACGAGATAGAGGCGGTTTTCGGACGAGTCGGACAACTTGAAGGGATTCCAGCCGGTGTTTCCCTGCACGGACAGTGTGGTGTGAGGTGCACCCATCGCGCGCATGAACACCTTCGCACCCTCGCGGTTATCGAACCAAAACACGCGCGGTCGAGCTTTGTCTGCCATGGTGATTAAAGCCGACAGTAGAGTGGTCTTTCCCGCTCCGGTGTCTGCGGTCAGTGCCATATGCCCCGCAACCATCCCCTCCATTTCGCGGTGAAAATTAAAGTAGTAGGCGGTTCCGCTCTCCGTCTCGAAAGGCATGATCGCCGGTCCCCACAAGTTGCCGTCTATTTTTCCAATCGCGTAGTTATGCAGCGAAGCAAATCCCGCGAAGTTGCCGGACTTGATCTTTCCTCGCCGGCCGATGAAGTGCTGCGCCTGGCCGGGAAGCTGCGACCAGAAAAAAGTTTCGACAGCAAACCATTCACGCACCGCCTTGACGCCAAGGTTCACGAACGATTTCTTCAGCAACGCGATCGCGCTATCAAGGTCCGCAATCGTTTGCTTTTTATTCTCAACAGGGTCGGCGTGTGACGTTGCGGCAGGCACATGGGCGAGGATCGTCAAATGATGGAGACCGTTAACGGCTCGACCGCTCGTTAAATCTCGCAAACCATCAGTGATTTCTTTTTTGTCTTCTTCTGCACCACCGTCACGATCGTTGACCACAAGGCGTCGCCGCTCCTGCTTCATATCGTGCTCGGCAGTAATACGATCGCTGAAGAAAAACGACTGCGTGACGATGTACTCGACAGGTTGCTTCAAGAACTCGTTAAGCATGTTTGATGGCGTGCGCGCCGGCCATTCGGCCATGCTTAGCATGGCGCCGGCGCGGGTCGCGCTCAGGTTCTGCACGGCCATCATGTTGCCGACTACCTTGAAATCAAGCCACGACACAGCAAGCGTACGGTCGAGTTGCATTTCCGTGATGGGGACTCGCTCGTCTTCCAAATTGATGAGATAGTGGAAGAACCCAGCAATCTCGGAATAATCTTCGCCGAGAAAGTCTTCTACGTTCTCGCGGTCATACGCCGGACGCACGTTGTACTGAGCCTGGAAGTCTTTCCAGCTTAGATTGAATCGCTGGATCGCGAGTTGAGCATGCGCTGCACTAACCTTGTGATGAGCGAATTCTGGCCGACGCTGGACGCAAAGTTTTCGAGCGCCATAGCCGGATAGAGTCTGCACAGTCAGATTCGTGGCTTCGTTCAGGTCCTTTGCCTGCTCTTCGAACGACTCCTGGTCTTCGAACGAAATCTTAGCACCCGTGGCGAGCGAGAAAATGCGGTCCAGCAGCCCCGGTGCCCCTTGTCGAAAGCGATTCCGAACGATGCTGATGTAGATCTTGTTCACGTAGAACGAGCGCTTCTCATACCGCTCCCGCCAAGCTGCGTTGAAGCGCCGTGCAAACCATGTGCCGCCATCACCTTCTGGGTATTGGTTCACCTTGCGACGAATCAGGTGAACGTAGACGCCGCGGTCGCTGTTCGCGATCGAACGCAGCACGGTATTCCGCCGCCGTTCGAACTGTTTGATTTGCGTCGCACTAAGCGAGTCGAAATACAGTCCATCAAGCTCAATAACCTGCACTAGACCATCATCTTTCGTGATGATGGTTTCGTCGTCGTAATGCACGGTATAAGGGATCATGTCGCTTGCCGCCATTTCCTTGTCGTCGAGGGCAGCCCCGTCAGGCAGCGGCATCGACAGCGACATGTCGAACTTCTCTTTTAAAACATCAACGAGGCGCATAGCGTCGGCATCTCCAAAAGCGCTTGTTCGGGCACGCCTTTAAATGCATTGCGGCCGCCAAGATGTCGAACAAGTAAACGTCTTTGAGACAGATTAAGTAACTGGCGAGCAGCAGGAAGGGGATGGCCATTGCGGGCAATGCTGACCGCGAGACCATCGCGGTCATGCCCGGAATGTAGAAGCTCATCGCGAGACTTGCGAGCGTCAACCCACCGACCATCGTGGGCCGAGTCATCGCAGCGACAAGCGTTTCCCCTTCATCGTCGTGAGATTCCTCACTCAAATTCATACGATCGTTCCGGCCGAGCGTGCCTTGAGATCAGATACGATGTTCGGAGCAAAGAAGACGAGGCCAATGCCGAGGCCCCAACCGCCGAGCGTCATGAGATCTATGCGGCCGGTTTTCCAGCGGTATCCTTGGATTGCCAAGGTGATGATTCCGATGTAGTAGCCCCACTCATAGATCAGGAGTTGAGTGACCGACCTTAAAAAGGCAGTGATTCCACCAAATGTTCCTGATGCGTCCTGAGCGTGCGCGAACTGCGGAAGAAGGAGGAGGGCGAACACACAAGCGTTAGCCGTCAAGTTGAGCACCGTGTCCAGTCGATCGGCTTTCTGGGTTCGAACGGATTGGGTTGAGTTCTGAACTTGCATTTTCGGCCCTCTCATGAGCTGAACCTTCGAGGTTCATTGATTTTTGAAAATATTCAATAACTTATATGCAGTACTAACGTATAACTCGGCCCTATCTCGTTTGGAAAAACTTGGTTAGTCGCGTCTTGTTTGATCGAATTCGGTGATAGCGTCCGGCTGGGAGTGAGTTGTTTCTCGCATACGGATCTTGAGCTCAACGACCAGTTGAGCATTTCGAGATCGCTCTTCGGCCTTGGCGCGCGCACTGAGCCACTCGTTCAGCTCCTTGGGAATTCGATACTGTGATCGAACAGATTCGCCCATCCTCGCCTCTCTCTTTGTTTTGTCACTATATAGTGACTATGAGTCACTATACGACAGTGCCTGTGTAGTGTCAAATTTAACTATGGAAGATACCCACCGCTCTCAATACCGCCTGCCTTGGCCACTCTACGAGGAGCTGAAGGCAGCTGCGGAGAGAAACCGCCGCCCGTTGAATGCCGAGCTTATAGCGCGTCTTGAATCAACTTTTCCGCACTTGGCTGTAGACGGCAACGCGGATCTAACAACGCTGCATCTCACCATTTCTCGGATTTCTTTGGCAGAGCTCATGACGCCAGCTGAGATCACGATGTTTGCGCAGCGGATGCTCGACATGGCGCATAAGAAAGTTGGCATCGATGACGCACCTTAATAGTGCCTATGATCAGACAAAACCTTGAATTTGTTCGTAATGTAGTGTCACATTCTTTGTAAGAGTTTGTGTCGTTCTCATTCATCGGGCCGTTCCCGCCTTTGGCTCTTCGATGACACTTCGCGAAGTATTCGAAACTGGTGTTGATGTCCATCGCAGATCAGCCAGAGGTGCGCTATGACGGTCATTCGGAAAGGACGACGTCAGAGTTTTATCCCACGATTGCCAGCACGCGCAATGGCTTGACTGTGCCATTAGAAGTGTGGAAGGAAACGGGACTGTCAACCAAAGACGATTGGCGGTTGCCTGCTCTGATCAGCCGCGATCTCGGAGGCAATGCAACGGGTCTGATGCAAAGAGGCGTGTGTATGCGCCCGACCTTCATTGGCACGATTGGCTGCTTGAGTCTGCTGCGGACGGCGTTCTTCTCAAGAAGAATTGCTGCGTTTATCGAACAGAAGTCGCCCCAGGGCAGCCAGGCGATGCACTTCACGAGATGAGGCTCCGGTTCTGCAACAGTCGCTTTTTTTGCAGCGAATGATCGAGGAGGGGATTGATGGGATGGAAGACATTTGGCTCTCGCCCGAAACGCGCGCAAAAGTTCGGAATGGCGAGCTGTCGGACTTGATTGGGGAGTGCGATACGACTTCAAATTAATTTGATCTGGAAGCGACCGATACCGAGTAAACGTAAATTTAGCTTCTTTGCTGCAGTCCGCCGATAGCTCGTTCCCGTTAGAAATGGGGGAAGGGATGAACAAACAAGATTTGGTCGATGCAGTCGCATCCGAAGTCGGGATTAGCAAAAGCGCCGCTGAAGAGGCAATCGGAGCTGTGTTGGAGACGATCTCGAGGGAGGTAGCAGCAGGAAACGCCGTTCAGCTTGTGGGGTTCGGCACGTTTGGCCGCGGAGAGCGCGCTGCACGAACGGGGCGCAATCCCGCAACAGGCGAATCGATGGAAATTGCTGCGACAAAGACCGTCAAATTCACGGCCGGCAAGGCGTTTAAGGATGCGGTCAACGGATCGTAATATTGCGCGCGGTTGTTAACGAGCCACTCAGAAGAGCTGGCCGCCGAGCGGCTGCATATTGGTGAGTTTGACAGCGCTCAGGCGTTCCGAGCCATCCGGATGAATCGATCTGATCATCACGCGTCGGCCTCGTGCTTCACCTAGGACCTCGACAATGCGATCGCCATAGCGCGCGATCGTGCTGCGCGGCGGTTTTCGCCTCATGAGGTTGCGTTTAGCAGGAGAAGTCATAGAGAGATCCTGTTGCTGCGACGCTGACCCGCTATTTCCCTGACGTTACGTCAACGCCAATGCGGTCTGCAAGGTCCAACAGTTCCGCGTAAGCCTGCTCGTCTCTCAGTAGATTTCGTGAGCTGCCGACCTGCTTCAACGTCCCTTGGGAAACCCGATCACCGAACAGCACCACAGCGCGTGCCGTGTTGTCCTGGCGCGAAATCCAGGAGAGCCCTTGGATGTCATCATGGTTTGCATGAATGGCCTCAGCCCACTGACGCGTTTTCGGGTATGCAAGCGCTTTGCCTACGAGATAAAAAGCCGCGTCTCACGAAAAGGAGAAGCCCGTCGTCGAGCACTTTCCTGCCATTTTGGTATAAAATAGATGCCAAATGGCAGGAGGTGTTATGAGCGTCACCGAGAACATTTCAGCGGACTCGTTACTGGGTGGGCGGTCAGTGCTGCCACACGCGCCTCGCTCGGGGCTTGACTGGGTGGATGTCGTGCGCCATGGCATCTCGTCCCAAGCCCTTGACTCCATCCTTAAATCCATCGGAATCTCGCAGTCAGAATTGGCGCAGGCACTCGATATTCCAGAGCGTACATTGGCGCGTCGCAAGCGTGAAGGCGTTTTCAGTCGCGAAGAATCAGCCAAACTGCTACGGCTGGCACGTGTGGCAGCACGCGCGGCAGAGGTATTTGAAAGCCTTGATCCAGCGATCAGTTGGCTCAAATCACCTGCGCCCGTGCTGGGCAATGTCACGCCACTGAGCCTGATCGACACAGATATTGGTGCTGACAGCGTGATGGACACGCTGGGCCGTATCGAACACGGTATCTTTGCGTGACGGTGACTGCGTGGCGCGTCGTCACCAAACGTTATGCGAATAGTGCCTTTTCTGGGGAAGGTGCGCGACTATACGGTGGACGTTGGAATCCGAAAGGCGTTGCCCTTGTCTATACCGCGCAGACACAATCGCTCGCATTGCTTGAGATGCTCGTACAGGACTCGCCCCTTAGAGCCCGCTATGTAATGATCCCGGCCCGAATCGCCGAGAATCTCATTGAACGCGTCGATCTTGCGACGTTGCCAACGGACTGGCGTGAACTCGATGCAAGGGGCGATCTGCAACAGATTGGCGCTTTGTGGGCACAGAAGCGTACGAGCGCGGTGCTGGCGGTACCCAGCGCGGTGGTTCCTGCAGAATCCAATTACCTCATCAACCCCAGTCATCCGGATTTTGCGCGCATCGAGATTGGCACTCACGATGAGTGGGAAACCGACCAACGACTCTTGCGGCGTGGTGCTATCTGAATCCCTTGAAGCGAACGCAAGAGTACTCGCGGCTCGTCAGCTGACATAATTCGAGCCGGATGAGTAACCAACGATCCTAGCGGCGTAACACCACTTACGTCGAGCTCTCGACGCTCGATACAGTGGGTTCGACCGAAGGTGCCGGTGCTTTTACAACGGATGACTTCTTCGCCGCAGTACGCTTCGTCGGCACGCGTTTCACGGCCACTTTTTTTACTGCGGTCTTCTTGGTCGCCGACGTGATCCTCTTCGCTGAACCTGTGCCCGACGCTTTCTTCGCTGCCGCCGTCTTGGTTGCAGTCTTTTTCGGCGCCACCTTCTTTGCGACAACTTTCTTCGCTGCTCTCTTGGCGCGCGTCGACTTAGACTTTGCCGACGCGATCTCTGGTTTCTCGATCAGAAATTGTGTTCGATCTTTAACCGTTGCTAACCAGGCCGGCGTACGACCCCGTCCGCTCCAGGTCTCCCCGCTCATCGGATCCCGATACTTTGGCGCTTGCGGACCACGCACGTAATTGCCTGCTTTCGGGTTCTTCTTAGCGACTGCAGCCGGCTCGCTCTATCCGCTGACTAGAAACTTGTCACGATTCTTCGCACTGGCGATCCAATCAGGCGCGCGTCCATGCCCGGTCCATGTCGCACCGGTCTTCGGATGGGTGTATTTGGCCACACGCGAGGTCGCCGCCTTGGTTGCGGAGGCGGATTTTCGGCCCGTGGCCGGCTTACGAAAATATGCCGTGATATCGTCCAGCGTTAGGCCGTACTTCTCCATCATGTCACGAATCTTTCCGAATACGGCCGATGACTCCTTCTTCGCGACCGCCTCGGCTTGCGCTTGAAGCTTTGCGATCTGGTTTTGTATTGCTTTGAGCGTAGCCATCTATTTCCCCTTGTTGGTCATCATCGCACTATGCCATAGCAGACCTACAAAAGACATGTCGCGGGACCTAAGCGGGCGTCGTGCTTCATGAGTTCCTCATTACAAAGACGAGATGTGATTGACGAGGAAATGCACAGCCATCGCTTCATCGCGAGGGGGCGAAGCGCTTCCGCTAAATATTTAAAATTCTCTACCGTCTTTTTGCATTCGCGCTATTCACGATTATTCGATGGACGACTTGCGCTAAAGACATCCGTCATCTGACGTGCACGTTTCGCATCGTCCGAGTGCAAATAGATCGATGTTGTGGCCACCGACGCATGCCGGAGATTGTCTCGAACCGACGTGAGCTCCGCACCCTTGGATAGCGCCAATGAGGCGTGCGAATGTCGCATCCAGTGTGGGGTCGCAGCGCGCAGTTTGTCGGCAAGCGGCGGGTGGTCCGCATTGAGCACCTGCGCGACTTGCTTAAAAAACCGTTTCAATACGACCCAGAGGCGAACGCCGCTAATTGCGCGAACCGTGTCCGAGTCCAGATGCCCGATCAAGGGGGTGTTGAGATTCCACCGTGCTTGGAAAACGGGCAGGTGCCGCGCGAGCAAATAGGCCGTCAGCGCGTTCCAGGCCAGAGGTGGCAGGGCGACCTTGCCGACTTTCGCCCCTTTGCCAGTGACCCGCAGCCAGTGCAGATCGCTGGCATCGGTCTCGACCTGCCGCAGTGTCGTCCCCACCAGTTCGCCGAGCCGTAGTCCTGTTGCGATGCCGAAATCCAGTAGAAACCTCAGCCGCTGTGCCGCGGGTACCGACCAGCCGTATGAGTACTCCAGACCGTCGGCGATCACCCGGATCAATTGCCACTCGCTTTCAGTGAAAGCGCGTGTGGCGTCGATCGCCATCGCGCGCGCGGCGCCGCGCACTTTGACGCCCGAAAACGGGTTTGCCAACACATAGCGTTGCTCAATCAACCAGCGAAACAGCGCATTGAGAATGGAGAGCGCGTGGGCGATGGAGCGCGTCGACAGGGTGCCAGCGAATGGGCGCCAGTCGGGCGAGGTACGCGGGCGCAGCGGCCCCACCCACCGCGCGTGCGGGGTCGG
Source organism: Caballeronia sp. HLA56 (assembly GCF_054655155.1). Lineage (NCBI taxonomy): Bacteria > Pseudomonadati > Pseudomonadota > Betaproteobacteria > Burkholderiales > Burkholderiaceae > Caballeronia > Caballeronia sp. HLA56. The sequence continues at coordinate 273,595 of NZ_BAAHOB010000006.1, read as the reverse complement.
CTGACGCAGGAACGCGCGGTACGCCACCGCATCTTCGGTTGTCAGCGACGACAACGCCCGGCCGCGCTCGACAATGGCCCACAAGATTAAACGCTCGGCTTCTTTTCGATAGGTGCGTTGGGTCGCTGGCGACTCGTGCAAGGAGAGCCACGCATGAATCGCGTCGTAGTCATTGCTGGCGTCGAGCGTACAGGTAGCGGCCGATGCCCGAAACGTGCCTGCCGACCCGTCGACCTGATGCGGCAGCCTGAGTGACTCCCAGGGCACGATGATGCCGCGCGGTTCAGAGCGGATCAACGCGCGCGCCCGCTCGGTGAGGGCTGGGTGTGCCGCAAAGAAGGTTTCGATGGCATGGGCGCTGGCCGCGCCCAGATCGGGAATGACGATCCACCACAGACGCCGTCGTGGAATGCGTACGGTCAGATCAGCGAGCGTGACGATGCCGTATGCGTGCAGCGCGCGTACCGTGCGCGGTGAGAACCACAGCTCAACGAGGTCGCCGATATCCGGCACCGGTATTTGCGCGTGACGCAGGGCTTCAATCGCCTGCGTTGCGGCGTGAGTGTGACGCTCACGATCTACCGCAGGGTGACGCAGTACGTCGGCAAGGTCGGCGCGCTTGACCTGTTCTGCCCGGCTGACGAGTTGGCGGCGAATGCGGCCGATCGCGCCGCGCGCTGACTTCGCTGTTTCGTTCGGCAGGAAGCGTCGGACCGCTTCGCGCAAGGAGAGGCCCGCGTACCACGCGCGCAGTGCCGCCAGTTCGTCGGCGCTGGGCATATCGACCCGATCGGACGGACATGGGTCTGACGCGGGCGAGGGCAGGCGCGATTTCATGAACGCCAGTTTAGTTCAAAAATACGGCTATTAGGATAAGAGCAGTTATCTTGATAGTCGTATTTTACGACTTCGATGCATTAATTCCTGTTACGTCACGCTTACTCCGCTCTCAGAAGATCGCCTTGATCGATTTTGCCCGCTGGTGGCCATACTCATTTGAGTCGGTCGCTTCTCCGCACCTTCACTGCCGATTGAAAGCAGCCCTGCGACCAAGAGCCAGCTTTCGGCCGTCCATCCGTACGAACTCGCAACCGCCGCCAACAAGCGCGACGACAAAAGCAGCGATGAAACTTAAATGTCGGCTGCCATTCGCAAGGAACGAACGCGAAACTACGAAGTAGTACGCCGAGAGACCCGTGACCGCCAGATGCTGCCTTTTGGCGAACGCTTGGCGAGTAGATGGTTTCGCGGCCTACGATCCGCCAAGATCTCGTGTAATGCCGTCCGCGGACAGCCATGAGTCTTGACCCGGCGAGCGAACATCGCACGAGCAGCAGCCTTGTCGAAACGGCGAAACGGCGAAACGGCCACAGCCGCTATAGATTACGAGCGCACCGCAATCGATTTAGGCTTAACTTCACCTCACCGAGCAGGGAAAACCCTAAAATGGTTAACACTTACAACACCGAGCAATCACACAATGAACCTTGCGAAACCTTTGATTTGTTTTTTTCTGAGCTTCCCCCTTATCGCCGTCGCAGCCAGTAGCGAAGACCTCAGCCATGCTCGTGTCGTGGCGGAATTGAATCAGCTAGAGCACGTCGGATATGTGCCCTCAGAGAGCGACCCTGCTTATCCTGCTAATCTGCAAGCAGCGGAGGCCCACGTACAAATGGCCGTCGCCTCTAAAGCTATTCCGAACGGCGCAACTGCGCTTGGGGGTGCACCCGAGATCAATGAAGATTCGGGAACCAAGAAGTAAGCGTAGTCCATCGACATCATGACCGCAGCGGGGTTAGAGGGATAACCGCTCGCGGTCTGACGAAGCTATGAATCGCTTGCCAGCGATGCCATCGACATGGATAGCAATCTATCAAGGCCGAACTGAGGAATCGCTCCGTATTTGTTCGAATTAAAGAATGCGATGGTATGGGCGAGATCGGCGACGCGCAAACCACGTATGCGGACCATAAATAAAGGCAGACTCGAGGTGCCTAATTCAACCGGTTCCCGGTTGACGCACGCAATGCTAACACTGCCATCGAATAAATGTGCCCGCCTATCTCGCTTCTCTCGAAAGATGTTTGATGACGTCGCTGATCACCTAACGTAAGAATATCCGATAGCTCCGGACCTCCTACGACCGAAACGGTGCGTCCGATAGTTAAGCAGCAACATTCAATCGGCTACCTCGCTTTTCCTATGGCGCAATGAAGCGCCGCAATCAATACACTGGCGTCCAGCGCCTGCTTGATCGCATTCACGACCGGCGCATGATCATAAAAATGGACGGAGACAAAGCATGCCTTATCGCACGGCATTACTCGTCGTGGGCGTTACGATGTTGCTCGCGTCAATCGTTTCATGCGGTGGGAAAGACGACAATCCTCCCGCGCCCAGTGTCGAAGTGCTTTCTACGCCGCGCGCCGACATGGTTAGCGGCGGTAATGCGCTGATCAGCGTCACTGCAACAGGCGGTGCGCTTAGCGTGACGCTCAACGGGCACGACGTGACTAGCGCGTTTGCCGCGGCGAGCAACGGACGCTTGGTTGGCCTCGTGGAAGGACTGCAAACGGGCGCGAACACTATGGTCGCACGCGTTGGCAGTAGCCCAAGCGCCGACTTAACGCTTGTGAACCATCCAATCACCGGGCCCGTCTTTTCCGGAACACAAGAACAACCTTTTGTTTGCCAAACGCAAAAATTCCCGGTGCCGGGCGTTCCCGGCGCGACGCTCGGGGCGGCGTTAGATGCCAACTGCTCGGTAGCGACGAGAGTCGATTACGTTTATCGCGCAACGGATGGTAGTTTCAAAGCACTTCCCTCAACAAAGACTTATCCGGCCGACCTTGTACAAACGACGACGACGCGCGGCAAAGCCGTGCCTTATATCGTGCGTGTTGAAACGGGCACGATCAATCGAGCGATCTATCAGACGGCGGTACTCTTCAACCCAAGCACCGATGTGGCACCGTCGCCAACCAATTCTCCGCCTAGCTGGAATGGACGGCTTATTTATACGTATGGCGGCGGATGCGTCGGCGGCTGGTACACGCAGGGCACGAGTATCGGAAACAGTAACGGCGTTCTCGAAGATCTTGAACTGCGCCAAGGCTATGCAATCGCCAGTTCGACGCTTAATGTGTTCGGCAACAACTGCAACGATGTCGTAGCGTCTGAAACGACCATGATGGTTCGAGAGCGTTTTATCAAGACATACGGACCGCCGGACTTGACAATTGGGCTTGGATGTTCGGCAGGTGCAGAGGAAGCCCACACCACGGCCGACAACTACCCGGGACTACTCGACGGCATCATCGTGGGGTGCAGCTTCAGTGAACCGACTGCGTCGCTTACTTTCCCATACACAGATTCCGACCTTCTCTGGCATTACCTACAAGGCTCTACCGTGGGATGGAGCGAAGCTCAGATTGTCGCGACATCCGGTCTACCGAGTAGCACCGTCGTACAAGATTTTGCGAACACCATCGCGCCAATGCACAAGCCCATCAATCCCAATTGTCCCGGCCTGTCGAGTTCGGAGACGTTCAATGCGACAACCAACCCAAAGGGCGTGCGCTGCGACTTTTTTGATCACAATGTGAACTTGTTCGGCAAGGATCCGGCCACGGGTTATGCGCGCCGTACGATCGACAATGTAGGGGTTCAATACGGCCTTGCCGCGCTTAATGCAGGCGCGATCACCAAGACACAATTTCTAGATCTCAACGCAAACATCGGCGGCTTTGACAACAACGGGAATTACAGCGCGTCGCGCGCGGTCGCCGACCCGACGGCACTGGATGTCGCATATAAGACCGGTCGGGTGCTCAGCATGTCACAAGGCCTGGCGACAACGCCAATTATCGACTATCGCTCCTATGTGGATCTCGTTACTGGCGGCCTGGAGACCCATCAGCGAGCGCAAAGCTTCGCGGTACGGGCGCGGTTGCAGAAGGCGAACGGCAATTTCGACAATCAGGTCATGCTGACAGAGGCCAACACCTACGGAAACATGAGCGACGACAGTCCAGTGGTTCAACATGCGCTGACGCAAATGGATGAATGGCTGACCAATCTTCGCGCTGACAATTCTGGAGACTCTGTCCATGTCCGGCTTGTTCGCGCGAAGCCGGCCGATCTAGTCGATGCATGCTTTGCCGCAAATGACGCGACGAAGATCGCTGAACCACAGGTATATACGGGCAATACACAGTGCAATCAACTGTACCCGCCGCATTCATCACCGCGCCAGGTTGCGGGTGACTCAGTTGCTATGTACATACTCAAGTGTCAACTAAAGCTAATTGATATTAAGGATTACCAAGTGGCGTTCACAGCAACGGAACTCGCGCAGCTTCACGCCACGTTTCCCGACGGCGTATGCGATTGGACCAAGCCCGGTGTGAGTCAGCAGTCGCCAACAGGAACATGGACCTCGTTCGGGACATAAGCAGCGGGCGTCTTCTCCAGAGCGACGCGTTGGCAATAACGCCCGCATGAATCCAATGTTAAACGTTTTGTCGGCGCGCGGTTCTCGCAATCGTTGCGAAAGGCGCGCGATGCTTTGCGTCGCACCGGGTCGCGGCATCCGACTATAAAACTTGAAGACGTCGGCAGCATGAGAGCTTCCGGAGATACTCAGACTCCGGTGACAAGTCGCAAGGCAAACTGAACTTCTGCTGAACAAGGACGGGTGACAATGAACACGCGGATTGCGGGAGCACTTCTTTTTGCAGCTGCAGCAGCGGCCTGCTCATCAGGTTCGGACGACAGCGGCCCGCCTGCTGTATCGATCGCCAACGGCGCGTTACAAGGGGCGAGACCGTCGGGCGCCCCGGGCGCGGTGTTTGAGGGCATCCCGTTCGCGCAACCGCCGGTTGGCTCATTGAGATGGACTCCGCCCCAGCCTGCGCAGTCGTGGCAGGGCACAAAAGTCGCGACTGCGTATGGCTCAGCGTGCGTCCAAACATTCGACGGTATCAATGTTAGTGGCAGCGAAGACTGTCTGTACCTCAATGTCTGGACACCCGAATGGCCGATCACTGGAAAACATCCGGTGATGCTCTGGCTGTATGGCGGATCGAACACGGGCGGGTCGGCGAATAATCCTCAGTTCGACGGCTCGGCGTTGGCAAAACAAGGCGTGGTTGTCGTGACGGCAAACTACCGTCTTGGCGTGATGGGCTTTCTCGCGCACCCCGCGCTTGACGCCGAATCGACGAATCATTCATCTGGTAACTACGCGCTGCTTGATCAATTGATGGCGTTGCGTTGGATACAGCAGAATATCGGCGCATTCGGTGGAGATCCGGCAAACGTCACTTTGTTTGGTCAGTCGTCCGGGGGCTTTGACGTACTGCTGCTCGTGACATCGCCTCTTTCGACGGGCTTGTTTCACCGCGCTATTAGCGAGAGCGGGCAGGTTTTATCCTACGGCGGGTCGATGTCTAAGACCACGGCCGAGGCGATGGGACAGAACATTGCGACAGCGCTCGCCGCGCCTCAAGGGTCAAGCGCGTCAACGCTTGCGTATTTGCGGTCAATACCGGCAAATCAGGTCGTCGCGGGAGCCGGCAAATGGACATCCGGTACGGCGACTTTGCCGGGAACGACCACAGGCCTTCTAACAGCAGTGGACGGCTGGGTGTTACCTGATATTCCCGGGCGAGTCTTTTCGGAGGGGAAAGAAATGGCGATCCCGCTGATGGTCGGAAACAACGCGCGCGAGATCATGCCGGAATCCTTGTTTCCCGGTTACACCACCGCGAATTTGGTGGCGGACGTTTCGACCTTCTATGGGCCTATTTATGGCCCGATGGCACTAGCGGCGTATGGCCTTTCGAACGGCGGTACGGGCATTTCCGACCCGCTCTACGGCAATGCGGGCGCTCAGTTCTGGACGGACACCGTGCAACGCTGCGCGGCGATCATGGAAGCGGATTGGCATTCAGCCGCCAAAAATCCAACGTTCGAGTACCAGTTCGACCACGCCTGGCCGAATCAGGCGTCCGCCGGCGCGACACATGGTGCCGAAGTACCGTACGTTTTCGGCACGCTGAGTGCCGTGACGCCGGCTGAAAGTTGGACGGCTCTGGATTTCCAGACATCGACGCAAATGCAAGAGTACTGGACGAATTTCGCCAAGACAGGCAATCCGAACGGATCATCGTTGCCTACCTGGCCGCCGGCGGGAAGTGGTCAGTTTCTCGAATTCACCGCGACTGCTGGTCCGCAAACAGCGGCCGGGCTGCAGCCGACCCAATGTGGGATTTTCACAAATTGGGAAAACGAACAACTTTCGACAGCGAGTGGCAGTTAATCCAACTATCGGTACGAGATCAGTAAAAGGCGTTTGCGGACGAGCAAGTCATCACCTCATTTATGTCGCGACTTCAAGCCCACTGCGCGCCTACTCACGAGTCGCTCGCTTCTCGCATTGTCAAACCACGTCACGGCCGCAGACCGTGCCTTGGTGCAACAGCCATTACACCAACGAGGCGCGGTAACGGTCCGAGATATCAGCCTAGTGTTAAGCATAAATCTATTGCGTAGGCCTCTTTTCAATAACAAAGCGCAAGTCCTGGCGCTTAGACTCGTATCACTCGCTTCGTCAAGGCAACAAAATTCTGGAGACATCGATGCAGAATCTTATGCTGGTAGGCACGGCCGCAAATCGTCCCAATACTGTGGGGTCAATTTACGCGCTTCAACCTGGCGGTGATTGGGAGCAGGTCACCGGTATTCCCTCCGATGCCTCTGTTCAGGCGATCACGCCTGACCCTACGGACGCGAACGTTCTTTACGCTGCCGCACGGAAGGGCCTTTTCCGCAGTCGTGACGGCGGCAAGAGTTGGCACCGCCTCGACGTCACCGATAAAAACGTGCAATTCTGGACCGTGGTACTCCATCCGAACCAACCTCGCACGATATTCGCCGGCGCCGGTCCGGTGAGCTTTTATCGTAGCGACGATGGAGGCGATTCCTGGCGCCAGTTAAAGGCGGATTATCCGGAGCGTTTCAAGATCTCATTTGGCTCCTCTCGTGTGATGCGCATTGCGTTTCACCCCTCAAATCCGGAAACCATGTATGCGGTTGCAGAGATCAACGGGTTTCTGGTAAGCGAGGACGGTGGTGAAACGTGGCGTGGCGCAAACGAAGGGCTCGCCGCGCTTGCGCAAGAATCGCACTTAAAGAGCAGGCTGGAAACCGACGACGAAGCGGAGGGTATGTTCGACGCTCACGCCGTCGCTACAACGCCGGCTGACCCTGATGCCGCGTTCTATATCTGCCGTATGGGCGTGTTTGAAACGCGCGACAAGGGCAAGACTTTTCGCGACCTCCAAGTCGGCAAATATGCACCTTTCTCGTATGCACGAGACTGCCGATTCGTTTGCGACGATCCAAACAAAATGCTTGCTTGCTTCAGCATTTCATCGCGAAGCGAAGCGGGGGCGCTTTACGCCAGCGACGATGTCGGTAAGACTTGGTATCGGGCCGATGCTGCCGTCGATCCGCGCAGCACGATGCTGGGTTTTAACGTTCATCTGAGCGATCCGCGCGGGGTAATCACTGTGACGCGTGGCGGTCAAGTCTTCTTCACGACTGATGGTTGTAAGACATGGACCGAGAAGCCACTTCCCGCCAATGCAGGCGATGGTTTTTGCACGGCCATGTTGTAAGCGAAAACACGACACTTCGTTATCCATAACATATTGAGACGGCAATGGCAGAACGACTCAACGGTGTGATCCGTGCGCTCGAAACCGGCAAGCGCATCGCCTTCACGTCATTTCTTCAGGCAGAGATAGAAAACGCTGTCGCGTTCGCGCAGTCTCCCAATGACGGCGTCGTCTTCGAGCTCGAACATAACCCATGGGACATTCGCGCTTTGCGTGAAGCAATGCAGTTTCTGCTGTTGCGCGAAAAGATCGCGAAGGCGGGGTCGGTCGCGTGTCAGATGACGCCAATCGTGCGCATTCCGCCAAGCGGCAGCGAGATGAACTTGTGGTTCGCGAAACAAGCGCTCGATCTCGGTGCATACGGCATCGTTTGGCCGCGGATCAGCACGCCGGAAGAGGCTTATAACGCGGTTTCGGCATGCCGTTATCCGCGTCTGAAGACCGCGCCGCGATATGAACCGGCGGGTCTGCGCGGCGATGCGCCGATGCCGGCCGCGCGCTATTGGGGCGTGTCGCAGCAGGAGTACTACAAGCGTGCCGACGTGTGGCCGCTTGCGCCAGATGGCGAAGTACTGACGATCCTGATGATCGAGGACACGCAGGCGATCGAGAACATTGAACGGATTGTCAAGGAGGTGCCGGGCATCGGCGTGTTGCTGATCGGCGAGGGCGATCTCACGCAGGAGCTTGGCTGTCCGCGCGAATACGACAACCCAGAGTTGCTGCGGATGATGCAGCACGTGCTGGAAGTCGGCAAGGCGCACGACATTCCGGTCGGCCATCCGCATGTGACGAAGAGCAACGTCGCGAGCGTGATCGAGCAGGGCTACCGTTTTCTGATGACGTACCCACGGCGCGATTTCTCGGCACTCGATACCGGACGTTCGCTTGCCGAGCGTGCATAGAACGGGAGATTCCACATGAGCAAAACATTGTCGATCGTGCTTGGGCCTCATGGTCAAGTGCAGGATTTGAAGAGCGGCGCCGTGCGCGTGGATGGTTTCGATCTGGCGTTCACCGAAGTGAAGCGCATGCCCGACGTGTATCGCGAGATGGCGCGAACGCAACCGTACGACGTTTGCGAAATGGCGCCGACATCGTATCTGATGGCGCGCGCAGCCGGTGCGCCGCTCACTGCGTTGCCGCTTCCGATGACGCGCCGTTTTCGCCACGGCGGCGTGCAGCGTCTGCGACATTCGGTGGTGCGGCAGCCCAGCGATCTCGAAGGCCGCGCGGTCGGCGTGCGCACATACTCCGTGACGGCCGCCGTATGGACGCGCGGCATCTACGCCGACGAATACGGTCTCGACCCAGACAAGGTCAGCTGGCTCACGCAGGAAGCGGAGAATGTATCCGGTTTTGCATTACCGCATAACGTGCTCTGCGTCGGCAAGGAAAAGCCGTTCTCCGATTTGCTGCGCGCGGGTCAGCTCGATGCCGTGTTCGCCGGGCTGGCTGGCGGAGCCGAAGGGTTGGAAGATGAACTCGTCGATCTCGTCGACGATGCCGCAAGCGCCGAGCGCGCCTGGTTTGAGCGCACGGGAATCTATCCGCTGCATGGTGTGATCGTCGTGAGAAACGATGTTTTGGATGCTCATCCGCATCTGCCGGCGGCGCTGTTCGATGCGTTCAGCGAAGCGAAAGGCAACTATCTTGCGCGCGTGCGCTCGGGCGAGGCGGACACTCCGGAGGACGCGCGTTATAGCAAACTCGCGACGTTTGTCGGAGATCCGCTGCCCTATGGCTTCGAAGAAAACCGTGCCTCGTTTGATGCGCTGATTCGCTACGCGCATCGACAACGCCTGATCGAGAGCCTTCCCGCGCTCGATGAAGTGGTGCTTGACCCGCAACGGGCGACCGTGACGAATACGACACATAAGGTGCTCGCATGACCGGCACGACGATTGAAAAGCAGGAGACTCGCATGGCCACGCTGAACGCGATGATGGGCAGCTATCCAAAGACCGCTGCGCTGAAAGAGGGCGTCGTTGTTTCGCCGCTCGTGCAACTGGAATTCGCACCGGTCGACACCGCGCAGACGGCATTCAAGGAGGTCGTGCGCGAACTTAAATTCGACGTCGCAGAATTGGCGATCATGACCTTCCTCCAGGCGTTCGATGCCGGGAAACCGTACCGGATGTTGCCGTTCGTGATGAACGGTAACTTCCATCACAAGAGCATCCTGTGCCGCGCTGACGACCCACCCACTCCCCGCGAACTTGCTGGAAAGACTGTGGCCATGCGCGCCTATACGCAGACGACGCCCGCCTGGGTGCGCGGCATTCTCGCCGATGAGTACGATGTCGATCTGCGCGCGGTCCGTTGGGTCAGTCAAGAGGGTGCGCATGTCGCGGATTACATCGAACCGGAATGGGTCACGCAAATGCCGGAAAAGCGCGACCTGGAAGCAATGCTGCTGGCGGGCGAAGTAGACGCGATCATTTCGGGCGGCAAGTCCTCCGGCAACCCTGGCGTGCGTCAGTTGATTCCCGATGCAAAGGCGGCAGCGCTTGCGTGGTATGAGCGCACGCACGCCGTACCGATCAATCATGTCGTTGTGGTGCGTGAATCCATTGCGGCGACGCGCAACGGCGTCGTGCCGGAGCTGTTCCGTATGCTATGCGAAAGCCGCGCCGCGAGCGGCGAGGCGCCCACGTCGACCGGACCTGACCTGCAACCCATCGGTTTCGACGCGCTCGCACCGGCGCTCGACATTGCCATTCGTTACGCGTTTGAGCAGAAGCTGATATCGCGCCGCTTCGGCATCGAAGAACTTTATGGCGATGTAGCGGGCCAGCTCGCGTGACACGCCGACACAAATCGAGGGGACATCATGACATCAGCGATACAGGGAATGACACACGTGCGTTTGAGTGCGCCGGATCTGGGCCGCATGCAGGCGTTTCTCGAGGATTTCGGCATGGCGCTCGCGCATCGTGACGAGAAGCGCCTGTACATGCGAGGGGTCGGCGATTCGCCATTTCTGCATGTGACTGAACTTGGTGAACCGGGCGTCGTCAGCTTCGGCTATCAGTTGCGCGATCCATCGCTGCTCGATGAGGTCGCGAAGCTGCCAGGCGCACAGGGGATCGAGTCGATCGACGCGCCGGGTGGCGGCAAGCGGGTACGTATTGTCGATCCGAACGGATTCACGCTGGAATTCATGGCCGAGCAAGAGCGCGTTCCGACATTGCAACCGCGCGTCGTCGTGCGGGGCGCTGATGGCGAAAGCCGCGTGCTCGGTGCAGCGCGCGTGGTGCGCATTGCGCATACCGCGTATGCAACGCCCAATCTTGCTGACATGATCGACTGGTACCAGCGCACCCTCGGCCTGCTGCCGACGGACGAGCTTTTCGTCGGCTCACGTGACAATGTTATCGGCCGTTTTAGCCGCGTCGATCTCGGCGACGAACTCGTCGACCATCACGTCATCTTTTTGTTGCGCGGTGCGCGAGCCGGCATGCACCACGTTTCATATCAGGTTGAAGGCGTTGACGACATATTCTTCGGCTTCGATCACATGACGCGTCAGTCGCACGATCACGTGCGAGGCATCGGTCGGCATGCGCTTGGCAGCCAGATCTTCAACTACTGGATGAGTCCGTTCGAGCAGATGCACGAGCACTGGATCTCTCATGAAAAAATGAATGCGCAAAGCCGCTTCAACGATATCCAGATCGGGGAAGGCATGAGTTACGACAGCGGCGAGCGACCGCCGGAACGCTTCGTCAAACAGGCGACGCCCATCGTGGCCTGGCGAAACTGAATCGTCCAATACCGATCCCCAGGGAACTATCAACATGATTATCGATTGCCACGGGCACTTCACGACAGTGCCCAGGACGCTGCACGCCTGGCGCGAGCGACAACTCGCTTGCGAACGCGGTCATTATGGCGAGCCGCTCTCTATCAGCGACGATGAACTGCGCAACGCGATCGAAAACGGTCAGCTAAAGATTCAGCGCGAACGCGGCCTCGATCTCACGCTGTTTTCACCGATCGCAGGGCAGATGGGACATCACTTGGGCACGCTCGACAAAAGCATCGAGTGGTCGCGCGTCTGTAACGATCTGATTGCGCGGGTCGTTGCGCTGTATCCGCGCAATTTCGCAGGCGTGTGCCAGTTGCCGCAGTCGCCGGGCCAAAGCCTCGATGCCTCGGTGCGTGAATTGGAACGCTGTGTGACCGAACTCGGCTTCGTGGGTTGCAACTTGAATCCGGACCCATCGGGCGGGTACTGGAAGACCGCGGCATTGACTGACCGCATCTACTACCCGCTCTACGAAAAAATGGTCGAGCTCGATGTGCCCGCAATGATCCACGTGAGCGGCTCATGCAACGCGTGCATCCATCACACGGGCGCGCACTACCTGAATGGCGACACCACCGCGTTCATGCAGTTCGTCCAGAACCCGCAAGTCTTCAAAGACTTCCCGACGCTGCGCTTCGTGATTCCGCACGGCGGAGGCGCGGTGCCCTATCACTGGGGACGCTATCGCGGGCTGTCGCAGGACCTCGGGCACGGCGAGCTTGACGATGGCCTGATGAAAAACGTGTTCTTCGACACATGCGTTTATCACCAGCCGGGCATCGACCTGCTGACCGGTGTGGTGCCGCACCGAAATATCCTCTTCGGCTCCGAGATGATCGGTGCGGTCAAGGGCATCGATCCCCGGACCGGCCATCACTACGATGACACACGCCGGTATGTGGCCGCGACACCGAACCTGGACGACGCGGCACGCGCCAATGTATTCAGCGGCAATACGCTTGACGTCTACCCGGCGTTACGCGCGCATTTTGCCTGACCTCGACAAGGAAACGACGATGGACCTGGGACTCGACAACAAAACCGCGCTCGTCTGCGCGTCGTCGCGCGGACTCGGATTCGCCTGCGCGACGGCGCTGGCGCGCGAAGGCTGCAACGTGACGATCAACGGGCGCGAGAAAAGCGCCCTGGATGAGGCTGCAGCGCAGATTGAGGCGCTAACCGGTTGCCGCCCCACGATTGCGTGCGCGGACCTGAATAGCGAATCGGGCCGCGCCGCGCTGATCGACGCCTGCCCCGCGCCCGACATCCTGATCAACAACAACGCGGGACCCGAGCCCGGCAAAATCGCTGACTGGAGCCGCGACGACTGGCTCGCCGCGGTCGAGGCCAACATGCTCGCGCCGATCTTCTTGATCAAGCAATACGTGCCGGGCATGCGCAGCCGGCGCTTCGGCCGGATCGTCAACATCACCTCGGCGATGGTCAAGTCGCCCAGCGCCACGATGGGACTGTCGGCCGCAGTGCGCGCGGCGGTGACCGCCCTGAGTAAATCGGTGCAGCGCGATGCCGTGGTCGACAACGTAACGATCAATAACCTGTTGCCCGAGCGCTTCGATACTGACCGGCAAAAGTACATGGCCGAGCGGATGTCGAAGAAGGAGGGAATCAGCGTGGCCGAGGCGAAGCAGCGCATTGCGGCGACCATCGCTGCGAAGCGTCTCGGGGAGCCGATGGAATTTGGCGATGCCTGCGCGTTTTTATGCAGCGCGCAGGCCGGGTTTATCTCGGGACAAAACCTTCAACTCGACGGTGGCTCCTACGCGGGCCTCGTCTGATTCACTTCCATAACGCTCAAGCGGAGATTCAGCGTGAAATATGCAAGCTTTTCAATCGGCGAACGCTCGAGCTACGGCATCGTCGTAAAGGACGGGGTAATTGATCTGGGACGCCGGATCGGCGATCGCTACCCGGATCTGAAATCGCTGGTTGCGGCGGGTTTTCCGGCCGAGGTCTCCGCGCTTGTCGGCGAACCTGCCGACCACGCTCTCGATGCGATTACCTTCCTGCCGCCTGTCGCGAACCCGGCGCACATCTGGTGCCTCGCACTCAACTATGCCGAGCATCATAATGAGGTGCAGAGCGCCGGCCGCGTCCAGGAACTGCCGAAGCAGCCTGCGCTGTTCGCGCGCGCCGCCGACTCCTTGACCGGCCACGGCCAGACGCTGCGTCATCCGGGCGTATCCGAGCAGTTCGATTTCGAAGGCGAATTGGTGGTAGTGATCGGTAAGCCAGGTTACCGCGTCAGCGCCGAGAATGCGTTCGATCATGTCGCGGCCTACACCATCATGAACGAGGGCAGCGTGCGCGACTGGCAATTTCATACACGCCAGATCACGCCAGGAAAGAACTTCTGGCGCAGCGGAGCGATTGGTCCGTGGCTCGTGCCCGCGCAGGAAATCGAGGATGTCAATGCGCTGCGTATCGTCACGACGCTCAACGGTAAGACGATGCAGGACGAGTCGGTGAGTGCGATGATTCATAAAATCCCCCGATTCATCGAATACGTGTCGACGATCGCGCCTCTTGTGGCCGGCGACATTCTCGCAACAGGTACGCCCAGCGGCGTCGGTTTCTCGCGCCAACCGCCGCTGTTCATGAAACCTGGCGACACCTGCGAGATCACCATCGATCGGATCGGCACGCTGTCCAATCAGGTCGCCGTGGACTAGACGCGCGCGAGCCGTTTCCGTCCGTGATGACAAGAGGTCGAAAGGCTGAGATGGGAAAGATCGAACCCGATGTTTACGCTACCAGCACGCCGCCCACGATGCGTGAACTGCCGAGCTTATGGCAGTTGCGCGTATTTGAAGCCGTTGCACGGCACGAGAACGTGACGCAGGCGTCACAGGAGTTGTTGCGGTCTCAACCCACCACCACCTCGTCGATCGCGGCCTTCGAGACGGCGCTTGGCGTCACGCTGTTCGAGCGTTCAACGACGGGCACATGGCTCACGCCAGTGGGCGTCGCGGCGCTGGTGCGCGCGCGGCGCATGCTGCAGAGTGCAGAAGAAGCCGTCACGGCTCTGAACAGCACGCGCAAGGTGTCGCCGCTTGCGCTTGCAAGCGGTATCACGCGCACACAAATGCGTTGCCTTATCGCGATCGAGGAATGCGGCTCGTTCCGCGCGGCAGCACGCAAGCTCGGCATCACCGAGGCGTCATTGCAGCGCGCGGCGCGCACGCTCGAACACAATCTTGGAGTGGCGCTATATCGGCATACGCCGTCGGGCGTCATGACCGCCGAGACCGGCGCGGCGTTCGCGCAGCGGCTGAAGCTCGTGTCGAACCAGATCGCTGCGCTCGTCGAAGCGGTAGGCGCGTTTGAGTATCCGAAAGAGCGATCAGTGACGGTCGGCGTGCTGCTTCTCGACCCGACCATCCTCGTTGTCAACGCAATCCGCGCACTTGGCCAACAGTTTCCGGACACGCGGGTGACGATGCTGAGTGGCATATATGAGACGCTTCTTAACAAGCTATCGCGCGGCGATATTGATTTCATGATCGGGTTGTTGAAGCAGCCGGGTCGCGACTTTGATTTTGTCGAGGAGCCGTTGTATCGCGAGCGGTACTTCGTCGTCGCCAGCCGCGATCATCCGCTCACGCGCGAACAGGTGCTATCGGTGGAATCGTTGCGCGCATATCCGTGGGTGCTTCCGCCCAAAGGATCGCCACGCCGCGAGGCCTATGAGAATTTGTTTTCCGAGGGCACGCCGCCGCCCGCGAGCATTGAAACGTATTCACTGTCGACTATCCGTATCGTTTTGACAGACATGGACATGCTCACCGTGCTCAGCTGGACCGAGATCCTCAGCGAACGGCGGTTTGGACTACTCGCACCATTGCGAGTCGACGTGCCATGGAAAGGACCAATGTTCGGCATCACCATGCGGCGCGATTGGACGCCCAATGAGGTGCAGGCGGATTTTGTCCGCAATATCAGGGAAAACGCAGCGGCGATTGCGGCGGGGTCAAACGAAAACTAGTATGCGACGCGGTTGAGGTTGTATTTAAGGGCTAACGCCGCGTCTTGAAAGAACGAGAACTCACGGAGACGAATCATGCTTGGCGAGCACACTGGGCGCAGCCCGTTTCAAGATCAGACGAAGATAACCTCCAACCAGAAAATGCTGATTGCGCTTGTCGGCATCGGCAGCATGCTGGAGTTTTGGGACGCGTATCTGATCGGCTTCATCATGGCGTTCCTGATCAAGCCATGGGGGTTGACCTACGGCATTATGGGCGCGGTCCTGTTTGCGTCGGGCGCGGGGGCGATCATCGGCGCGGCGGTGTGGGGCGCGATGGCCGATCGCTTCGGTCGGAAGCCGGTGTTTGTCGCGTCGCTCCTGGTGCTGGGTGCAGCAAGCGTTGCGCTGGCGTTCACGCCGGAGCGCGGCTGGATATACATGGCAGTGCTGCGCGTGGTCATCGGTTTTTGTTCGGCAGGCTATTTCATTCAGATCGCACTGGTGCAGGAATTCACGCCGCCGAAGCGCCGCGGCATGCTGACCGGCGTTGTATCTGCGATCACGACGGGCGGATTGCTTCTTGGTGCATTGAGTGGCGCGTGGCTGATTCCGGCGATAGGGTGGCGCTGGACCTTCGTTCTCGGCGCAGCGCCCGCCGCCATTGCTCTGATCGGCGCATTGCGTATACCAGAATCGCCCCGGTGGCTCAGCCTGCATGGGCGCCGCGATGACGCACGCCGCGCTGTAGCATGGGCGCGTGGCGATGATTCGTTTGAATTCGACCGCGCCATTGCGCCACCGGCGGCAACGCGCAGCTGGTTCGATATCTTCCAGTGCCCGCGCAACGTAATCACAACGGCGCTCGTCAATATCGGCCTGATTTCCGGATACTACGGCATTGTGCTTTGGGCGCCGACGCTGATGTCGCAGATTCAATCGCTCGCGCCGGTGACCGCATCGAAAGTGATGATCGGCTTCAGTCTGCTCGGCATCGTGTCCCGGCTCTCGGCGGCCGCGCTTGCGGACCGGTTCGGTCGTCGCAAGACCGGCGGTTTCTTTGCGCTCGCGTCGTCGATCGCGCTTGTGTTTGCCGGTTATATCGGCCACGGCGATCTGTTCTCGCCGTCGTTGTTCTGGCTGCCACTTTTGGTCGCGTTCGTCTTCGCCGATGGTAGCTTGTCCGTGTGCGCCGCCTACTCGACCGAGGTGTGGCCGTCGCGCTTGCGCGGCTCAGGCGCCGGTTTCGCCGGGCTTGCCGGTTCGGTCGGCAAGATTCTCGGGCCGCTGGGGCTCGCTTTGACCGCAGGATCAAGCAACGTCGTGATGCCGTCGGCGACGGTGTCAGTGATCGTTCCGGCCTTCCAGTTTCTGGCCGCGTGTCTGGCCGTGTGCGGACTGACGTACCTGACGATCGGCATTGAGGCGCGTGGCAGGACACTCGAATCTTTCGACCAGCCCGAAGCGAACGACGCCCCGGTGCTTGACCAATCGAAGCAAAGTCAACGCGGCTAAAGTGCGATAGCGGCACAGCAAAAACATATGGCGGCTACGCGTTTCCGATTGGAACTGCAAAACGCCCTGCCATAGACTGGCCACAGTTCGAGAAAAAGCAGCCAGCCGCCGTGTTCGAAACTTCGCTCACAGAAGATTCCAAAATGCAGATAGTAGATGCTCAAGTTCACGCCTGGTCGCAGGGTGAATCGACGGGACACCACCGGCGCACGCCGATCACTGCTGAAGTGCTGGACTCGGAGATGCAGCAGGCGGGCGTCGACCGCGTGGTGCTGGTGCCGCCCCTCTGGGATCCGCAGGGCAACGCGTATTCGCTCGCACTTGCGCAAGCGCAGCCGCAGCGTTTCGCGGTGATGGGGCTTCTCGACGTGCCGCCCGAGGACGCTGCGCAGCGTATGCGTACGTGGCGCGATCAGCCTGGCATGCGCGGGATTCGTTTCCTGTTCAACACGAAAGAGCGGCTCGCGCCGCTCACTGACGGTCACTACGAAGCCGTGTGGCCGGTGCTCGAAGAGCTGGCGATGCCAACCGCGCTACTGGTGCCCAACGCGCTGGAGCAGGCCGCCAGGATCGCGCAAAGTCATCCGAATTTACCCCTTGTCGTTGACCACCTCGGCGTGCCGCGCGGGGCGTCAGGCCCGGGTGCGTTCGAACACTTGCCGGTGCTGCTCGCGCTTGCGCGCTATCCAAACATCAGCGTGAAGGCTGTGGGCGTGGGCGACTACGCGCTCGATCCGTTTCCCTTTCACTCGTTGACGGAGACACTTCGGCGGGTGGTCGATGCGTTTGGCGCACACCGCGTCATTTGGGGCAGCGATCTGTCGCGGCTGCACCATTCGTATCGGCTGTGCGTGACGCATTTCAGCGAGCACCTTCCATGGCTCGCGCCCGAGGATCTTGAACAGATCATGGGCGGTAACCTGCTGCGCCTATTGAGGTGGGGAACGTGAGAAAGGGCGGTTCAATCGCATTTTGACAATGACACAATGATCGAAGCCAAAACATATTGGCCTATCTTCAGGAGACGGTAATGCTCAAGGCAGGAAGCTGGCCCTGCATCATCTTGCTGTACATCTTCGGCACGGTAGCGACGTCGCTGGTTACTCAATCGGTGCCGGTAATCGGCGACATCGCCGCGTACTTTCATCTTTCGCATGCGATGTCAGGCTGGGTCATCTCAATCCCGTCGCTCATCACGGCGATCTTCGCCTTGTTCGCGGGGTGGCTGGTCGATCGCATCGGCGACAAGCGGGTGATCGTCGTGGGATCCGTATTCGCCTTCGTGGGGAATATCGGGGTGTTCTTCTCGCACGAACTGACGATGCTGTTCATAAGCCGTCTGCTCGAAGGCGTGGGCTATCTGTCGCTGACTGTCGGCGCGGTCACGCTCATCATGCGTACGACGAGCGGGACGCGGCGCAGCATCGCGCTCGGACTGTGGACTTCGCATACGGCGGTCGGCATCGGCCTCACGTTGAGCGTCGTAGCGCCGCTGGCGCAACGGGGCGACATGTGGCGGTGGGCTTTCGGCGGACACGCGATCCTCATGGGCGCCCTGACGCTTGCTGCGTTTCTGCTGCCGGCCAAGCAGGGCGCGACGCACGATCGCCGGTTGAGCGATATCTGGCTGGTGCTGAAGAGTCGAGCACCATACAAGCTCGCGCTCGCGTCGGGATCGTCGGCCTTTATCCAGACGGGCGTGATGGCCGCGCTCACCGTCTATCTTGCCAGGCGCTTCCAGATTTCGATCGCCGCGGCCGCCGGCATCGGCACGCTTGCCGAGGTGTTCGTTGCGATCGCGTGTCTTTCGGTCGGTCATTTGCTGAAGGCGGGTGCGGGCGTACGCACCCTCGCACTTGTCGGCGGCACGGTGATGCTGGCAGGCGGGGTGGTGTTGTATTTGCCCGCGACGTCGCTGATCGGCGCGAGCGTCGCCGTATGTGCATTCTCTGCGGGCGTCGGCACGGTTATCGCCACGATCTGGACGCTGTTGCCATCGGCGGCGCCGACACCGGCTACGCTTGGCGCAACAAGTGGCCTCGTGTCCCAGGCGACTTACCTCGGTGTGCTGCTGGGGCCGCCTGCGATCTTCGCGACGTTCTACGATGGCGGATGGTCGATCCGGGTAATGCTTGTCGTGCTGGCGACGCTGCTGCAAATCGCGCCGGTGATGCTGCGCCCGCAGTCGGGCCGCCGGAACGGCGATTCCGCCGAGACGCATGCATTGCATCCAAACTGATCTTTTATGAGGCGCGGACCGGCTGACGTCTTGGTCCGAGCCATCGTCCTTTCTGACCGCTAGTTGATCCGGCGCGACGTCGCGCGCCGGCGGGGCGGCTGCGTGCCCGAAAAGGCGCGTACCGCGCAGATGTCGACGCGCACTGATATTCGCATACGAAGACGGCTCCAAAGCCGTCTCACTGGAGACTGGACATGAAAACGAAAAACTTACCGTTCAAACAACTTGGGGGCGCAGCCTTGCTAAC
Organism: Caballeronia sp. HLA56; assembly: GCF_054655155.1. Taxonomy (NCBI): domain Bacteria; kingdom Pseudomonadati; phylum Pseudomonadota; class Betaproteobacteria; order Burkholderiales; family Burkholderiaceae; genus Caballeronia; species Caballeronia sp. HLA56. The sequence goes on along the minus strand of NZ_BAAHOB010000006.1, from coordinate 254,119 downwards.
CTATACGTTGGCTGGACCCGCAAACGCGCAGAGCAGCGTCACGCTCTACGGCGTGATATCGACATCCCTGGAGTACGTTAGCAACTCGCGCGGCTCGCATCAGTACGCGCTTGCGAACGCGGGAATGATGCCACCGCGCTGGGGCCTTCTTGGGTCCGAGGATCTCGGTAGCGGTAACAAAGCAATCTTCACGCTCGAAGACGGCTTCAACGTCACAAACGGCGCAATGCTAGGCGGCGGCATCTTCGGACGACAAGCGTTTGTCGGCTTGTCCAACGATCGACTTGGTACGATGACGTTCGGCCGTCAGTACGAGGAAATGACGAAATCGCTGTGGTTCGCGACGGCGGCGAACACGTTCTCAGGCTACGGCGCGCATATCGGTGACAACGACAACATGTTCTTCACGAACCGCTTCAACAATGCGGTGCGCTATGCCTCACCCACAATCAAGGGCCTCACGGTCGCGGGCAGCTACGCCTTCTCGAACACGACGCAGTTCTCCAACAACAACGGCTTCAGCGGTTCGGTCACGTACATGAGCGGTCCGCTCAAGGTCGGCGCCGCCTTGACGCAGTTCAACCGGCGCACCAATTCACCGACGCCGAACCTGACCACCGGTGCTGTCGACAGCACAGGCTGGGGATTTTCTTCGCCGTTCGTGACGAGCCCGGGCGGTTCGGGCGTCAACCAGCAGCGCATCATGGGCGTGGGAGGCACATACGACTTCGGCTTTTTCAGCGTGATCGCCGACTATACCAACGTCCTGTACAACTATTCCGATTCGAGCGGTCTGCGCCTGCAAAATTTTGAAGGCTCGATCTACAAGTTTTTCAGGCCGGACTTTGAGATGGGGTTGCAGTATGTGTACACGCATGGAGACTATTCGGCGGGCCGCTCGGTGCACTACAACCAGATCGATCTCGCCTCGCACTATTTTCTTTCGAAGCGCACGGAGTTGTTCTTGATCGGCATTCTCCAGCGTGCCTCGGGACCGAACACGTACGCGCAAATCTATACGGCGAGTCCGTCCTCTAGCAAGAGCCAGACGCTGATCGAAGCCGGCATCATGCACAAATTCTGAGTTCGTTGAGGAGAAGCATCATGAAGCGTCTGCGCATCGGCATGATCGTACCATCACTAAATACCATTGCGGAGGACGACTTCCGCAAGTATTGCCCGCCCGAAGTGGCTTATCACGTCCATCGGCTGCGGCTGCGCAAGGAAAACGGCATTGTTACCGAGGAAAGTCTGACGCGCGCGTATCTCGAAGCAACCGAAGAAGCGGAGTTTCTGAAGGACATGTCGCCCGACGTGATTGCGTTCAACTGCACCGGCGCGAGCATTGCCTACGGCCCGAATTGCGATACACGGCTGGCCGAACGCATGAGCTCGCGCCTCGGTGTGCCCTCGACCAACACGATGGTAGCGGTGAAGGATGCGCTCCGTGCAGTTGGCGCTGCGCGCATCCTGCAGGTCTGCCCATTCGGCGACACCTTCTCGCGTGTCGAAGCGCAGTCACTGTCCGATGCCGGCCTCGACGTACATCGTTCGGTGTCGCTCAATTTTACTGATGCCAAGGTGGCCGCGCGCATGGAGCCGTCCGAAGTCGTCGAGCGTGTGTTGCAGCATATCGATGACGGCACGCAGGCGGTGTTTTTATCCTGCGCCAACGTGCGTGCGTTCGAGGCAGTGCCGGAACTTGAGCGGTCGCTCGGCTTGCCCGTTGTCACCAGCAACCAGGCCATGCTATGGGGCGGATTGCGACTCGGCGGCTGGCGTGGTGCCATCGACAACGCGGGGCGATTGTTCGCCGAGGGCAATGTGGACTGAGTGTCCAACACGCCACGCGTATGTTACGCATTGGGCACAGGGTCCGAAGGCTGCGGCGCTGTTCGCCGCCGGGCGGACGGACTGCCACCTGTATGTTTGCTGAATGCGGCGCGAAATGCGCGCTCGGATTGGTAACCGACTTGCGCCGCGATTTGCTGGATTTGCAGATCGGAGCGTTCGATTAACCGCCGCGCGAGATGCATCCGAAGTGCGGTCAGATACTCGGCAGGTGGCTCACCGACCAGTTCCGCGAATCGTGCGGCAAATGCGGAACGAGACATTCTGGCTTGCTGCGCCATTCTTTCGACGGGCCACGATGCCGCCGGGTCATGGTGCATGGCTTCGAGCACGCGTGCGATGCGCGCATCACTCAGTCCGCGTAGCCAGCCTGATGGCGGGGATGCGTCGCTCAACGCGTAAGCGCGAACCAGTCCGACGAGAATGAGTTCGACGAGTCGGCCAGAGAGTCCGCTGAAGCCGGCGCGCGCGGCGGATTCCTCGGCCGCGATAAATTCGATGGCCGGGCGCAGCCATGGCGCGATCGCCCGATTGGCCGCGCGCGTCACGATCTGCCTGGGCAGTGCCTTCAGCAAACGCTCGTCTTCCTCTCCGGACGAAAACGCGACCGCAAGCAGATGCGCGGCCGGCTCCGCCGACGCCGCGCCGCCGGGGGCCACGTAGTCCAGGCGTACCGGAGCAGCGGGTGGCATACCTCGCTGATACGGCGGCATGTGATGCGAGCTCCACACATCGCGCATGGGCGCGCGCGGCGCACTCGCGTGTGCCGACAGCTTAAGCGGCCCGCCCTGCGGCGCGAGCAACGAATCGCCGGTGTCGAGCTGAATGCCATCGCGTCCGTCCCACGACACCCAGCAGCTACCACTAAGCACGACGTAGTAGTAGCCCGGCAACACACCCTCGATATCGAAGCCCCAGTCGCCGTACAGACGAAAAACACCGAGCACATGGCCATCGCATTTCATGGACGACAGTGCTTCGCTAAGCAGATCCACATGGGTCTCCGAATTGCGCGGGCTTACAAGGCAGCAAGCCACATTGGAGGATTCAGCCGCTATTGCAGCGGAAAAGGCATATCGCTCCGAGCATGACCGATTTTATAGTCGGCATCAACGACAACGATGCATGACTGCATCAAGACAAACCACTAGGAGCGAGACGTGTATCCCTTGAATCAGCCAGAACCTTATCCCCGCAATCAGTGGTATGTGGCCGCATGGCGCAATGAGATCGGGCGCACCTTGTTCGAGCGGCGAATCCTCGACGAACCTGTCGTCTTTTACCGTACCGAGGCGGGCGATCCGGTCGCGCTGGCAGGTTTGTGTCCGCATCGCCTATATCCGCTTCGCGAAGGCCGGCTTGTCGGCGATCGAGTCGAGTGTGGTTACCACGGCTTCACATTCGATTGCACTGGCGCGTGCGTTGACATACCGTCGCAAACAACAGTGCCGTCGCGGTTTGCGACACGCCGCTTTCCCGTGGTCGACCGGTGGGAATGGACGTGGATCTGGATGGGCGACCCGGCGCTCGCCGACGAGAGCCGGATCCCGCCGATCGAATCCATCGGGCTCGGCGCGGTTGGATGGCGGGCCGATGCAGGTGTGCTCACTCCGCTTGGCACACGTTTTTCGCTGCTGCTCGAAAACCTGATGGACCTGAGCCACGTCAGTTTCGCACACGCGAAGAGCCTGCCGGGCAGCACATCGCTCGCGGCCATCCCCGCGACGATCTCCGAGGAGGGCGAGATTCTTCGGGTCGACCGGAAGCTGCCGACGGGACCACTCGAAGGTTTTGGGGCACACCTTCATCCTGATCTGTCCGGCACGATCTGCGAAGACCGCATCGTGTCGGACTATTTCGGGCCTGCCCTGGTGCGAACCGGCGGTCGCTATATCGTGCCCGTTAGCGGAGGCCAGGCGCGAGCGTTCAACTTTATCCACGGCGTGACGCCAGAGACTTCGACGACCACGCACTATTTCAATGCAATCGCCCGAAATTTCCGGCTCGACGACGATGATCTCAGCCACGGCGTGCTGGCGCAGATGAAGCGGGTGATCGACGAGGACGTGATCGTGCTGAACACCATCGAGGCATACGTCGATCGTCATGCCGCCACCGAGCGCGAACTGTCTTGCCAGGCAGACGTTGGCGCGCTACGGGTGCGTCGCAAACTCGCTGCGCAAGTCGCGGCAGAAGCGACGTTAGCGAAGAAGATCGTTCCGATCGCCCCGGCCTTGGCACGCGACGGCGTGGCGCGTCCATGAGCGCACCGGCTTTGCGGGTAAGAATCGTCCGGCGCAGTGAGCAAGGACACAATATCTGCGCGTTCGAACTGGCGGCCGTCGATGGCAATGCCTTGCCCGATTTCTCAGCGGGCGCTCACATTGATCTGCACATCAGCGAAGGGCTCGTTCGACAGTATTCACTGTGTAATGCGCCTGGCTCCACGGATTACTATGAAATCGCTGTGCTGCGCGATCCGCAGTCTCGCGGCGGATCGAGCGCAGTGCACGATCGCTTGCAAGAAGGCGATATCGTAACGATCAGTCCACCGCGCAATCATTTCGCGCTCGTCGAGCGCGCGCGGCGCAGCGTGCTTATTGCGGGCGGCATCGGCGTGACTCCGCTCATAAGCATGATGGAACAGCTCTCACAACAGCACGCGTCATTCGATTTGCACTACTGCGTGCGGTCCACAGCACATGTCGCTTTCGCCGAGCGGCTTAATGAAGATCGATTCGCCGGACATGTCCACATTCATGCTGATGATGTAACCAACTCGTCGCGGTTCGAGGTCACGACTTCCATAGGGGCGCCGGACGCGCTCACGCACGCTTACATATGCGGGCCGACTGGTTTTATCGACTGGGTCGTGCAAGGCGCAATCGCGTGCGGTTGGCCGATCGAAAATCTGCATGTCGAGCGATTTGCCGCAGCGGCGGACGTACAAGTCGAAGGCGGGGAAGGGGATCGGGCCTTTGACATCGTCATCGCCAGTACGGGGCGGGTGATTCGGGTTGCGCCAGGGCAGACTGCGGCACATGCGTTGATCGACGCTGGCGTCGACGTGCCGTTGTCTTGCGAGCAAGGAGTGTGCGGAACGTGTCTCACGCGTGTCCTTGACGGCGATCCCGACCATCGGGACTGGCTTTTAAGTGATGATGAGAAAGCGCGTGGCGACCAATTCACGCCGTGCTGCTCGCGCGCCAAGTCGCAGCGACTCGTTGTCGATCTGTAGACTTCTAAGAGGTTGGTTCACAAGGCCGGGTAGACACGGACCATTGGTTCAGTAAGCCGCCTTGCGTTGATAGATCGAGGCTCGTTTCCAAGAGCTAACGACTCTATAATCAGTAACTTGCAGCACATCATTCTATAGAGACTTAGTGATGAAAGCAAAGATCGTAAAGGTGGCATTGTCTTTACTCGTACCGGGTGTATTCGCGTCCGTCGCAATACCGTCGTACGCACAAGATACGGGCTCAACCGCCACTGATGCAACGCAAGCCGCGCCGACTACGAAAGCACAAAGAAAAGCGGCGAGGAAACAGGCGCGCGCTAAGAAAAATGCAGAGCTAAAGAAGCTTGAGGATGCGGGCTACAATCCTTCGAGAGCAAACGATCCGAACTATCCTGAAGGTCTTCAGAAAGCACAGAAGAAGGCCGGCGTCGGAGTTGGCGCAAGCCAGTAAAGGATTGTTGGGTAAGGCAAGCGTCAGGAAAAACTATGGCGTGGCGGGGGCGACGATTGGGACGCACGCAAGAGCCGCAAGTGCTCGATCTTTCTGGTCACCGAGGTCGTTAGATACGCTTTGGACTGCCATACGTTGATGTGCGCGCATTTTGTGAATGAAAACGCCGCAGCTGTAGGCATCAACTTACTGCCGCGGAAGAACACAAGTCGGCGCTGATTCGCGAGCCTGCGTCTTGTCTTAAGGATAAGATCTGGCGCGCTGGTGAAGCTTGAGTAAGCAGAAGTCATTTCAGGTATGGACGATTCCACAAATGACGACCGCACCATTCTGTTACTCGCTGATGCGGGCGGAAAGCTGTTTGAATATCTCCACAGCGTGCGACAATACGGGCTCTCGCGCGCGATCCACTTATGTTTGAAAGCGGCAGAACAACAGCAGCTTGCCGTAGGCATCGAACATGCTTACGTGGCTCGTCTTCAAACGAGTAAAGCAACCATCGCAAAAGGCGCAGGTTAGAGAATTGGCTTCGTCTGGTCTTCGGGATGCTTTGCTGACGCGTGTGCTTCTGGCATCAGTCGACGACGCGAAAAGTGACCGTTCCCAGACGTTATTCTCTCAACCGCTCGTCTTCAGCTATGCACTGACTAGCCGTGTTGTCGATTCAGATCTCCGACGCGGTCCCGATCCGTGCCGGCATTGGGTATGCCACGGATATGCTGTTTGCCGCAAGACATTTTGAGCAGGTTTCATAGTAGCGGGGTGACAGGGCAGTTATGAATGCACGCGTGCTTCGTTCGTTTAGTTCGTTGAGGATTTTCAACTACCGGCTGTGGGCGATGGGTGCCTTTGTATCCAACGTTGGCACATGGATGCAGCGCACTGCGCAAGATTGGCTCGTGCTGACGCAACTGACGCATCACGACGCATCCGCGGTCGGAATGGTCATGGCGCTCCAGTTCGGGCCGCAGCTTCTGCTTCTGCCGTGGACGGGCATCGCGGCGGATCACTTCGACCAACGCAAGCTCCTCATGATCACCCAAGCGACGATGGGCGCACTCGCCCTGGCGCTCGGCCTTCTCACAATTACGGGCGCAGTCCAGTTGTGGCAGGTGTACGGGTTCGCTTTTCTTTTCGGATGCGCGTCTGCGTTTGACGGCCCGGTGCGGCAGACGTTTGTCGGCGCGTTGGTCAGCGACGCGGATTTGCACAACGCCGTGGCACTCAACTCGACGTCGTTCAACGCTGGCAGGATGATTGGTCCGGCGGTGGCGGGCGTCGTCATCGGTTCGCTCGGCACGGGCTGGGCTTTCTTGTTGAACGGCTTGAGCTTCTTCGCGGTGCTGCTGTCGATGTCAAAGTTCCGCTTGTCCGAGTTGCGAGAAAGCAAACGGGCTCATCGCTCCCGCAAAGGCATGAGTGAAGGCTTCGTTTATGCGTGGACGCAGCCCGAGCTAAGAGCGAATCTCGTCATGCTGTTTCTGATCGGCACCTTCGGGCTCAACTTCCCCATCTTCATATCGACAATGGCGGTCGGGGTGTTCCACGCGGATGCACGCGGTTACGGCCTGCTAACTTCGATCATGGCCATCGGCACGATGTCAGGCGCGCTGTTGGCGGCGGGTCGCGAACAACCTCGCTTCGGGACCCTGCTAAGCGGCGCCGCGATCTTCGGGCTCGGCTGCGCGCTGGCGGCGCTCGCTCCCGGCTATTGGATGTTCGCGGGAGCGCTCGTGGTGACCGGTATGGCCGCGCTGACGTTCACCAACACGAGCAACAGTCTAATGCAAATCTCGACCGAACCCTCAATGCGCGGCCGAGTGATGGCGCTTCGGCTAAGCATCGCGTTGGGCGGGACGCCTATAGGGGCACCGATCGCCGGATGGGTCGCAAATCACTATGGCCCGCGTTGGGCGCTAGCGATCGGAGCACTCTCCGGTTGCGCTGCGGCAGTCATAGGGGTCACTATGCTGAGGCGCTGGACCCTTAGCTCAACGTCTCTTGATAGGAGTGGAGGCGCCTGCGTAGATGACGGAAGGTGAGCTCTTCCGTGTACTTTATTCAGTTTCTCAACAGCTTGAAATCTGTGCACGGGTGTGAATGGACTTCGATTGTCCGTTCGAATGCGCCCCCGAAAAGCCCTTCCTATGCGGCCCCGAGCCAGTCAAACGTCGAGCGTTTTGCGCGCAAGCAGCTGCGGAAAGCGCCACGCCCAGATAATCGCCACGAGGCAGGTCACCAGGCCGCCCAGCACGGTCGCGCCCACCGGCCCTATTGCGCTCGCAAGCGAGCCCGATTCGAACTCGCCGAGCTGGTTGCTCGCGCCCACGAAAATGGCGTTCACGGCGCTTACGCGTCCGCGCATCTCGTCGGGTGTCTCGAGTTGTACGAGCGTTTGACGAATCACCACGCTCACCATGTCCGCCGCCCCGGTAACGATTAGAGCGAGCATGGAAAGCCAAAGGCTCGTCGAGATGCCAAACACGATCGTTGCAAGACCAAACACGCCAATCGAGGCGAGGAGCGTGACGCCCACGCGGCGCCTTGGTGGATGACGCACGAGCCACAGCGACATTGAGAACGCACCTATCGCAGGCGCCGCTCGCAGCCATCCGAGCATGGCGGGACCGCCGTGCAAGATTGTATCGGCGTAAATCGGCAGCAACGCAACAGCGCCGCCCAATAGTACAGCGAAAAGATCAAGACTGATTGCCGCGAGAATGATCGGTTTGCGCCATACAAAGCGCAGGCCGCCCATGATTGCTTCGAGCGTAGCAGCGCGCCGTTCACGCCGCGCGTCGCCTACCTTGAGGCCGAGCGCAAGCAGTGTCGCTACGATGAACAACACGGCCGCAAGTGCATAGACCGCGACGATTCCGAAGCTTACAAGCGCCCCGCCCAGGGCGGGCCCGAGTATCACGCTCGATTGTGATGCTGTGGAAACCGCGGCCATTGCGCGGCTCAGGACCGGCGCAGGCACCGTGGAAGGCACGAGCGCTTGCAGCGCTGGCATCTGGAACGCGCGCGCCGCGCCAAGCAGCAACGAAGCGACGAGCAGCGCTTCGCGCGTGAGGCCGTGGCCGAGTGTAACTAGCGCCATTGCTGCTGCAATCAGGCCCTGTCCCGCCAGGCACACAAGCACGATACGCGAGCGCCGCCACGAGTCGGCCGCGTGGCCAGCGGGCAGCGTGAGCAGGATAACGGGGAAAAACTGGTATAGCCCGACCAATGCCAGGGCCCACGCGTCGTGCGTGAGCGCATACATCTGCCAGCCGATGGCGACGAACAACATCTGGATGCTTATCGTCCAAGCGACCCGCACGGCCAGCAGTGAACGAAAGGAAGAAAACGACAATAGGTCGGCATCTGCGCTCGCAAATGCGGGCACAGCGGAGCTTTCGCTGGACATTTATGTTAAAACTCACCAAGGGTAAGCCGCTGGCCTTACGCAGAAGGAAAAATCCACCGCATAGTACGGTTTCATAGGCGGCCGATTCGATTGAGCCCCCATCTGCCCGTACTTCTCACGCGTTGCGGCGAACGCTGAGCGAATAGGCTTCCTGAACGTAGCTACGATGAAGGTCGCGGCGCGTCGTAACGCCAGCGAGCGGACCCTCACGCCGCAAGTCGATTGTGCGGAACAAGCAGCCAGAGACAATTCTCGCGCAAGGCTTGCGTCCAGTTAAGCACAATCAGGGCGGAAAGCGATGGTTTGCAAGCAGCAGTGGGCAGGCTTCACGGCGCGCAGAGTTGCCTAGCATCGGACATGTTTCGATTGCCCCGGACTCTCGTCTCGCCCGTTCTCAACCGAGTGGAAGCAGTTTAAGACAACTGAGATACGCTTTGTCATTCGAAAGGCGCCGTAGCCATAGATTTTTGCTGGGCCGCCATTCAATTGCGTTCCCGTGCAACACTGACGGACAGCAATCATGAGAATGGCGGAATGACGTGATCGCGGTTGGGACCAACTATCCGGTGGCACCGGATCATGAGTCACGGGGCAGGTGTTCAAAGTGGGTGCGACGTCAGAGTCTTGCGCGAAGGCGGTTCCGTTGCGTTGGACACAAGCGTGACTTGCAGCACGCGCCACCGCGACCTTGCTATCCTCTTAGCCAAGCGCGGTGACGACGAGGCTTCATTTGACATCTGAACGCATATCGCAGATTGGACGATTACACGTTGCCGCAATACGGCGCAGCTAGCCATGTTGGTAGCGCTCTAAAGTCAACGGTGGGCTCGATCATCTCACCTGGGTCGTCACGGCGTTCATGCTGACATCGACCGTGAGCGCGCCGCTCTACGGCAAGCTTTCCGACATGTACGGCAGGAAGCAGTTCTTCGCCATCAGCATCTGCATCTTTCTGGTTGCTTCGGCGCTGTGCGCCGCGGCGCAGTCGATGACCGCGCCGATCGCCTTCCGGGCGCTGCAAGGTCTGGGCGCCGGTGGGTTAATGACGATGTCGCAGACGCTTGTCGGCAGCATCGTGCCGATGTGCGAGCGCGGACGCTATCAAGGCCTTTTCACGGGCGCATTCGCGGTAAGCAGTGTCGCGGGCCCGCTGCTCGGCGGCTTCATCACGAGCCATGCGTCATGGCGATGGGTCTTCTACGTCAACGTGCCTATTGGCGCACTTTCGCTCGCGCTCGCGCTGACGTCGCGGCCCAAGGTCGCCCGCGGCAGCACGCATGTGGTCGATTACGCGGGTGCGGTGCTCGTCTGCGTGGGTACGTCGGCCTTGCTGCTGTTACTCAATTCGAATTCGGCCGCGTTCATGTCGGGCGTGCGGATGCCCGCGTTGCTATTGCTCGCCGTCGTGTGCTTCGTGGCACTGCTGAAAGTGGAGCGACGCGCGCGCGAGCCAATCATTGACCTTCAGCTCTTTGCCAACGTGCCCTTTGCGACGTGCGTGGCCGCTTCCGGCATCATGGCCTTCGCGATGATGGGCTCGCTCATCTTCACGCCGCTCTACTACCAGCTCGTGCTGCATGAAACGCCCGAGCAATCCGGCGCGATGATGCTGCCGCAAGTCGCGATGATGTTGATCACCTCCGTTGCGGGCGGGCGCTTTTCGGTGGGCATCTGCCGAATCGCGATACTGCTGTGCGTGGGCGTCGGACTCGAATGCGTCGGACTCGTGCTGCTCTCGGTCATGGCGCACAGGGGAACGGGCGTCGTGCCGTTTCTCTTCGCGATGGCCGTGCTCGGCGCGGGAATGGGCATCGGCATGCCGAACGCGACCGTGATCGTGCAGAACTCGGTGCCCGAGCGCTTGCTGGGATCGGCCACCGCCACGATGTCGTTCGTGCGCTCGCTCGGCGGATCGCTCGGTGTCGCGCTCTCGGGCGGCATCATGACGCTGGTGCTCAGGCATCGGCTTGCGGATTTGGCGAGGTCTTTCGACGTACAGGCGTTGCTGGATCACGGCATGACGGCAATTGCACAGATGAGCGCGTCGCAACAGGCGCTTGTCGTCGGCATCTATCGCGAGGCGATCGGGGCGACCCTCGTCGCGGGTGGCGTGCTGATGTTCGTCGGCTTCCTGCTGGTTGGAAGTCTTGCATTACGCCGTTCATAACGTTTATCACGGCTGGCAAAACAGTTGATAACGGCGTGCGGGCATGCCCACTCGCTCGATACTCGAGCCGAAGAAACCCGGGGAGCAAAGTTTTCCGGCATTGTTTTGCGACCAGCGGCTTCAACACTTGCGGTCGTTACACTAGAGCTACCCGGTTCGGCTACGCCGAGCAGCCTACGAGCCCTACCGGCCGAACCAAAATTTGAAATTTGACTGCGCGCTGCCGACGTTAACGAAGACCGCTCCAGTCCGTCGACCCGTGCGAAGAATTTTTGTATTGGTTTAACATAAACCTATGTGGACACCGACATCTTTTCGGTTTTACACAGGGACCTTTGCGGGTTTGAGAGCTATCTTTATAGCGCGATTATCAGGCAGGTTTTTTGGCGGAAGTTCAATCACCAGAGTCCTGACGTAGTAGGTGAAGAAAGAGTGTATTGAACGTAGCAGAGGTTGAGCCCGGGCAGGGTGGGGCAAGTGAGTGGAGGTACGCAAATCCGGTATTTCCGCCACCAACGACCTGACGTGGGAAAACAGGCTTTCCAAGGAATGGTGTCGAATGCCGCGAATCACTCAATTAACGCCATGTCTTGCTTCCCCATGACGATCGCCTATTCTTAGTGAAAGCCGCGATGCCGGATCGACGCTCGCGGGAGCGGTGGATGGAGTAACAGCCATGACGAACGTGTCGCGTGAATTTAAACTGAGTGTATATCGTCGCCTTGAGAACAGGTTTGAAAATCTTCCTGACGATTCTCCCAGAGCCGTTGAATTGCATGTGCTGCGGAAAGTTACCCTCAACGAAGCATTGTCGCCAGATACTGGCTTAATCGTTTTGGACTGGGGCGACACGAATGATGTTAAGCCTCATGAAATGGTCGAACTGCTTGGGAGCTGGGCGGGCACGGCCTTGCACTACGCGGTTATTCCAGCAGTGCTATGGATCAGTAAGAAGTTGGCGGAGAAGGCTGTTGACGAGGGCTTATCTGAACTGATGAAGTATCTCTTTTCCCTACTTAAGCGACCTCAGGCGGACAAGAAGATTCTCAATTTTTACGTCGAGCTGAGCGACGGCACGCGGATGGACGTTGATCCGCCCGATCGGGATGCCAAGATTTTTATTAGTTTTGCTGACGGTGAGGTGGTCTCTTACGATTACCGCGCCGATCGAGAAGTCAAATGAGGGTCTTTTTGCGGTAGTTGTGCGGCGTCCATCGCCGGCATCGCGATCTTCTCCTGAGCGCAATGCCCCTCAAGCCGACACTCTCTCTAGAAGAAATCTGTTCCTGCTGTCGCCAAGTACTCTGGAACCAAGCGAGGATCGCCACGGCTGAACGCCTCGGGAATTTTATCGTTGACGGCCATCGAAATGGCAACGTACAGATCCTCCATCAATTTCGTAACGGGTGACGCAGGGTTGATGGAATGGGCAAGCTCGACAACTCTTCGAAATGATTGCGTGTGGCCCACATGGAACGGACTCGACCGGCTCAATGGTGGCGGCATTAAAGCCAATCCTGCTAATACGAATTATCAGGATTAGAATCGCGGCGTGTGCGCCGCGGAACGAAGGATTGCGCTGGTAGACACCAACGGCCGAGGATGTAGTAGCGCCTGCCGGCGCGTTGATCGGCCACCAAGCACAAGTAGGAGGTGGCGGGGGCGTGACGCTCCCGCCCGGCTGCTCCTCCGGGCTGCCACACGCGTGGGCTGAACACGGACGGGCACCGCAGCTCTTCGAGGTGCCGGTGTATCTGGTGCCAGCACCGCACGACATCGTGCGGCAACTGGTCGTCGATGCGCCCATGCTGTTCGCGGCGCTCTTCGCCACGCTCAAGATCACGCTGCTGGCCTTCGCACTCGCGACCGTGCTCGGTGTGGCGGTCGCGCTCGTGTTCGCACAGAGTCCGCTTATCGAGGCGAGCTTCTTTCCGTATGCGATCCTGCTGCAAGTGACGCCGATCAACGCCATTGCGCCGCTCATCATCATCTGGGTAAAAGACACGACCTTTGCGCTCGTGATCTGCGCCACGCTCGTCGCGCTGTTCCCCATCATCTCGAACTCGGCGCTCGGCCTGCGCAGCGTCAATCCGGGCCACGTCAACCTGTTCCGCATCAATCGTGCGACGCGCTGGCAGCCACTGGTGCGTCTGCGCATTCCAAGCGCGCTGCCGTATTTCTTCGGCGGGCTGCGCATTTCGAGCGGCCTCTCGCTGATCGGCGCGGTGGTGGCGGAGTTCGTCGCGGGAACGGGCGGCACGGGGTCGGGGCTCGCGTACCAAATCCTGCAGGCCGGCTTTCAGTTGAACATTCCATGCCTGTTCGCGGCGCTGGTTCTGATTACCGTCACGGGCGTGGTGCTGTTCGGCATTACTGTCTGGGCGTCCCGGCTGGGCCTGCGCGGCTGGCATGAAAGTGAACTCTAAGGAACGCAACGGCATGACGACTACCCTGATTCGCAATGCGGCGGCCATTATGACGGGCGGCGTCGCGAACGAGCCGGCGCGCCTGGCGGCCCGGATAGCCATAACGCCCTTTGTGTCGGTCGAACAGCTCCCGAATTTTCAGCTTCAAGTCTGAATATTTGTCCTCCCGCTGCAGCGCCCTTTGCTGATAGTAGAACGTGCTGCGAGCAAGTCCGGCAAGCTGCAGCAGGCCGGCAAGCGGGTAATGTTGCCTCAGCTCAAGCACGATCAGCGTCCGCTCTTTTGCGGTTGCCGATCGTTCGCCCGAACCAAGGGCTCGAGCTTTTTTAGGTATGCGTTCTCCATCCGTAGGCTGTTCAGCTCATCGATCAGGTCCTCGCGGCTGCGATCGTGATCCGAATTTTGTTGTTTCGCTTGGTCAGAGGGTGTCTTTGACATCGTCTTGCGGCGTTCGCCAGACACTCGGCCGAGTGCTTTCGAACCGCCTTGTTTGAATTTATCTTCCCACTCGCCGATCACGTTGAAGCGGCGGAGATTGAACAGGGCTGCAGTTTGTCGCTGTGACAAGCCTTCCTCGTGCATCCGCTTCAGAACCGATAGCTTGAATTCGGTGCTGAAATTCGTGGGAGCCCGCTTCTTCGTGCGCACGCCTTCTTCACCATGAGCCCGATAGCCGGCAATCCATTGCCGCAGCGATGAAACGTTGACGCCATGCCGTTGAGCAACCGCTTTGAGGCCACCCTCGCCGGAACAGTAATCTCTGACGGCCACCAGCTTGGCTTGGTCCGTGTATTTTCCCATAGTCCCTTCAGGTCGGAGTCCAACCTTCGGGGTTCACTTCATGAAGTGGTGGGAACCACTTTGGCGTCTCTGATTGCGCGAATCAAGACGGCCGTGCCGCGACGCTTACCTTGCATATAGGGTTGGCGCCAAATCCAGATAGCCTGCGAGCTGTCGCCCGCTCGCAAATCGCCGCCATCGGAACAATTCCTTGACGAGCCTCCAGGCACTGCCTGTGCCGATGCCCGCGAGCCTTGCCAGCCTGGCGATGGCGGGTTGCTCGCCGTTGCGTTCTTGTCGAATCTGCGTTGAACCGAGCGTCTTGATCTGCCGCACAAGAAGCGCGAGTCGCTCGAGCTCGCGATCGATCTCGGCGCGGAGTCGGGAAGGAGCTTCGCAGCATGTTCAGTCCACCAGCTTGCCCAGCTACGCCCGCCGATGTGTTCAGTGCGCAGGTCGTGAAGCACCGGGAGCGAGCGGACACGGTTGCTGTGCGCAGTACGCTCCTGCCGCAGACGTTCAACTTCTCGATGAACGCGCCGTTCGTTTTCCTTTTCAGCGCTCGGGACCCGCGCGATCGCCCAAAGCCCACTCGCCCTCGTGGTAACGAATCAACATCGAGATGTTGGCGGTCAGCGTCGAGCCTGTCGGTCATTGCGCGCCGTGCATGTTGGCTTACCTCGATGCTGGCAGGATCCACGACCAGGTTAAAGATCTTCTGGGCGCTCGCCGACCGATGCAGCCAGAAGCCGTCACGTCCGGCTTCGTAGCAGTTTCGAAGCGGAGCATCATCGAACAGATTGCAGCGCGTCTTCGCGCGCGCAATGTAAGCGTCGCGTGAGGGCCGTTTAGATTTTCCTGGACAGACGTTAAGCGCTGCACCTGCGGAGTGTCGCCCGGCAGAAGGGTTCAAAGGTTGAGCGTTGCAGGCCTGTGCAGGTGCTTCGCGACGTTCCAAGGCAGCAATTCGTCGATGCGGTTGGCCTGATGATCTGCGATGTGCGTGAGCACGTATTCCAGGTAGGTGCGTGGATTGACGTCGTTCAATTTGCACGAGCCGATGAGGCTGTACATCGCGGCGGCTCGTTCACCACCACTGTCTGAGCCAGCAAACATAAGATTGCGCCGACCAAGCGCGACGCATCGCAAAGCGTTTTCGGCAAGGACGTTGCTTCTCTCGGCCCGACCATCATCACAGAATAGCGTGAGTCCGTCCCAGCGATTTAGAGAGTAGTTAATGGCTTCGACTAATGGCGCCTTTGGCCATAGCGTCGCTAGCTTCTCCCTCATCGACGTCTCGATGCCATCGAGCAGCGGTTTGCTCTTCTCTTGCCTGACGCGTTGCCGCTCATCGGGTGGCTTACCGCGGATAGCAGCCTCGATTTCGTAAAGATCGCCGATCATGTCAAGCCATCTTTTCGTGGTGTCCGATGGGGCCGTCTCGTGCACATTGAACACGTATCGTCGGGCGTGATCCCAGCACGATGCCAGTCGAACTTCGCCGTTTTCGGTTATCTCGTTGAAACCTGCATAGCCATCACCCTGAAGGACACCTCGGAATTCGGCAAGATGGGTCTGGGGATGGATGCCTTTGCGGTCCGGCGAGTACGCGAGCCAGACCGCAGCAGGCTCACTCGAACCTGAGCGTCGATCGTCACGCACGTAGACCCACAACCGACCCGTTTTGGCTTTCTTGTTGCCGGGCGCGAGCACCGGGATCGGTGTGTCGTCCGCGTGGAGCTTCGCAGTCGCCATCGTGTAGCGACGCAGGCCTTCGGTCAGCAGTCGACACAGTTCTTCGCATTGCCCGACCCAACGTGCCATGGTCGCTCGATCGAGACGGACGCCGTCGCGCGCCGCGATCTCGGACTGCCGATACAGCGGCGTATGGTTCGCATATTTCGCAACAAGGATCTCGGCCAGCAAGCGCGGATGTGCGATGCTGCGCTCAATCGGCAGCCCGGGCATGGGACGTTGCTCGATATGGCCGCAGTTGGCGCAAACCCGTTTGCGACGGATCGTGCGGATCACCTTGAACATCGCTGTGACGCGCGCGAGTTGTTCAGATACATCCTCGCCGAGCAGGCCCATGCCGATGTCGCATTTCGGGCAGATCGAATTGGGCTCAAGCACGCGTTCTTCGCGTGGAAGATGCGGCGCTAAGGCTTCCTTCGAAGATGTGGCAGACGCGCCTAAACTCGATGCACGAGCACGCGCGCGTCGAACTTTGGCGACGCCGCTACCCGCTGCCAGATCCTCAAGTTGAGTTTCGAGCCGATCGATATGCCGGTCGAGTTGTTCGGATTTGCGACCGAAGTGCATGCGCCTGAGCTTGTCGATCTGTGCCTTCAGGCGATCGAGCTCCTGGCCTCGCTCAACGATCTCCCGGTCGCGTTCGGCGATCTCCTGACGCATCTTCGTCATTGACGCCTGCTGCTCGAGCACCAAGGCGCGGAGCTCGGCAACGGTGTCCGGAAGAGGAGCATGATCGGGCATGCACGGCAGTTTACGAGCCTTTGACTTGGTTTACAACATCGACAACGCGGTCGTGCGACGGGGTTGTCGCCAGTCGATGCCTTCCAGCAACATCGATAGCTGCGCGGACGTCAAATAGATCTTGCCGCCATCGGCTTGGGGCCAGATAAATCGCCCATGCGAAAGTCGTTTTGCAAGCAGCCATAGTCCGTCATCGGTTGCCCAAAGGATCTTTACTAGATCGCCGCGACGCCCCCTAAAGATGAACACGTCGCCACCCAGCGGATTGTCTTCAAGTGCGGTCTGTACCTTCGCGGCCAGCGCCGGAAATCCGCTGCGCATATCAGTCACACCTGCTGCGATCCACACGCGCGTACCTGTTGGAAGCCCGATCACGATCGCACACTCTTCAGTACCGTACATAGTGTTTCGGCGTCGACCGCTCCATCGACCTTGACCATAGCACGTCCGATCCGAACTTCGATCGTGCCCACGCTCGCGGCGGGCTTTACGATTAGCTGTTCCTGTTGGACCGACGGTGTCGGAGTGACTGTGCCCGGCGCGTCCTCCACGACCGTCGCCGGAACAAGCTCGGTTGATACGGCGAGCTGCTCGGCCCGATATCGACGTCGCCACTTGAACAACATATTGGCGTTGATGCCATGCTCTCTGGCGAGTTTCGAAACCGAGACGCCCGGCTCACACGCCACTGCGGCCAGACGGCGTCGAAATTTAGGGCTGTGGTATGGGCTTCCTCTACGCGTTCCTGAGGCCAGCTTCTCTTCCGATCCCAAAGTGGTTCCCGCTACTTGAAGTGGTGAAAACCACTTTGGCGTCTCTGATTGCGCGAATCAGGACGGCCTTGCCGCGACGCTTACCGCGCAATGGCCTTCAGGACGGCATCTGTATCGCCAGCATTCACCGTACATCGACTCGGTGAGCGCACACCATCGCCTAGACAAAGCTTCCAGTTCTATCGCCCGACTCGAAAGCCAGATACAGCGAGCCGATCACCTCTGCATCCCTTCCATTACGGATCATCCGTGTCGTGTCCATTTGCGTGCTCCCACGAAGAATACAACGTACACATACCCGTTTTACTCCACCGGCTTCGCGCTCGCTGCCCTCACAGTATCTCGGCAATAGAGCGCCGTTTTATTGTGAACCGCTCCGGGAAACGTGGAGGCCGGCATGTTTTTAGGTTTATGCCGGTTCGGCGGCAGTTGCTGCAAGTTGCCGATTTTCACGATGCACATTGCAAACACGCGTTAAGGGGTTAGGTTTGCTCCGGAGAAGGACAGTCCCCTGGCGCACCTTTCTGTAGTGATGGAGCGCAAGAGACCGAAGGAAATCCCGCCGAAATCTTTGGCACCGCTTGCGAGAAAACAACCGTCGATATGCAGACGCTGGCAAGGACCACAATAGTTGGAACAACGAATACGACGAATGGGCGCAAATTTGTGCGTTGCGTTAGGGCTGGATTGCAATGGCCCATAAATTTTCTCCCTAAACATTGATGTGAGGTTGCGGTGATGTCCAGGCTCCTCGTGGGGCCCGTCAATGCACGGGCCGGTCAGAGTTCGCCTCTAATTACAAGGTATATCGCTCTCGCGAAGGTACCGATCCTCACAGCTAACTGGCGAACAAAACGGAGCACGCTTCGTTTCATAGCGGCTTCTGCCATAGGCCGTGCGATATGTTTGACAGAGGCTTCGCCATACGGCGCGTGCATAGGACCGAGGCCGCAGACTTCATTTCTTCGCCACCACCTGTTGGTGGGTTGAACCGGAAATCCGATTGGTTCGTACATCGGGATAGATTCCAACGATAAACGTGATGTATAGCAGGCCAGCAACAACGCCTGCGAACGTTCCCCAGAGGTTTCTTGAAAGACTGCCTCTCAGTAGTTGGATAGGAATACCTACGGCGAGATAGACAGCAAGGAACACGAGTGCAACCACCAACGGAGGCGGGGCCGCCGCCCCAAGAAACATCTATATCTCGTGCATGGAGGAATACCTTAGTGTCGAAAGCCGATCCTATTGCATTTAAGTGTCGCGCTCAATCCCGTGTGAATCGATTTACCGCATGCGAGTAGTCGGCTCTAGGACGTGAAGTCTGGGCATCTCGATGCATCGATCCGCGCGGACGGCGCGATGTTTTGACAAAAGCATGGGAAGAACGAATTGCGGCATCACGAGCTTTCTTGCGGAGCCACAACTTTTTTCTCCAGTCCTCAATTTCTATCGAAGTTGCGTAACCAGCGCTTCCGCTCCCTTGTCGAGTCCGGTCTTCGCTGCACCCAATGAACCAAATGCGGCAGGAAGGTTCATCGCATTCGGATACTGTTTCGAAACATAGGCCCTCAGCAACCGACCGCTGGACCCGTCATACACTTCAACGGCATAGGACACTGAGCCACCGAACATTGCCTTACCGCCACGAATCGCCTGTACGCCGTTATAGACGTTTCCACCGATACCGAAGTGGGTGAATTGGCCCACGAATGGTTTTGTCGTTTCGACACCGGTCAGCGTCAACCGTATCCGCAGCGAACTCGCGCTTGCCTGCTTCGCAATATCGAATCGCTTCGACAGTTTCTCCGAAAACGTTTTCGTCATGTAGTCGGCCAGTTCAGCCTTATTCTCAGCTTTCAGGTCACCAAATTGGGCGTCATATCCGTTATAAACGACGACTGGATCCAGAACGACTTGTGAATATCGGGACCAGACTACCGGCGCTGTGTACCGATACGGTACTTTGTCCGAATCGTCGTCCCGGTTTTGCGTCAACTGTGGGGAGGACGAGAGGCCAGAGTATGCGACAGGCTGGACACCGGCGCATGCGGATAGCGCCAGCACGGTGGAACCTGCGAGAAGAATAGGGAGGATATTGTATTTTACCATTTTCGTATTCCTTAGAGATCAGGTTAATGTTTAGAAAGACTGGCAGAGTGCCCGTTGAAGCCTTCTCGTCTCGCTCCACACGCTCTAGAACCAGACATGAGAATATAGATAACCGAAGAGGCGCTTCTAACGTTGTGGGTGAAAACATGAACTGCGGCAGAAAGATAACGAGCAGAAATCGTGTCGACGAGGTTCAATGTGTCTGATTTACGCCGGGTCTGATCTGCATGGCCAGCGCGTTCGCGCTTCCTGTCAGGAAACGTCTTGCCGCGTTGATCGCGCCGAAGGAAGTCGCGATAGCGATCGGATTCATCCTCTTCTCTGCTTCGTACGTATGCAGCAATCGATTGCTAGCCCCATCGTAGATCATTGCCTTGAGGGAAATTGCGTTGATCGATGCGCTCCTGCAGGAGCTCGCCGTAGCACTGGACAATTTCGCGCCATCTTGACACTGCGCTGGTGTTCTGTCTGAAGCTCCGGTCGAATGGATCCCCGTCAGGGTGAGCGCGACTCGAAGCACGCCACGTGCGGCGTAGTTCATAATTTCAGAGTGTTCACAGAGCTTCTCGCAAATAGTTTTTTTCATATGAGCACCCAGCTGGGTCATATCCGCGTTTCCTGTCCCTCCAGACCTGTCATGCTGGAATCGCACGATAATCGGATCAATTGCTGCCTGACGGTACTTTGACCAGAGGACTTGAGAGGCTGTCTTCTGTGTGGCGGGGGAGGGGACGAGCGTGATATCGGCCCTACTCCAATCGCAGGGAGTCTGTACGACACCCCGGCCCGAAAATAGACTTCGCTCGGTTTCGACAATGTGCGATGCCGGGGAAAGGAGATCCGTGGGAAATTCCGAAAGTGGCATTTGCGTTTCTGCTCCTTGTCTGAGCGGCCATTTTTTTGTGAAGCCCGTTCGCGTCAGATGCCGCGAGGTCGGGTAAGAGGTCCACCGTTTCGCAGCGGGTACGCGGCGAATCATTTCTGGAGAATCATGGCGGTGTCTGCTGCGTGCAAACTTTGGCCGCGGTTGCGATATCGTTTGCCATGGTCGCGATCGCACGACTGTATGCATTTACAATCACCTCGTAGCCCGGCCCACTGACTCTTTCTTGGGCAACGGTCCTTCCTCTCACCGCGTCCTGGCGTTCCGATGGCTTGACCGTCCAGATTGCCGTAAGCATTGCCGGGCCGAGGGATGCTGACTTTAGACTCTGAACGTCCACCGAAACACGACAGGCGTTCCCCGCCGCGCGCTGGGGGTAAGCCGAGACCATTACCCCCGGAAACGACTGAGTCAGGTCTGACGCTAGCACCCGCCCAATCTGCCGCTTCAGCGGCTCGGCCCACCTTGCAAACTCGTCAATGGATACTCGAGTTGCATCCGTGGTGGATACGATCTGTGGCCTGTCAATCAACTCGGGCACACTCACCGCATCGATCGTGATCGTTTGGACGTTCAACGGTTGCCGGATCACCTCTGCGGAGCTCAGGGTATAGAACTTCGTGGCCGGCGAGCTTGCGCAACCCCCGGTAAGGGTCAGGGCGAGCGCTGTCCAGAACAGCACGGCGAAACGGCTCATGGCTTGTCCTCCTGCTTGCCCCGGATCAGGGACTCTGGATGAGCCTCCAAATACTCGGCCAGCGAACGAACTGAAACCGCGGCACGAGACAGTTCCTGCATCGTCTCGGTTGTGTTCTGCTGGAAAGGCGAATCGCTCTGTAAGGCGCGATTCGCCGAGTCCAACGCCTGCCGGGCGGCTGCCATGGTCGATTTTGCGTCGGGTGCGACCTCCATATTCACTGTCTTCAGGACCGCATCGGCGTCAGCCAGCGTTTTACGCAGGTCCGAACTGATCCCGTCGAACGGAATCGCGTTGAGCTTTGTTATAAGACTTGTGATCGAGTCCTGCAGCGTCTGCAGATTTCCCGGCACCGTGGGTAACTGCGGTGTGGCGGCGTTCCAGTCCACGGTGGCCCTTGGGGCCTTTGGGAAGAAGTCGATGGCTACATACAGCTGCCCCGTGAGCAGACTTCCCGTACGCAGTTGCGCCCGCATTCCCTGTGACACCAGATAGTCCGCGAACTGTCTGTGCGCCGACTGGCGGGTCCCAATGTGCGGGTCCCAGCTTCGACGCGGGATCAGGCGCTCCGGATAGAGGTTGACTTCAACCGGAATACTGAATTCCTTCCGAACCGGATCGAAGTGCGCGGAAATTTCCGACACCTCACCGATAACGATCCCGCGGAAGTCCACCGGAGCGCCAACGCTCAGTCCGCGTACGGACTCCTTAAAGTTCAGCACATAACTGTCAACGGTCGCGTCCTGTCGTTTCATTGCCGCTGCCCGATTCGCGAAGAGCGTGTACCGGTAACCTGCGACTGCTTCCGTGGCAGTGGTCGTGTCGGGCGGATTTTCGAACGCGAGGCCACCTGTCAGGATCGACGTCATGGACTCCGTGTCGATCTTCACGCCTGTGGTGTCCAGCGTTACGTCCACACCGCTCGCGTGCCAGAAGCGCGAGTCGCTCGTCACGAACCTGTCATATGGTGCGTTGATGAAAACATGCAGCGTCATGCCTTTGCCATCGGAATTGAGTTCATATGAGATGACCTGCCCGACCTGAAGCCGCCGGAAGTAGATGGGGGAGCCGTTATCGAGCGAGCCGATGTTCGTGCTCATGAGCACGAACTCCCGGCCGGGTGCACCGGAGGAAATGGCCGGAGGCGATTCGAGACCCACAAAATCACGACGGGCCGTAATTGATGTACCAATATCCATGCCGATATGAGAGCCAGAAATCAGGGTAGTGATACCCGAGACAGTTCCCCCAGCAATGCGCGGTCGCACAACCCAGAAACGCGTGCCCTCAACGAGCATGCTCGATGCATTCCGTGACATTTCAGCGCTGGCAATCACGGTCTTATGATCGTCCGATAGCGTCATGCTCCTGACCACGCCGACGTCAACGTTCTTGAACTTGACCCGGGTTCTGCCGGCCTCAATGCCGTCTCCTGTGGCAAAACGGATTGTGACGGTGGGACCACGCTGCATGGCTGATTGCGTTGTTATCCATCCAGCGATCAGTACTGCTACGATTGGAACGAGCCAGACCAGTCGAAGCGCCCACTTCGACCCCGTGGCCGTGACGGCCACCGGAAACTCGCGTCTCGTCTCGGGATCATCTTTTTTCTCGGGGAGATTATTCACCTTCTTTCTCCACGGCATCCCACATCAGCCTTGGATCAAATGACTGGGAGGCAAGCATGGTCAGCACGACGACTGCGCCGAACGTAATGACGCCGGGCCCCGGCGCGATTGTCGCAATCTGACCGAACTGGACAAGTGCGACCAGAATCGTAATGACGTAGAAATCGAGCATCGACCAGCGGCCGACAAACTCAATGATGCGGTAGATGCGCGTTCTCTGTTTTGGGATCAGGGATGAACGCAACTGTGTGCTCGAGACGAGATAGGCCAGCGAGACGATTTTGAGCATGGGAACAACAATACTTGCGATAAAAACAATCGCGGCCAGCGGCCACGATCCAGACGACCAGAGAAGTACGACGCCGCTCATGATGGTGTCGGCCTGCGTGATGCCCAGGCTTGTGGTCACCATGACTGGCAACATCATGGCAGGAACATAGAGGGCGACGGCTGCGAGCAGGAGTGCCCAGCAGCGTGCGAGGCTGCTCGGCTTGCGCGGGTGGAGGCGTGCATTGCAACGGGGGCAGGTCAGATGTTCAACGGAAACATCCAGTTTCGACAGCAACCCACAGTCGTGACACAGGCACAACCCTGCGCGTGCAGAGGTGAGAATTCCCGTACCTGAGGCAGTCGCTGTGGAACGCCGCCCCCGTGTCTCGGGCCTTGCGTCCACAGGCATGTGTGCCCATACGTCGGAGAGATCGAACACCTGACCCACTGCTGCGAGCAGCAGCATGACTGCTCCAAATGCCCATAGGGCCGTTCCCGGGGCGACGGTGGCGAAATGTCGAAGTTTGACGAGAACGACCAGCATCCCAGGCATGAGCACCTCAATCATTGCCCAAGAAGAAACACGACTGAGAAAACGGAGTACGATCTTCAGTCCGCGTGGTCGATGGCCAGTCTGCATGGAGAATAGCAGGTACAGGATTCCGGCGATGCTCAGCAAAGGAATCACGATCGTCGTCACCAGAACAATTCCTGCGACTGGCCACTCCCCTTGCGCGTACATCGAGAACGCCGCACCAATCAGGGTTGTCTCGACGAGCTCACCCCCAATCCAAAGGCCGACGATCGGGAAGGAGCATGCGAGTACAAACAGAACTGCCGCCGCAACAGCAAAAGCGAGGGGGCGCTCGAAGCCTGGGGACGGGATCCGATACAAGACTGCAGCACATCGCCCGCACCGCGCAGTGCGACGTTCGGGTAGTACTACTTTCCATTGAAGTAGATCGCATTCGTGACATGCGGTTAACGTGGTTGGGTGCATCCCGTACATCCGATAGTGTGTCGCTAACTGGTGGCCTGGTAAAGACGGGCCGGTGGCTTGCCCGGACGATGGTTGCCATGTATGGCAGGGGACATTCGGTGTGCCCAGACGAACCGTTCGACTCATCCCGCCAGCAATGAAACATCGCCCTCGTTGGTCTGCATGCTGACTGCGCCTTGGCCATGGCGAGATCATCAGCAGCCGACCGCAAGACTACGCTCGACCGGCTACATCGTGATGTCCCTTAAATTGCCCCTCCGATATAATGTTTCCAGGTTGAAACATTCGGTCCAACGAAACGACATCAATCCCGGGTGCAGCTCGCGTTAAAATCAGGGATGACCAAAATGCCGCACGTACTAGTGGTTGACGACGAAGAGGACATCAGGTCCCTGTTGACCAGCTTTTTCCAGAAACATGGACACCAAGTGAGTGCTGCCATGGATGGAGAGGGCGCCTTTTCGATCCTGGACAGCCAGCCTGTCGACCTCGTCATCCTGGATGTCATGCTTCCCGGCGAGGATGGCTTCAGCCTGTGCCGGCGCATCCGCGCCACCTCAAGGATTCCGGTGATCATGTTGACGGCGGTTGCCGATCACGTTGATCGGGTTGTTGGCCTCGAGATCGGCGCGGACGACTATCTGGTCAAACCGTTTGATGCGAGGGAACTGCTTGCCCGTGTGAAGGCAGTTTTGCGCAGAACGGCCCAGTCGGACACCGTGATGTCTGGAACTGCCTTACGGCCTGTCCTGACATTCGCGGATTGGCGGCTGGATATTGCACGCCGGGAGCTGCGCTCGCCTGACAATACGATGGTGATGCTTTCGAACGCTGAGTTTGATCTTCTGCTTGCGTTCGTAGAAAATCCTCAACGTGTATTGACCCGTGACCAGCTTCTTGATCTGGCACGCGGGGCGACGCACGCTGTCTTTGATCGAAGTATCGATGTTCAGGTCGCCCGGTTAAGGCGCAAACTTGATACCGACGACGCGAAGCCTTCGCTTATCCACACTGTCCGTGGCGGTGGTTACATGTTCACTCCGGACGTACGGCGGGGATAAGATGAGCTTTAGGCCGCCAGACACAATCGCCTGGAGAATCGCGCTGACCGTTGGTTCAGCCATCATAGGCGTATTGACATTGAGCATTGCTGCTAACGAACTTGGCGGGTTCTGGGCGTCGCCGGCAGCACTCGAAAACGCCCTGCTAGGCAGGGTTGATGACATCGTTCGCCTGATAGACGCAGCACCTTCGTCTTACCGGGACACATTGGCAGCATCATTGCGCGTACCCAAGGTAAGCGCAAACTGGTATCCGGCGAAAACGGTTATTGCGCGCGACCTCGCGGTCGCTGCGACAACGCGGAAGATTGACCTAGACGATAAGATAGTTGGTACCGACGGTCACCCGCGCGCAATTGTTCGGTTCAACTCGGCTGACGGATTATCCGGCCATCTGCCATATCAACGTATCGCGCAGCAGAAGGTCGATTTTTTTGCCGTCCAGCTGAGCGATGACAGCTGGCTTGTTTTTACAGACGAAGGTCGTCAATGGGCGCTTCCTCAGCCCGCGCAAATTGCCATCGCGCTTGGCGTCGTCGGCATTTCCATTCTTGCAGCATCCGTGCTTGCCACGTATTTTTTGTCGAAGCCGATCCGATGGTTTGCAAACGAATTGCGGAGGCTCGGGAGCGACCCACGAGCCAGCGCGATTCCAGAGGTGGGACCCAAAGAACTGCGCTCAGCCATTTCGGCATTCAACGTCTTGCAGGCCCGGCTGCGGCAGTTCGTGGAGGAACGAACAACGATGCTCGCGGCAATGTCGCACGACCTTCGCACGCCACTCACGAAGATCCGGCTTCGGGGAGAGTTTATCGAGGACGACGAGCAGCGAGCACGACTGTTCCGCGACGTCGATGATCTGCAGGCCATGGCGGATTCCGCCTTGGCCTTTTTCCGGGATGACTTCAAGGATGAAGATGCGACGCTGTTTGACTTTGGAGTCCTGCTTCGTACGATAGCAGACGATTATGCGGATCAGGATAGACCCGTTTGCTATACCGGACCGGAGCGTTTCCCATTCAGCGGCCGGCCTCTCGCGCTACGGCGCGCTTGCATGAATCTTGTCGACAATGCGCTGAAGTATGGCAATCTCGCGGAACTTACCCTGACATACTCATCGACACAGATTGAAGTT
Organism: Caballeronia sp. HLA56; assembly: GCF_054655155.1. NCBI lineage: Bacteria > Pseudomonadati > Pseudomonadota > Betaproteobacteria > Burkholderiales > Burkholderiaceae > Caballeronia > Caballeronia sp. HLA56. Next base: position 227,742 of record NZ_BAAHOB010000006.1, on the reverse strand, counting down.
GGGTGCGCTGACAGTGGGCCGGGGATTCCGCCGCATGCGTTCGAGAAAGTATTTGAACCCTTTTATCGGCTGGAACAGTCACGTAACCGATCGACAGGCGGCATGGGGCTTGGCCTGACGTCGACTCGTGCCGTGATACTCGCCCATAGTGGTCGAATCGTTTTGCGTAATCGTGCCGAGGGCGGCCTTGATGTAAAAATCACGTTTCCGCTGGCTTGAGCCCCATCGCTAGCATGACGTTGCGCTGACCACACTCTCCGCGATCCACCACCCGGAAAGATGCGATAGGTGTTATAGCCCACCGATGATTACACGAAGGGGATGGAGGTGGCATCTGACCGAGCCATGCGCCCAGCTAGCTGGCCGAAGAAGCCGCCGCGTGGACGTTTCGACCGTGCTTCCCGTTACGTTCTTCGGTACATTTTCGTACATACCCTGTAGGCGAAGAAAAATGCTATGAGCATAGCCTGAATTGGCAGCCCGGAAATTTTTGCGGGCCCATCTTAAATGCGACGTGCGCCATGCGTATTCGGCGCTGACACACCCTGCCTAGACCAACTTCTTCGGGCTCTGACGCGGAGGATTCTCTCGCGAATTGGTGCCTCCTCCAAATCCGGGGCGGTCAATCTGGTGATTCTCGATGAGCTGAACCAAGGCTCGCGTATGAACGGTCAAGGTTCACGACGGCCAAGATCAATAGCAAGAATTTCGCGCACGGCAGCAATCATTTCTCTAGCGATTTCATCGACCCGATCCTTGAGCCGATCAACCGGACCCGAAATCAATAGCGCGTAGTGGCGCGCCGGCATGGGCAATGCCAGCGCGACGCCCATTAGGCCCGGCGAATACTCTTCTTTGCCAACGAAGTATCCCTCATTGATCGACTGCTTAATTTCTGCTTCGATCGCGTCTGGATCCATAAGCGTATTCGGTGTGTACCGGACATAGTCCGCACGCCGGAGCAAAGCGAGTCGATCGGCCGAAGAAAGTTGCGATAGCAGCGCGCGTCCCGCAGCGGTCGCATGCATCGGCACGCAGTTGCCGATCTGCGTCGTATAGCGGATCGGAAACGCCGACTCGTGCACACCAACGAACATGGCCTGAGTGGCGTTGGGCACAGCCAGCGCCGTGGTCTCGCCGGTCACCCTGGCGAGATGCTCAAGCAACTTTTCCATTTCGATCGGCGGCGTCTCGCCGCTGCTAATGGTTTCCACCAATTCCCGCCATCGCGGCGACGGATACACACCGCCTTTCGGTCTCGGCTCATAGAGATAACCGAGCGACTTCAGCGTGTTCAAGAGATTGAAGGTACTGGATCGTGGCCAGTTCAAGGACTCCGAAATCTCCGCAAGCGCCGCAGGCCGCTTGATCCGAGCAAAAAACTCCAGCAGTTCCAAAACTTGGGCGGCTTGTCTGACCTTTGTGTTCATCGTGGGAGGTGGATTGCGCGGTTGCCGACTTCACAGTTTAACAAGCGACCTCAGCCGCAATCCGTCGGCCGTTCCACGACCTCCTTCAAAGAATTCGCCCCGTGTTCGTCGAAGCCGCCACGCCTCAGTTCTCATCGAATGTCAGTCTCTCAGGGTTCACCCCGAGAGACGATTTGTACATGTACGTGAACAATTGATCCATGCCGCTGAATCGCCCGCTCGATTTGCTGATCGACACTTTTCACTAAACGATCGCCGTCGCGCCTTTGCCGGGCGTCGGCGTCCGCTTTGCCTCGGCTGTCCACGGAGCCCAAATGAAAGTCGCCACCACGCGAGAAAACGAGAGAGCAACCCCGTTCTGGATGCCGGCATGGATTGCCCGGCTCGATCCCGGCGGCAGGAAGACCTTCGTGGCTGCGTTCGGCGGCTGGGCCATCGACGCATTCGACTTCATGATCTTCAGCTTCGTCATCACGGCGCTCACGCACACGCTCAGCGTGCAACGGGGAGCAATCGGCCTGATCGGCACGGCGACGTTGCTGGCCTCGGCATTCGGCGGGTGGGGCGCGGGGATGCTTGCAGACCGCTTCGGTCGCGTCAGGTTGCTGCAGGCGACCATCCTATGGTTCTCGACCTGCACCATTCTCATCGGGTTCGCGCAGAACTTCGAGCAACTGCTCGGGCTGAGGATTCTGCAAGGTCTCGGCTTCGGCGGCGAATGGGCGATTGGCGCGGTGCTGATAGGCGAGACGGTGCGTGCAGAGGATCGCGGCAAGGCTGTCGGTTTCGTGCAGAGTGGATGGTCGATCGGCTGGGCCGCCGCGGCGCTGATCTACAGCCTGTCGTTTTCCTATCTGCCGGAGCAATACGCATGGCGTGCGCTGTTCTGGATCGGCGTGATTCCCGCGCTGATGGTGCTGTTCGTGCGACGCAACGTGACCGAACCGGAAATCTTCGTCAAGGCGCAAGCGGAGGCCCGTGCGAGTGCCATCCGCACCAGCCTGCTGTCGATCTTCACGCCGCCTCTGCTCGGCACCACCATCAAGGCGTCGGCGCTATGCACGGCGTTGACGGGCGGCTATTACGCGATGTCGACCTGGCTGCCGACCTTCCTCAAGGTAGAGCGCCATCTGTCCGTAATCAACACGAGCGGTTATCTTCTGGTGCTGATCGCCGGCTCATTCTGCGGCTATATCCTCGGCGCCTATCTCACCGACTTCTGGGGCCGCCGCCGCAGTTTCGTGGTGTTCTCGTTCGCCGCGGCCGTGTGTTTGTACCTCTATCTGAAGCTGCCGCTGACCGATGGCGAAATGATGGTGCTCGGTTTCCCGCTCGGACTCGCGTCGTGCGGCGTTTTCGCGGGGATCGGCGCGTATCTGACGGAGTTGTATCCGTCGGGTGTGCGGGCCACGGGTCAGAGCTTCTGCTACAACTTCGGCCGCGGCATCGGCGCGCTCTTTCCTGCGCTGGTGGGCTATCTGAGCGAGACCTCGTCGCTGGGCAGCGCAATCGCGATCTTTGCCGGCTGCGCGTACGGCGCCTCCGTGATCATGGCGATGCTTCTGCCCGAAACCAAAGGCCGGCCGCTGCAATAGCGAGTCGTCGGCTGGCTACCCAATCATGCAATCAAAGCGCAATCCGTCATGACGACACTGGCCTTCGAGTTGCCTCCGCATGCGTGCGACTGCCATACGCACGTGTTCCCCGATTCCCCGAACTACCCTTATTCGTCCGCGCGAAAATACACGCCTCCGTTCGCGAGTGTGGCGCAGTTGCGCGCGACGCTCCACGGCTTGCAGATTCCGCGCGTGGTGATCGTGCAGCCGAGCGTCTACGGCAGCGATAACGCGGCTACGCTCGATGCGGTCGCTGAAATCGGTCAGCAGCACGCACGCGCGGTCGTCGTGATCGACGACCATGCGACCGACGCCCACCTCGATGCGTTACATGAAGCGGGCGCGCGCGGCGTGCGGCTCAATCTGGAGATGCTCGCCGAGCATGATCCGGCGCGCTGCACGACACTCATCAGGCACACGGCCAGTAAGCTCTCCGCGCGCGGATGGCACATTCAGTTATATAGCCGGCTTGGACTGATTGCTTCGCTCGCCGACGTGCTCGGTGAACTCGATGTGCCCGTCGTGCTCGATCATTTCGCGCGCGCGAACGCGGCGGACGGCGTGCGGCAACCGGGCTTCGACGTGATCCTCGAACTGGTGCGGGCCGGCAATGCGTATGTGAAGCTGTCGGCGCCGTATCTCTGTTCGAACGATGCGCCGCGCTACGACGATCTCGCCAATATCGCGAAGGCATTGATCGAGGCCAATCCGGCGCGAATGTTATGGGCCAGCAATTGGCCGCATCCGAATCCGGCGCACGCCTTCACCGCCGACCGGGTCAGTCCGCCGGAGCAGGTGGACGATGCGGGTGTGCTGAACCTGCTCGCGAAATGGGCACCGGACACGGCCGTGCGCAGGCGCATTCTTGCCGACAATCCGGCCTCGTTATACGGGTTCCCCACCGGCGAATGACGCGCCGACGCCGTTGCGTGCGCCCCCTTTTTTAAAGGAGATTCGATATGAGCACGTTCGAAACCATTCCCCAGTCGTCCACCATTGTGCGCAATACCACGGAGTGGCTCGAGGCGATCACGCAGTTCGAGAAGCGCACGAGGCCGACCTTCTTTCATGCGCGCGCGCAGTTACCCGATCAAGGCCGGACCAATATCGTGCTCGGCGCGACGCATACGTTGAGTGTCGTGCTGAAGACGTATGCGAGCGGCGGCGAGAACGAACTGCATGCGCATACCAACGAAGATCACATGTTCTTCATCCTGCAAGGCAGCGCGACCTTTCGCGGACCGAACGGCGAGATCCGCATCGTTTCGAAAAATGAAGGCATCGTGCTGCCGCGCGGCTCGTTCTATTCGTTCGTGGCGGATGAGGGCGAAGCACTGGTGATGCTTCGGGTCGGCGCGACGATCGACGACACGAGCGATCCGCTCGCCCGCGTCGGAATCGACGAGCTGCCGCTGGATGGATTCTCCGAAGCCAACAAGGAAGTGCCGCTGGTGCTGAGCGACGCCTGGTTCGCGTAACGCGCCGGGCGACCTAGCGGCTTCGACGCAGTTTCATCGAGAAGGCGAAGTTATCGGATGGATAGTGCGCGATCGACACCTCGGCGATCGTGCCCGACGCGATGCGGAAGGTGCGGATCACTTCGATCGCGACTTCGCCGGGTTCGCTGCGCAACGCCGGTGCGATGTCGGCGGGCATCGGCGCCGTGCGCAGTGCCTGTTCGACTTCGACAATGCGCTCGCCATAGAGCGTTTCGATGAGTTCGAAAATTGGCCGGCTGTTGCGGTCGAGCAGTCGCGCCACACCGGCGTAATCCCCGTGCACGAAAACTTCCATCCAGCACGCCGGCTCATCGCTCTCAGCCTGATAACGAAAGCCTTCGATGCGCAGCCATTTGTCTCCTGGCGACGCGCCGAGCTGTTCGGCGAGCGGCGCGTCCGCCGTCACCATGCGCACGGAGTCGATGCGAAAGCGCAACGCTGAAACAAACGAGAAGAGATCGTTGATGGAGGCGATCTCGTGGACATACGAGCCGCCCGCACCGGGCCGAACCACCGTGGTCGCCGCGCCTTGTCTCGACGAGATCAGACCATCCTCGCGCAGACGCCGCAGCGCTTCGCGGACGGTGTGGCGGCTCACGGAGAAACGTTGTGCGAGCAGATCTTCCGACGGCAGTTGCGTGTCGACCGGAAAGGTGCCTTTGAGAATCTCGGACTTCAGGGTGGAGACGACCTGCACGTAAAGCGGTTCATCGCGTGAAGCGGACACCGTCCGGCTCCCGCGCGGGCGGCGGGTCCCGGTTTGACCCTTGAGCGCCTTGTCCGGCGTTGCTTTGCGCTGAACCAACGATGATCTCCCTGCCATATCGGTAACAGGTCAAAACTTTACCATGTGCCGGAAGGAGCAAATGAAAGGCGCGCCGCCGTTCTCACGCCCACTCGTTCGCCTACGCTCACAGCGTTTCGATGGGGTGCGCGTGCGCGATGCACTCACGCGTCCCGCGAGCAACGCGTTGACCGTCGTAACCGTCGATAAAAGCGGGACCGAGCGCGGTCGCGGAAGGACAACCGATCTGGCCGCACACGAGATCGAGTTCGTTGCGCAGGATGCTCAGCGCTTTCATCGCGCCGTCGACCCCGCCCGCGGCGACGCCATAAGCGGGCGCGCGCCCGACGAACACGAAACGCGCGCCCAGACACAGCGCGGTGGCGATATCGGCGCCGCGCCGGATCCCGCTGTCGAGCATCACGGTCATGCGATCTCCGACCGCATCGACGATACGCGGGAGCGCGTCGATTGGCGCCGTGGCGCGGTCGAGCTGCCGCCCGCCGTGATTCGAAACGATGACGCCGTCCACGCCGCACCGCAGCGCCTGGCTTGCATCGTCGGGGTGCAGGATGCCTTTGAGCACCAGCGAGCCGCTCCATTCCCGCCGGATTTTCTCGATCGCCGACCACGAGTGCGCGGCCGGCACCTGGCCCGCGTAGAAGCTGGTGAGGTCTCGCGCGCTGGTGTCAGGCGGCGCGTACTTGCGGTAGTTCTCCATGAACGGCAGCCCGGTGCGCAGATAGTCGACGACCCATGCCGGATGTCTCGACGCCTCCAGCATGACCGCGAGTGTCGGCTTGTAAGGACGCACCCAGCCGCTGCGGATGTTGCGCTCGCGCTTCGAATGCAAAGGCACATCGACAGTGACTACCAGCGTCTGCAGACCCGCGTCGGCCACGCGGCGAAGCAGGTCGAGTGTCATGCCGGCGTCCCGGCATGGATAGTGTTGATACCAGGACTTCGGCGCGATCCGCGCGATCTCCTCGATGGACGCCGTGCTCGCGCCGGAGATGACGAACGGCACGTCCGCGCGCGCGGCCGCTTCGGCCAGCAGGACATCGGCACGCGGCCGCACCATCGCGATCATGCCGGTCGGCGCAATCCCGAACGGCGACGCGAAGCGCTGTCCAAGCACTGTCGTCGACTGATCGCGCTGCGTGATGTCGACAAGGTAACGCGGCAGCAGCCGGTGCTTTTCGAACGCCCGTCGGTTGGCCGCCAGACACGCCTCGTCCTCGGCACCGCCTTCCAGGTAATCGTAGATCACGCGTGGCAAACGCCTTCTCGCGATCTTGCGCAGATCGTCGATGCTCAATGCTTTGTCCGGCCTCATGCAAGTCTCCTGAATAGTCGCGTCATCGCCCCGGATACGGATGCGTTCCATATTAGAAAACATGTACGTACACGTAGATAGATCACGTGGCAAAAAAAGTTTTGCACTGTGAAACTTATCTGCGAATTGTGATGCATAAAATGGTATTTACCCTATTCTCACGAACGCATTCACGAACTTAACATGTACGTATAACTTAACCCGTGACAATCGCATCAGGAGACCGTATGTACGCGCCGCCACCCGCCGTCGAAGCACGTGAATTCGTTGCAATCCCGTCTGAATTTCATGTGAAGGGCCGCCCTTCGGTCTGGGTCAATGTGCAACTGCACGGCGCCGAAGCGCCTGCTTTTCTGGAAGGTCCGTCATTCGATCGCGAGGGCAATCTATGGGTCGTCGATATTCCGTGGGGACGCGTCTTCAAGATCACGCCTGACGCGCGGGTGTCGTGCGAACTCGAATACGACGGCGAGCCGAATGGCCTGAAGTTCCACCGCGACGGCCGCGCGTTCATTGCGGACTGCAAGAATGGACTGATGGTGTTCGATCCGAAGTCCGGCCGGATCGAGCCGTTTCTCGAGCGCTCGCTGTTGCAACGCTTCAAAGGCCTCAACGATCTCGTATTCGCGTCGAACGGCGATATCTATTTCACCGACCAGGGACAGACGGGTCACCAGGACCCGACCGGCCGGCTCTATCGCCTCGGTCACGATGGCCGGCTCGATTGCCTGTTGAACAACGTGCCGAGTCCGAATGGGCTGGTACTCAACGAAGCGAGTCATGTCGTGATGCTTGCGGTAACTCGGGCGAACGCAATCTGGCGAGTACCGCTCGTGCGCGACGCGTTGGTGACAAAGGTCGGTACCTATGTGCAGATGTCGGGCGGCGGCGGTCCTGACGGCGTCGCGCTCGCGAGCGACGGATCGATCGCGGTATGTCATGTCGGCCTCGGTGCAGTCTGGCTGTTCGGGCCGACCGGGGAGCCGCTTCTGCGCATCAACTCGCCGAACGGACGCATGACGACCAACTGCGCGTTCGGCGGCGTGGACAACCGCCAGTTGTTCATCACGCAGGGCTCGTCGGTGCTGGTGGCCGATATGCCGGTAGCCGGCATGCCGATGTATTCGCACGCGCCGGCGGATGCCACGGCGGGACACTAGGACATCGCGATGCTCGACTCTCTCTCACATGACGAGCCGCCGGCTCAGGATGCCGGCCAGGCGCGCACGGTTGCTCAGGTCATTGCCGAGACCCTCGGCCACCACGGCGTGCAAAGGATCTACGGGTTGCCGGGCGGGGGCAGCAGTCTCGATGTCATCGAAGCGTGCGCGTCGCGCGGCATCCGTTTCGTGCTGGCCCATACCGAAGCGGCGGCCGGCATGATGGCCGCCGCCGATGCCGAAGCGAATCGCGGTCTCGCCGTGGTGGTGACGACGCAGGGCCCGGGCGCGGCGAGTGTAGTCAACGCGATTGCTCACGCGTGCCTCGATCGCGTGCCGGTGCTCGTCATCACGGATGGCTGGACGGAGCGGCAGCGCAAGGTCGATTCGCATCAGGTTTTCGATCAGCGCGCGATGCTGGCGCCGGTCGTAAAGGCCCATACTAGGCTGGAGGGCGAACAGGCTGCGGATGAACTCGAAGCGCTGCTCGCGCTTGCGGAAACGCTCCCGTGGGGGCCGGTATACCTGGAACTGACCGGCGAAAACGCACGGAGACAAGTGGCCGCGCAGGACGCCGGCTTCACGCCCGATCTTCAGTGCCACGAGGCCGCCGCGACGCGTGCCGTGGTCGCGCACATCGACGCGGCGCGTGCGCTCATCGAAGGTTCCCGGAGACCGGTGATCGTCGTCGGTCTGGAAGCGAGATCAGCCGAAGTCGCCGCGAAAATCGCCGCTTTCGCGCGCCAGCTCGACTGTCCGCTGCTGACCACCTACAAGGCAAAAGGCGTCGTTGCCGAAGATGACGATCACGTGATCGGTCTTTTCACCGGCGGCGCGCTCGAACGCGAATGCGTGTCGTCGGCTGGACTGATCGTGCTGTGCGGGCTGGATCCCGTCGAGTTGATCGGACGGCCTTGGGGCTACGACGCGCCGGTTCTGGATCTGAGTGCGGTCGAGCATAGACCGCACTACGTCGAACCCACGGTGAAGCTGCGGCTGCCGCTCGCGCAGGCGCTCGATGCGCTATCGGGCGTGAAGCCGCGCGAAGGCTGGGCGCCGCAAGCGTTCGCCCGTCTCAGGACAGGCATGCAGACGCGCCTCGCCTACAGCGGCAATGGTGTGGGACTGACGCCCGAGCAGGTGGTGCGCCTCGCGGCCACCGCATCCGCTGCGCTCGATCCGCGCATGACGGTCGACGCCGGCGCTCACATGTTTTCGGCGATGGCGTTCTGGCCGGCGAGACGTGCCGGTGACGTGCTGATCTCGAACGGCCTTGCGTCGATGGCATACGCGCTGCCCGCGGGGGTTGCCATGAGTCTGTCCCATCCGGCACGCCAGGTGATCGCTTTCACGGGCGACGGTGGACTGCTGATGTGCATCGGCGAACTGGCGACGGCCGCGCGCGAAAACGTGAAGCTTTGCGTGATCGTGTTCAACGATTCGACGCTCTCGCTGATTCAGATCAAGCAGCAAAGCCGGGGGCTCGAGAAAGACGGCGTTACCTGGCCGCGCATCGATTTCGCGGCGATCGCGCGTGGTTTCGGCTTGACCACTTTTTCAGCGGCGACGCCGATGGATTATCAGTCCGCGCTGGCGCAGGCGTTCGCGACAGACGGTCCGTGTCTGATCGATGTTCATGTTGATCCGACCGGTTATCTCGCGCAGTCGAAAGCGTTACGCGGCTGACAGGGCAAGGGGTGGTGCAGGAGCAGGGCGACGGCGGTACAGCGACGCGCGCGCAATGGCGCGGTATTCGAGCCGATACATAAGATCTATTTGTGGAGACATCATGAAGCGTCTGTCCGACAGGAGGACTCGCCAGGGACAATGGTATTGGGGCTTTCTGATACCGCTCGCGCTGGTGTTGGGCGTGCCGTTCTACAACCGGGACGAGCCCACGTTGTGGGGCCTGCCTTTTTTCTACTGGTCGCAGCTTCTGTTCGTGGTGATCGGCGCGCTGGTCACGGGCGCGATCTATCGACTGACGCCGGACCGCGAAACGTTCAACGACGATCGGGAGGCGCAATGAACGTCGGCGCGACTGTGGTCTTCAGCTTGCTGTTCCTGCTCGTGACCGTGCTCGGATTCGTGGCGGCGGGATGGCGTCGCGGCAATCTCGACGAACTGGCCGAATGGGGGCTCGGCGGCCGGCAATTCGGCACCATCGTCACGTGGTTCCTGCTCGGCGGCGATCTCTTCACCGCCTTCACGGTCGTCGCGATTCCGGCGCTCGCGTTTGGCGCCGGCGCAGTGGGCATGTTCGCGATTCCGTTCTGCATCATCACGTTCCCGTTCATCTTCATCGTCTTCCCGCGTTTGTGGCGCGTCGCCAAGCAACGCGGCTACGTGACCGTGGCGGATTTCGTGCATGCGCGCTATCGAAGCAAGACACTTGCACTGGCCATCGCGGTAACGGGAATTCTCGCGCTGATGCCGTATATCGCGCTGCAACTGGTGGGCCTCGAAGTCGCCATCGGCGCGCTCGGCTTCGACACTTCGGGCCTGACCGGCGACGTGCCGCTCGCGGTGGCCTTCGCGATTCTCGCGGCCTACACGTATAAGTCAGGCCTACGCGCGCCGGCAATGATCGCGATCGTCAAGGACATCCTGATCTACGTGACGGTCATCGCCGCCGCGATCATCATTCCGGCGCAGCTTGGCGGCTTCGAACACATCTTCGCGGCGATTCCCGCGCCCAAGCGCCTGCTGCGCCCGCCGACCGCGTCGGGTCTGGGCGATTACGGCGCGTATGTATCGATCGCGCTCGGCTCCGCTGTCGCGACCGTGCTCTATCCGCATGCGGCGACGGCGCTGCTGTCGTCGAAGTCGGGCAATACCGTGCGACGCAACATGGTCTTGCTGCCGATCTATACCTTGCTGCTCGGCTTCATTACGTTGCTGGGCTACATGGCGGTCGCCGCGAACGTGCGCGGCATGCCCGAGTTTGCGAAGTACTTCGCTGCGTACGGCAACAACTTCGCGGTGCCGGCCCTGTTTCTGCACTTCTTTCCTTCGTGGCTCGCGGGGCTTGCGTTCGCGGCGATCGGAATTGGCGCGCTGGTGCCGGCAGCGATCATGTCGATCGCCGCGGCGAACCTGTACACGCGCAACGTTCATCTGGCGATCGTCAATCCGCGCATGACAGCACTCGACGAGACGCGCTTGTCGAAACTCGTCGCCGTGTTCGTGAAGATCGGCGCCGTCGCGATCATTTTCGGCCTGCCCGTGTCGTACGCGACCGATCTGCAATTGCTCGGCGGTATCTGGATCATCCAGACCTTGCCGACTGTCGTGTTTGGGCTGTTCGGCCGCACATTCGACCCGCGCGCGCTGCTGACGGGTCTGTTCAGCGGCCTTGCGTGCGGCACGTGGATGGTCGCGCAACAACACTTCAAAACATCCGTCTACACGCTGCATTTCGACGGTTACGCCATCCCGCTCTATGCCGCGATGTGGGCGCTGCTGCTCAACATGATCGTGGCCGGCGCGCTCAGTGTGCCGGCCTGGATGCGCGGTGCCGCGAGCTTCACCGGACTGAGCGGAAGCGGCGATTCGCTGCGTGACGAAGCTTGAAACCCACCTTACTGGAGCTCGCATGACGACGACAGATGCGCCGACCGAACGGCCTCGCTATGGCAATTACATCGGCGGCAAGGAAGTGCCCACCTCGGGCGGGGAAACCTTCACGTCGATCAACCCGACCACCGGCCGCGAATGGGGCGCCTTCGCGCTGTCGTCGGCGAGCGATGTCGATGCGGCCGTCGCGGCCGCCCATGCCGCGCTGAAGGGTCCATGGGGCAAGCTCTCGCCGAGCGCAAAGGGCCGCTTGCTGATGGCATGGGGCGAGAAGATCGCCGAGAACGCTCGACGCATCGGCACGATGGAGTCGGAGCAGAACGGCAAGCTGCTCGCCGAAATGCAGGCGCAGGCGAAGATCGTCAAGGACTGGCTCTTTTACTTCGGCGGTCTCGCCGACAAGATCGAAGGCAGGGTCATCCCGCTCGAGCGTTCGAGCGTGCTGAACTACACGCTGCGCGAGCCGCTCGGCGTGATCGGCGTGATCGTGCCGTGGAATTCGCCCACGCTGATCTCGATCATGAGCATGGCGCCCGCACTCGCTGCGGGAAATGCGATCGTGCTCAAGCCTTCGGAGATCACGTCGGCGTCCGCGTTCGAACTCGCGCGGCTCGCGGAGGCGGCCGGCATACCGGCGGGCGTGATCAACGTCGTCACCGGCGCGCGCGAAACCGGCGACGCGCTAGTAGGTCACGCGGGCGTCGCGAAGATCGTCTTCACCGGCAGCGAACAGGCGGGCCGCAGCATCGCGGCGAAGGCGGGCAGCCGGCTGGCGGCGTGCACGCTCGAACTGGGCGGCAAGAGCGCCAACATCGTGTTCGACGATGCACGTCTCGAGCAGGCCGAAGCGGGCGTGCTCGCCGGTATCTTCGCGGCGGCGGGCCAGACCTGCATTGCGGGATCGCGCGCCTATGTGCATCGGAAGATCTACGACCGCTTCGTAGAACGGCTCGCGGTGCGTGCGAGGCAGATCAGGCTCGGCGATCCGCTCGAGGCCGCCACGCAGATGGGGCCGGTTGCGACCCGTGCACAGCTGGAGAAGGATCTTTCCATGGTGGCGCAAGCACGCGACGAGGGTGCCGAGCTGTTGTGCGGCGGCCAGCGCGCGTCAGTGCCGGGCTTCGCATCCGGGCTTTTTTTCGAGCCGACCATCGTTCATCACACCAGGCCGGACGACCGCATCATGAACGAAGAGGTCTTCGGTCCGGTGCTGTGCGTGACGCCTTTCGATGACGACGAGGAAGTACTCGCGCTTGCAAACGGCACGCGCTTCGGGCTCGCGGCCGGCATGTGGACCTGCAATCTGCAACGCGCGCACTCGTTCGCCAAGCGGCTCGAAGCGGGCACCGTGTGGATCAACATGTACCGCGCGCTCGCGTTCAACTCGCCGTTCGGTGGCTATAAGGCGAGCGGTATCGGCCGCGTCAACGGTGCAGAAGCCATCGAGCAGTATCTGCAAACCAAAAGCATCTGGTGCGAACTCGGAGACGAAGTTCAGGATCCGTTCGTTCTGCGTCTGTGACGCGAATCGGCCGCGCGCGCGCCACGCGTGCGCGCGTCCGACGTCGGTTCATCCGGTGTCGTTTGCGCAGGTCTGAATGAAGTCCGCTGTATTTCAACCGCTACCTATCATGGAAATAGAATGAAAACAAAGCTGGCCGCCACGGCGGCGGTGCTGGGCACGGTCGTCGGTGCATCGCCGGTCTGGGCGCAGAGCAGTGTCACGTTGTACGGCATCATCGACGTAGGTCTCAATTTCAATAACAACGTGCAGACGGGACGCAGCGCAACGGGTCTGCAGGGCGCCCGTCAATATACGATGCAGGACGGCGCCACCGGCGGGGTTCGCGGCAGTCGCTGGGGCTTGCGCGGAACGGAGGACCTCGGCGGCGGATTGAAAGCGCTCTTTGTGCTTGAGAACGGCTTCAGCATCACCAACGGGACGCTCGCACAAGGGGGCGCCGGACTGGGGCGCCAGGCGTTCGTCGGATTGCAGAGCAGCAGCTTCGGCACGGTCACGTTCGGTCGCCAGTACGACTCGGTCGTCGACTACACGCAGCTTTTCACGTCCGGCGCCATCTGGGCAGGCTATCTCGGCGCACATGCGGGCGACATCGACAACACGCTGAACACGCGTCGCGTCAACAACGCGGTCAAGTTCGCCAGCATCGACTATTCGGGCTTCCGCTTCGGTGGCGTGTATGGCCTCGGGGGCGTGCCCGGCAGCATCTCGGCCAATCAGGTCTGGTCGGTCGGCGCGGGTTATCAGAATGGCCCGGTGGCGTTGGGCGCGGCTTATTTGAATGCGCGCAATCCCAATTTCTCGTTCTACGGCACCAATCCGAACGCCGGCCCCACTGCGGCCGCCAACAACCTCGGAAGCGCCGGCTCGGCGACCACGCCGCAGTCCAACCCGATCTACGCGGGCTACGCGTCCGCATCGACGACGCAGATCATCAGTGCGGCAGGCTCCTACAAATTCGGCAGCGCCACGGTCGGGCTCACGTATTCGAACGTGCAGTTTCGCGGCCTCGGATCGAACTCGGGACCGGACCCGCTGGGCTACACGGGCATCGCGAGATTCGACAACGCCGAGGCGAATTTCCGCTATCAGCTGACGCCGTCGTGGCTCGCCGGCGTCGCCTACGTCTATACCCACGCGTCGGGCGCGAGCGATCGCAGCGGAGCGACCTACCATCAGGCACAGGCCGGCACCGATTACTTCCTGTCCAAGCGCACCGATGTCTACGCCATCGTCGTGTATCAGCACGCCAACGGGACCGATTCGCTGGGTCAGCCCGCCGTCGCCTACATTACCGGACAGTCGCCGTCGTCGAACAACCACCAGATCGCCGTCCGGCTCGGCATGTCGCATCGGTTCTGAGCATGCGGCGTGCGGCGCGCGGGTCCCGTTCATCTTGCTCTTGCGAGGATCGTTCGGGCTCGCTCGATAACCGGGACGTCGATCAGCTTGCCGTCGACGACGGTGGCGGACCCCGCGCTCGCCTCGGCCGCCTGCAGAACGCGCGTGGCCCAGGCGCGGTCCGCATCGGTGGGCGTGAACGCGTCGTGAGTCGGCGCGATCTGCTTCGGATGGATGCACAGTTTGCCGCCGAATCCGAAGCGCTGGGCGCGCCGGGCTGCATCGAAGATCTCGCCGGCGTCGTCGAGCGCCATCGTCACGCCGTCAACCGGACTGCCGATATTCGCGAGCCGGGACGCGAGTGTCATCTGCGAGCGGAAATACGACAACTCCTCGCCGTCGCCTCCAAACCCGGTGTCGAGCTGGAAATCGACCGTGCCGAACAGCAGGCGTTCCACGCGCGGAGCATGGCAGATCGCATCGAGCGCCGTGAATGCCGCCGCGGATTCGATCAGCGGCAGAAGGGCGAGGCGCGCATGACTTCGCGAGTCGATATGCGCCAGCGCCTCGGCGTTCGCCGCTTTCGGCACGACGAGCCCTTGCACGGCAGGATGGGCGGCGAAGGCGCCGACGTCCTCGTCGAACCAGCACGTGTCGGCGGCATTGATGCGCACGTATACGCTGTCCAGCTCAGGCAGCGCCCGCAGTACGGCTTCGCGGGCGCGGTCCTTGTCGTGCGGCGCGACGGCGTCTTCGAGGTCCACGATCACGGCATCGGCGCCCGCGAGCAACGCTTTTGCAAAGCGCTCCGGACGGTTGCCGGGGACGAACAGATACGACCTTGCTTCAGAGCGGATACGGGTTTCCATTGGGGCGGTGTGAGTGATCGGAGAAAGTGGAATGCCGCGACGGCAGTCGCGGCATGGCGGATGAAGGGCAGCGGTTCGCCGTGCCGTTTATCTCATGGGACGGGACGCTTCGAGCGTCGCGTCCGGGACATCGTCCTCGACAGGCGTGAGCGCTTCGAGCGAGCGCCCTTTGGTCTCGATACCGAGCGCGGCCACGACGACGATTTGCAGGACCAGCATCGACAGCATGGCAATCACGACGCCGCTCACCTGATAGCGGCCGTGCAGCGCGACGACCATGTATGGCGTGATCACCGTCATGAGGCGGCCCAGGGTGTTGCAAAAGCCCGATCCCCGCATCCGGATATCGGTCGGGAACAGCTCCGGCACGTACAGCGCCCACGCGAACGCGACCATCACATAGATGGTCGTCACGAGGCCGAAGCCGACCAGCGCGATCGCGGCGGGCGAGGTCACGTTCGGATAGATTGCGCCGAGCACCACGGCCACGCACGAAAACGCGATGATGCCGCGCTTGCGGCCCAGACGGTCGCCGGCCAGCATGCCGATCAGTCCGCCGACCGGGCCGCCGAACGACATCAGCGTCGCGAAGCCGAGCGATGTGACGATGCTCATGCCGCTTTTCGCCATGAAGGATGGAATCCACGCGATGAACCCATAGATCACTGTGTTCAACACGATCAGGATCACGCTGCCCACGATCGTGCGGCGGATCAGTTCCTTCGAGAACAGCGCCGTGAACGAGCGCGCGATGGGAAGCGGCGGGGGCGCCGACAAGACCGGCGCCAGCGTATGCGTGCGCGAGATCTCGCTCTCGATATCGCTCAGTACGCGTTCAGCCTCGGCATAGCGGCCCTTCGATTCGAGCCAGCGAGGAGACTCGGGCATCTTCTTGCGCAAATACCAGACGACCATCGCGCCCGCGCCGACGATCACGAACATCCAGCGCCAGCCGTAGTTCGGGATGATCAGATAGCTGAGCAACGCCGACATGAACAGCGCGATATTGGTCAGCGCCGACAGCGCCGAGCCCCAGCGTCCGCGGTGCGTCGGCGGGATAAATTCGCTGACGGTCACATAACCGACGACGATCTCCGCGCCCAGCCCGATGCCCATGAAGAACCGCGCGACGATGAGCCACGACATGCTCGGGGCACAGGCGCCCGCAAGCGACGCGATGCCGAAGATCAGCAGGTTCGCCTGATAGGAGAACCGCCGCCCAAAGCGGTCGCCGAGTATGCCGGCAAGCCACGCGCCGAGCACCATGCCGGCAAACGTGGAGGACACGAATTGCGCGTTCTTCGCCAGATCCGACCAGCCGCTCTTGATCAGCGCGCCGAGCACCGCGGCGCCCAGATAGATCTCGAACGCATCGAGAAACATGCCGCCCGCGACCAGCCCGACGGTGCGCCAGTGAAAACCCGCGATGGGCAGACGGTCGAGCCGTGCGCCGGCATTCGGAATCGAGCTTGGCATGACATCTCCTTGGAATGTTGCGATGTGCAGCGGCTGTCACGGCCGCGTCGGCCACGGCATGGGCCGGCGTATCGGCACATTAAATTTACATGTACGTACATGTCAACTTAATCGGGCTAGTGATTTATACCTAAGTGTCGCCTGAAGCGATCGATTTGGCTCTTACACTCGGAACTGCGTGTTGACATCGCCGGAAAGATGCCTCTACACTTATACGTACAAGTTGCACAGGATCAACCGGCAAAGCCGAATTCATGAAGGAGGACGGAAATGAACAACCCGGTCATCGACACTGCGGAAGAAGCGCAGTTGCTGGATGCTATCGACCGTTGGGTGAAGCGTGAGGTCGAGCCGGTCGTGCTGCAGCACGACCACGAGGACATATGGCCTGCAAAGCTGGTCGAACAGATGAAAGAGCTTGGGCTGTTCGGCGCGACGATCAGTCAGGATTACGGCGGCCTCGGGCTGCCTGCATCGACGTATGCGCAGATCATCATGCGCATTTCGGCGACCTGGATGGCGATCACCGGCATCATCAATTCGCATCTCATGCTGGCGTTGGCGATCGAGAAATTCGGTACCGAGGCGCAGAAGGACACGTGGCTGCCCAAACTTGCGAGCGGCGAGATTCGCGGCGGTCTGGCGCTTACCGAGCCGGACGCGGGAACCGATCTGCAAGGCATTCGCATGACCGCCCGCAAGGATGGGGATCACTACGTGATCAACGGCACCAAGACGTGGATCTCGAACGGCATCGAAGGGTCGGTCTTCGCGCTGCTGGTGAAGACGAATCCGGATGCCGATCCACGTCATAAGGGCATGAGCCTGTTCATCGCGCCGAAGCAGTCGGGCTTCACGGTTGGACGCAAGCTCGAGAAGCTCGGCTATAAGTCGATCGATTCGGCCGAACTCGTCTTCGACAACTATCGGATTCCCGCCGATCACCTGATTGGCGGTAACGAGGGGCAGGGTTTCTATCAGGCGACCGGCGGACTCGAACTAGGCCGCATCAACGTGGCGGCACGGGGCGTGGGTATTGCGGATGGCGCGCTCGCGCTGGCGACCGAATACGCGCAGGTGCGCGAGACCTTCGGCAAGCCGATCTGCGAACACCAGGCAATCCAGCTCAAGCTCGGAGAGATGGCCACGCGCGCGCGTGCCGCGCGTCTGCTCGTCATGGACGCGGCCGCCGCGTTCGATCGCGGCGAGCGCTGCGACCTGCAGGCGGGCATGGCGAAGTACTTCGCTTCGGAGGCCGCGCTGGAGAACAGCACGGAGTCGATGCGCATTCACGGCGCTTACGGCTACTCGAAGGAGTACCACATCGAGCGTCTTTATCGTGACGCGCCGCTCACGTGTATCGGCGAGGGGACCAACGAAATGCAGCGCATCATCATCGCGAAGCAATGGATCAAGAGGAATTCGATCGCATGAAACCCCTCAATGGAATCCGCATCGTCTCGGTCGAACAGTTCGGCGCGGCGCCGTACGGGTCGATGTTTCTCGCCGATCTCGGCGCTCAGGTCATCAAGATCGAGAACGTGGCGATCGGGGGCGATCCGGCGCGATACACCGGTCCTCACACGCTCGGCAAAGCCGACAGCCAGTATTTTCAGACCTGGAATTCAAACAAGCAGAGTGTGACGCTCGACCTGCGATCGGCAGAAGGCAAGCAGGCGCTGCTACAACTCGTCGAGACCGCCGATGCCGTCGTCAACAACATGCGAGGCGACCTGCCGGCCAAGATGGGTCTCGACTACGCGACGCTGTCGGCGGTCAATCCGGCGATCGTCTGCCTGCATATCTCCGCATACGGACGGGATAACGAACGCGCGTCGTGGCCCGGCTATGACTACCTGATGCAGGCCGAGTCCGGCCTGATGGATCTGACCGGCGAACCGTCCGCGCCGCCGTCGCGTCTGGGCGCGCCGTCGATCATCGATCACATGACCGGCATCACCGGCGCGGTCGGCTTGCTGGCCGCGCTGCTGGGCGCGCGCGCCTCGGGCAAGGGCTGCGACGTGGATACGTGCCTGTTCGACGTCGCGCTGCATCAACTCGGCTATTCGGCGATCTGGAGTCTGAACGAAAATCACACCGTGACGCGGCAACCCCGGAGTTCGCATTTTTCGCTGACACCGGTCCAGACGTTTCCCACCGCGGACGGGTGGATCTTCATCATGTGCATGACCGACAAATTCTGGCAGGCGCTGCTGACCGGCATCGACGCCCGGCAGCTCGCCACGGATCCGCGCTTCGTCGATGTCGACGCGCGCAACGCACATCGCGACGAACTGAACGCGGAACTCGACCGGGTCTTTCGCGAGCACGGCACGAACCATTGGCTGTCCGTGCTGCAAGGCAAACTGCCGATCGGTCCCGTGCTTACGGTCGGACAGGCGCTCGCGAATCCGTTCGTGGTCGAAAGCGGCATGATCAGCCAGGTCCCGCATCCGGCGCGGCCGGATTTCCGCATGCTCTCGAATCCGCTGAAGATCGACGGCGCTCGTCTTAGCCAGCGAGTCTGCGCGTCGCTGGGCGAGAACAGCGACGCCATCCTCGCCGAGCTGAACGACCGCGAGACGAGCGCGTCATGAAGCTGACCGGTATCCGGGTACTCGATCTCACCTCGTTTCTGCCGGGCCCGTACCTGACGCTCGCGCTCGCCGATCATGGTGCGGAAGTGATCAAGATCGAAGCACCGCAAGGCGGCGATCCGGGCAGACACATCGCCCCGTCCGACGGCGATACGACGGTCTTTTTCCGCAACCTCAACCGCGGCAAGAAAAGCGCCGTGCTGGATCTTAAAAGCGCCGAAGGCAGAGACGCGTTGCTGACACTGTGCGAATCCGCCGATGTCTTCGTCGAGTCGTTCCGGCCGGGCGTGATGAAGCGCCTCGGCGTGGACTACGAAAGCGTGCGCGCGCGTAATCCGCGCATCGTGTATTGCTCGCTCAGCGCGTTCGGACAGACCGGTCCCTATGCGCTGCGTCCGGCGCACGATCTGGCGGCCGAGGCGTTGAGCGGCGTGCTCAGCATGACGCTCGGCGAAGACGATCGACCGGCCATGCCGGGCGTGCCGGTTTCGGATCTGCTCGCGGGCCTGCAAGGGCTGTCGGGCGTGCTGATGGCGCTGCTCGCGCGCGAGCGTACGGGCGAGGGCGAATTCATCGACATCAGCATGCACGACGCGATGCTCGCCGGATGTCTCAACATTCTTGGGCCGGCTCAACTGAGCGGCGTGCAGCCCGTGGCCAAGCATCAACGCACGACGGGCGGCGGTGCGCTTTATCGTAGCTACCGAACCGGCGACGGACGGTATCTGAGCCTTGCCGGGCAGGAGCCGAAGTTCGTCGAGGCGCTGCTCGGTTATTTAGGCCGAAGCGATCTGTGCGAACTCTGTCTGCGTGGGCCAGGTCCGCACCAGCAGCCTGTGATGGACTTTCTCTCTGCGACCTTCGCGACGAAATCCGTCGCCGCCTGGGATGAGATCCTCGGCACGCTGGACATCTGTCATGCCGTCGTGAAGACATTGCCCGAGGCGCTCGACGACAAGCACGCAATCGCACGCGGCATGGTGAACACGGACCAAGAAGGGCGGCGGTACATCGGTCCGCCTATCCATTTCAAGCATCAGCCCGCACGACCGGATCTACATGTCGCGAAACTTGGCGAACACAACGCCGAGCTCGGCCTGCCGGCCGTGCCTCGCCAGGCTGACTGATTTTATCGACGGAGTATCACCATGAACGACATAACGCACGAAACCGTTCGTATCCGGGAAAACGCAGGCCGCTTCTACGAAGATTTCGAGCTGGGTCATATCTACGAACATCGGCCCGGCCGCACGATTACCGAGACCGACAACATCTGGTTTACGTTGTTGACCATGAATACCCATCCGCTCCACTTCGACAACGAATATGCGTCGCAATCGGAGTTCGGGCGCGCGCTGGTCAATAGCTGTCTAACGCTTTCGATGGTGGTCGGGATGAGCGTGCGCGACGTCAGTCAGCACGCCATCGGCAATCTGGGCTGGGACAAGGTATCGCTGACCGCGCCGGTTTTCGTCGGCGATACGATCTATGCCGAGTCGGAAGTGCTCAACAAGCGCGAATCGAAATCGCGCCCGACCCAAGGCATCGTGACCGTCAGGACGGTCGGACTGAAAGCCGATGGGACGCGCTTCATGCAGTTCGAGCGAACGGTGCTCGTGCCGAAGCGCGGCTCGGGCATCGATGTGTAAATTTCGGACGATGCGGGCAGCGCGTGCATCGAAGTCCAGTGAAACGCAGTGAGGCAGGGATGAAGATTCTGGTGCCAGTCAAGCGCGTGGTCGATTACAACGTGAAGGTCCGGGTGAAGTCGGACAACACGGGGGTCGATATCGCCAACGTAAAAATGTCGATGAACCCGTTCGACGAGATCGCCGTGGAAGAAGCGGTGCGTCTGAGGGAAGCGGGTGTCGCGACCGAAGTGATTGCCGTGTCGTGCGGCGTGACGCAGTGTCAGGAAACCTTGCGCACGGCGCTGGCGATCGGCGCGGATCGCGCCATTCTCGTCGGATCCGCCGATGAATTGCAGCCGCTGGCGGTGGCGAAGATCCTGAAGGCGCTGGTCGATCAGGAAACGCCCGAGCTCGTGATTCTCGGCAAGCAGGCCATTGACGACGATTCGAACCAGACCGGTCAGATGCTGGCCGCGCTGGCGGGTTTGCCGCAGGCGACATTCGCCTCGAAGATCGTGATTGCCGACGGCAAGGCCACCGTATCTCGTGAAATCGATGGCGGCGCCGAGACGCTGTCGCTGACGCTGCCCGCCGTCATCACCACAGACCTGCGCCTGAACGAGCCGCGCTATGTGACGCTGCCGAACATCATGAAGGCGAAGAAGAAGACGCTGACTACCGTGAAGCCGGCAGATCTGGGTGTCGATGTCGCGCCGCGCCTGAAGACGCTGAAGGTCGTCGAGCCGCCGAAGCGCAGCGCCGGCATCACCGTGCCGGATGTGCAAACGCTGGTTGGCAAACTGAAGAACGAAGCGAAGGTGATCTGATGGCCATTCTCGTTATTGCGGAACACGACAACGCGTCGATCAAGGCATCGACGCTGAATACCGTTGCAGCGGCCGCGAAAATCGGCGGCGACGTGCACGTGCTGGTCGCGGGTTCCAACGCGCAGGGCGCGGCGGAAGCCGCCACGAAAATCGCGGGCGTGGCCAAAGTGCTGCTCGCCGATGCGCCTCAACTCGCCGCAGGCCTCGCGGAGAACGTCGAAGCTACGGTGCTGAACATCGCGAAGGACTATTCGCATATCCTCGCGCCGGCGACCGCATACGGCAAGAACATCGCGCCGCGTATCGCCGCGCATCTGGATGTCGCGCAGATCAGCGACATCACCGCCGTCGACAGCGCGGACACGTTCGAGCGTCCGATCTACGCGGGCAACGCGATCGCGACGGTGCAATCAAGCGATCCGATCAAGGTCATCACCGTGCGTTCGACCGGCTTCGATCCGGTGGCGGTGGAAGGTGGCAGCGCAGCGATCGACAAGATCGAAGCGGCGGCGGACGCGGGTATCTCGCAGTTCGTCAGTCGCGAAGTGACGAAGCTTGATCGGCCGGAACTGACTTCAGCTTCGGTGATCGTCTCGGGCGGTCGCGGCCTTGGCAACGGCGAGAACTACCTGAAAGTGCTCGAACCGCTCGCCGACAAACTCGGCGCGGCGCTGGGCGCATCGCGCGCGGCGGTCGATGCGGGCTATGTGCCGAACGATTATCAAGTGGGCCAGACCGGCAAGATCGTCGCGCCGCAACTGTACGTGGCGGTGGGCATTTCGGGTGCGATTCAACATCTGGCCGGCATGAAGGACAGCAAGGTGATCGTCGCGATCAATAAAGACCCCGAAGCGCCGATTTTCAGCGTTGCCGATTACGGTCTCGTCGGCGACCTGTTTGTGCATGTGCCGGAGCTGACAAGCACGATTGCTTGATGGCTTGAAAATTTTTTCGCTTAACTGCGCTCCGCATCTGCCTTGTTCATTTGCAGGAATTCAGCGATGAGATTCACTGGCCACAACTCTACGGCAGCGGTCCCGCGTTCCGTTCCACCCGATCTCTCGGTTAAAGGCGAGCTTTCTGCGCTTTCCACGGATCAACTCGAGGACCGCGTAAGAGGGATCGGCGCCACTCGCTCTGGAACACAGAGCCTTGAACGCGCCATCCGAATACTGCGTGTACTCGCATCCCGCCACCGCACTGGCTGGAGGCTTTCTGATTTGGCCGCTTGCTGCGGCTTGGATAAGAGTTCCACGCACCGGCTGCTAGCTTGTCTGATCCGCGAAAGGCTGGCGCAACAACGCTCCAAAGATCTTCGTTACATTCTGGGGCCGCTTGCTTGGGAGCTTGGACTGTCAGTGCCATTCCATCCCGAACTGGAAGGTTCGTGTCATGAGCGGCTCGCTGCCGTTGCCCTACGGTTCGACGGTATTGCTTTCCTGATGCTGCGAAGCGGCTACGAGTATGTTTGTGCATTGCGCGCTGGTCATGCGGATCTGCGTGCGGTGTCGGTTGGAGTCGGTACGCGGCGTCCGCTTATCACAGCAGCTGCTGGCGTATCCATTCTGCTTTCGATGCCCGCGCATGAAGTTGCCGACGTGCGCGCCAATAATCGAGAGCAGGAAATGAGCCGCTGCGTTGGAGCAAGCCTCGAATCGCTGGAGAGTATGTATCGACGCTCTGAAGTGTTTGGCTTCGGCGTCAGCCTTGGCGATCTGGTACGCGGGGTCCACTCGGTTGGCGTGCCCGTATTTAGTCAGGCTCGTGTTCCTGTCGCTGCGTTGTGTTTGGCTGCGCAGGCCGCCAGATTGCCCGATTCGAGATTGATGGAGGCCAGCGAAGCGCTACTCGCAGTCGCGCCGATTGCAGCCGCTGCTTGCGCGGGCACGATTCCGCTTTGATCCATGTACGGCTTCTCATGCTATCCGACATCTTCATACCAGCTCGGAATTGCCGGGGACAGGCGACGTTCGCACATGGACGTTGCCGCACATAGCTAATGTGCACGTGCCGGGCTTCGGTACCCACTTTATTCTGTTGCGGGATTAGGCCATGTCACGCTTGTTCGAACATACTGACCAGCATTGATAGGTCGAAGTTCTCGACATGAAATGTCAGTCGTTGCTATGCAAGCTTGTATTGAGTCCGCCCCAGCGTGTGGCCGTGGTCGGTAAGACCTCCACAGCACCCGTTTGACTATTTCGACGGAACAGCAGACCGGATTGGCCGGACAAATGCTTGGCGGTCACGATGTTCCCATCAGGCATTCTAACTTTGGTTCCTGCTGTCACGTAGAGTCCTGCCTCGACAATACAGTCATCGCCAAGGGAAATGCCAATACCCGCGTTCGCACCGAGCAGACTACGTTCCCCAATAGCGTTCTTGACTTTGCCACCGCCCGATAGCGTTCCCATGATGGATGCGCCAGCACCGACATCTGAATTCTTTCCGACAGTCACGCCGGGGGGCACGCGGCCTTCGACCATCGACTCGCCAAGTGTTCCCGCGTTGAAATTTACAAATCCCTCGTGCATCACAGTCGTACCGGCAGCCAAGTGGGCACCGAGTCTTACACGGTCCGCGTCGGCGATTCGTACACCCCTGGGCACAAGGTAATCTGTCATGCGGGGAAATTTATCGATCGACGACACCGTCGCATGATGATATTCAGACGCCGCCCGATCCTGCAGCTCGTTCACATGGTCTGGAAAAACGGGACCTGCGGAGGTCCACGCGACATTGGGTAATAAACCAAAAATGCCATTGAGATTAATCTCGTTAGGCTTGACCGTTCGCTCGGAAAGGGCGTGCAAACGCAAATAGGCGTCTTCCGTGGAAACCGGAGGCGTCCCGATTAAGTCAATGGAAACGTCAACAATATTACCCGAAATGAGGCCGAACTTTTCCGCGAGACAACTGCGGGTTTTGACGATGCCTGAGGATGGGAACCAGACGTCAATAGTCTTGCCCGTCTGCACATCACGGTAGCGATGTCCGGTTCGCACGATAGCCATTGACGCTCCCTCAATCCCTATTCATTGTCCGAGAAGCGATGTTTTACCAGCGACGACACGGCGCGCGGATCGTCGCGGTGACGTCTCGCAAGTGCAGATGCGGTCAATGCCGACGTCCGACGGTTTCGTTCGCCGTCGCGCCGAGCACGAGCGTCTTTTTTCCGCGAGCCGCGTTCGCTGCGTGCGCGAGGATTTCCAACGGCAGTAAAACTATGACGATGGCGCACGCCATCGCGATATGTGAGAACAATGGCGTGAACAGGTTTGGCGGAACTGGAAAGAACCTACTAGTATCAGAACCGATGCGTGAGTGCCACGCGGACGCCCACTTGGTGGTCGTTTGCTGAAGGCGTCTGCCCCGTGAGATAGGCAACGGCCGGTTGGCCCAGCGAATCGGTCCCTCCTGCATGCTGATATACGGCGACGATGTAGGCGTCGGTTCGCTTCGAGAGGAAATAGTCCGTGCCGACTGCTACTTGGTGATACAGCGCACCGGCGTGGTTATCGGCGCCGCTCGCGTGTGTGTAGACATAGGCCAACCCGGCAACCCATGCCGGGGTGATCTGATACTTTACGTTCGCTTCTGCATTATCGAATCTCGCGATCCCGGCATAGCCTAGCGGATTGGGTCCCGATGAAGAACCCAGTCCTCGAAACTGTACGTTGGAATACGCGGCTCCGAGCGTCAACGCTCCGAGTTGATAACTGCTGCCTGCGCTAATGATCTGCAAGGTTGACGCAGAAGCGTAACCCGCATAGATGGGATTGTTCTCGGGGGTCGTTGCCGATCCGAACGAACCCAGGTTATTGCTGGCAGCCGTTGTGCCGGCGTTAGGATTCCGTTGCATAGATGCCTAGATTCGGGCTGCGTGCATTCAAATAGGCGATACCCAAACCCAGCGGTCCCCGGTTGTAGCTACCGCCGACAGACCAGACCTGATTCCTGGCGAACGATCCGGCAACCCCACCGAAGCTATAGAGGCCGCCAAACTTGAGCCCGTTGAAATCAGGGCTTGCGAATTTCACTGAATTGTTGCTGCGACGTGTATTCAACGTATTGTCGACGTCGCCCGCATGACCGCCCATGTATCCGGCCCATTGCGCTCCTGACTGGAACGGCTGCGTGAAATCTGTCACGGAGTCGTATTGGCGGCCAAGCGTGATGTTGCCGTATAGCGACTGCAACCCAACGAATGCCTGGCGTCCGAACTCGGCTCCGCCTTGCGCGAGAGTGCCGTTGCCGATACCGAATCCGTTTTCGAGCACGAAAATCGCCTTATAGCCGGCGCCGAGATCTTCCGCGCCCCTCAGACCCCACCGGCTTCCGCGAATTCCTCCTGTGGCGCCGTCCTGCAACGAATACTGATTGCCCCCTTGAGGGCCGCCAGCCGGACGACGAATCTGCGCGTTACTCGTGAAGTCAAGGCCGGCGTCGATTATGCCGTACAGCGTCACGGCGCTCTGCGCAAATGCCGGCGTTGCAACGAATGCCGTACCAATAAACGTGACGACTTTGAAGTGCCGAATGTTCATTGCTATCTCCGTAGTTTTGTTTAACCAAAAAGGGATGATTCAAAACACCCCTAACGATCGAACAGGCCGAATTCGCCGCAAACTTAGAGGCAGCGATGCGAAGCGCTTCCTACGCTCCTTCGCCTTCTTTGGTAGTAAGATACGCCCGCGCCGATCCTAACGGCATTGCCCATCAGCCGATAATTAAGCAATCCTAACGCATCGCAACTGCGCCTCGTGGTAGCGATGTCGAAAATCAACATCTCGATGGAGGGGTTTCCGTCGCGTTCGAGTTGCTTGTCGTCAAGTGTCATGGTGCTGCTGTCGTCATTGGTTCATAGGCAGCTCGACCACGAGCGCAATTCCACGTTACGAGCGGTCGGCGCATGTCAACTATCTCGCGAAGCTACGTTGTCGCGCGCCAGCAATGGTGCGTGAAAAGCTCTGGAGATCTGGTCTCGAGGATCGGGCGGACGCGGGAGATGTGAGCGACGAAGCGTACCAGATGGAATTAAGACCGCGACTGGGCTGCCGCATTTCTCGTGAGAGCTGGTTAAACTCCCGCCGGTGTCCATGAGGTCGGTGGTCAATCGTGGAGAGCAATGGTCTAGGTTGCAAGTTGCGTTTTATAAAAGCGTTGAGTGAAAGCGGCGGGAGAAAGATAGACAAGACGGGCCTGCTTTCGCTGGCGGTTGTAGAAGATCTCGATATACTCGGTGACGGCCTGTCGAGCCTGGGCGCGTGTCGCAAACCGGTAGTGATGCACAAGTTCGTTTTTGAGCGATCCCCAGAAGCTTTCCATTGGCGCGTTGACGCTCCTATGTCAAGAGGAGACTTTGGATTCGGCTAGATCAGCGAGTATGAGAGGGTAAAGTTCTCGCACTATGTACCGCTTCAAGCAGCGATGAATCTCTTTGTTCGACATGCCCTCCTGGCTTCGGCGCTGCACGTAAGCTTTCGTCCTCGGATCACTACGCATGCGGACCATCGCTATTGTCCATAACGCGTTATTTGCGGAACGATTTCCGCCGCGATTCAATCGATGCCGTACTGTTTTGCCAGATGAGGCTTGTAGAGGACTTGTTCCACAAAGCGCCGCGAGAGAAGCCTCATTTTTAAGGCGCTCGGGGTTGTCACCGGCAACCGTAACAAGTATCGCGGCGGTGTGAGGACCAACACCGAAGCGCTCTCTGAGCCGAGGGGCATACTGACTGGTAAGCTTCTCCAGCATTGCGTCAAGAGTCTTTAATTCTTCCTCAAGGGCTATCCACCGTTTGGCCAGCAAGCGAAGAGTGGTGGCCAGAGCCTGCAACATGGGCGTGCTCCCTAGCGACCGAACCCGAGCGCAGTTCGTCACGCATTGCGCCATCTTCGCGCTCGAAAGGCGTTCGCGGATGTCTTGAGGTGCGCTCACGAGTAGGCCCCTCCGCTGATTGATGGCTTGGGTTTTGGCCTTGACAGCACTTCGCCGTGCGACGGCGACAGCGCGCATAGCCTCCGCGGCACCCGATTTGTTCTTTGGGATCGCAGCAGCTTTGCCCGAGAGGACGGCGCGTGCCGCGCTTTCGGCGTCAGTGAGATCGGACTTGCCGCGAAACCCGCGATCTGCGGTCCGGCCGGTTCACTTCCCAAATCTCGATCTCGTGGTCGCGCAGCGCCCGCGTCAACCCTGCACCAAACGTGCCGGTCCCTTCCACGCCCGCCTGACGAACGATGCCGACTGCATTGTAAATCCCAATCGGATTGGACACGGCGTTGACTGATCAAAACGGCAATTATCGGCCTCGACCACAACGTGGACATTATGCACCCGGAAGGAAAAACCGCGAGGTCGGCGCAACAGGCAGCGGAACGCGAGGTGATTCGACATGCGAACACCGTTCTCGCACATGGCAAGGCACGTGGGTGGCTTAACGTTTTGGTCAAGGTCGGGTTTCGTCCCGGTTATCATGAGTTGCCGACGTGGTCGCCCATGTTCGGCAAGGCGAAGGAGTTTGGCGCGCTGGCGTTGGGTGGATCCGACACGGACTTTCATCCCGACCTCGACGCGGACCTGGCCGATGTCGTCATCGAAAAGCCGCGAGTGAATGGCTTCTATGGAACGCCGATGGAATCGCTGCTTCGTGCGCAGGAAATCGATACTCTCGCGGTTGCGGGCGTCAGCACAACATGGGCGGTCCAGAGTTTCGTCCGCGATGCGCATGACAGGGACTTCCGTGTGTTCGTCATCGAAGATGCCTGCGCGGCGGTATCAGCGGAGGAGCATCGAGCGTCGATCGACATGCTTCGTTCCATCTCCCGGGTCATCTCGATTGCGGACCTGCCTGATATTGGCTAAGGAAGGCTAACTGCCGGGTATTGTGCCCAGTCTACGGTATGCGCTTTTTCGCCACGACACCTGCGATTTTACTCGACGCCGCGTGGAAGCACGGGGTGTCTTTCTACCGGAGAATCTCATCCGATACGAACAGGACGAGTCGCCGACAATCGACGCTTAGCCGTTCTAATCGAACGGAACGCGCACATGCCCTTCCATGAGCACGCGCGCGCTGCGGCTCATCATCGCCTTCGTGACCTGCCATTCGCCGCCCGCTTTCACCGCCTCGGCGCCGACGCGCAACGTGCCCGACGGATGCCCGAACCGCACCGACTGACGCGCGCCGCCGCCCGCCGCGAGATTGACGAGCGTGCCGGGAATCGCCGCCGCCGTACCGATGGCGACCGCCGCGGTGCCCATCATCGCGTGATGCAGCTTGCCCATCGACATCGCGCGCACGAGCACGTCCACGTCCTCCACCCCGACCGCCTTTCCACTCGATGACACGTACGCCACCGGCTTCGCGACAAACGCCACCTTCGGCGTGTGCTGGCGCTGCGCGATTTCATCAAGGCTCTTGATGAGACCCATGCGCAGAGCGCCGTGTGCGCGGATCGTTTCAAAGCGCTCGAGAGCGGCTTCGTCGCCGTTGATGGCGTCCTGCAGCTCGGTGCCCATGTAGCCGATGGCCTCCGCATCCAGAAAAATGGTCGGAATGCCCGCGTTGATCATCGTGGCCTTCAGCGTCCCTACGCCCGGGATGTCGAGGTCGTCCACCACATTGCCGGTGGGGAACATCGAGCCGCCCGAGCCTTCCTCCTCCGCAGCCGGATCGAGGAACTCCAGTTGCACTTCGGCGGCCGGGAAGGTTACGCCGTCGAGTTCGAAGTCGCCCGTTTCCTGCACGGCACCGTTTGTCATCGGCACATGCGCGATGATGGTCTTGCCGATGTTCGCCTGCCAGATGCGCACGATCGCGACGCCGTTATCCGGCACGCGGTCCGAATCGACCAATCCGCCGCTAATGGCGAACGGACCGACCGCTGCCGACAGGTTGCCGCAGTTGCCGCTCCAGTCCACGAACGGCTTGTCGATGGAGACCTGACCGAACAGGTAATCGACGTCGTGATCGTGGCGCGCGCTCTTCGACACGATGACCGTCTTGCTCGTGCTCGATGTCGCGCCGCCCATGCCGTCGATCTGCTTGCCGTACGGATCGGGGCTGCCGATCACGCGCATGAAGAGGGCGTCGCGCGCGGCGCCTGGAACGCGTGCCGCTTCGGGCAGATCATTCAGCCGGAAAAAGACGCCCTTGCTGGTGCCGCCGCGCATGTAGGTGGCGGGAATCCGGATTTGGGGTGCGTATGCCATGTTTATCGATTCCTTATAAAGAGAGGGCCACGTGCGTCAGGCCGCTGCCTTCGACGACTCTAGGAAGTCCTGCGCGAAGCGCTGCAATACGCCGCCCGCTTCGTAGATCGAGACCTCCTCGGCCGTATCGAGCCGGCAGGTGACCGGTACCTGCAGACGTTCGCCGTTCTTGCGATGCACCACGAGCACAAGATCGGCGCGCGGCTTGCGCTCGCCGGTCACGTCGTAGGTTTCCGTGCCGTCGAGCGCGAGCGTCACGCGATTGACGCCTGCCTTGAATTCGAGCGGCAATACGCCCATCCCGATGAGGTTTGTGCGATGGATGCGCTCGAAGCCTTCCGCGACGATGGCCTCGACGCCCGCGAGCCGCACGCCCTTCGCCGCCCAGTCGCGCGACGAGCCTTGTCCATAGTCCGCACCCGCGACGATGATGAGCGGCTGCTTGCGCTCCATATACGTTTCGATGGCTTCCCACATGCGCGTGACCCGGCCTTCCGGTTCGATACGCGCGAGCGACCCCTTCTTCACCTGTCCGTCGATCACGGCCATCTCGTTGACGAGTGTCGGATTGGCGAAGGTCGCGCGCTGCGCCGTCAGGTGATCGCCACGATGCGTCGCGTACGAGTTGAAGTCTTCTTCAGGCAGGCCCATTTTCGCGAGATATTCGCCCGCCGCGCTGTTCGCGAGAATGGCGTTCGACGGCGACAGGTGATCGGTAGTGATGTTGTCGCCGAGCACGGCGAGCGGGCGCATGCCCTTGAGCGTGCGCTCGCCGGCCAGCGCGCCTTCCCAGTACGGCGGACGGCGGATATACGTGCTCTGGCCGCGCCAGTCGTAGAGCGGACTGATGGCGTCGCCGTTTGCTTGCGTGAGCGCGAACATCGGCTCGTACACTTTCCGGAAGTGCTCCGGCTTCACGCTCTGCGCGACGATTGCATCGATCTCGGCATCGTCCGGCCAGATGTCTTTCAGATACACCGGCTGGCCGTCCTTGCCCGTGCCGAGCACGTCTTTTTCGATATCGAAGTGGATAGTGCCTGCAATCGCATACGCGACCACGAGCGGCGGCGAGGCGAGAAACGCCTGCTTCGCATACGGGTGAATGCGGCCGTCGAAGTTGCGGTTGCCGGACAGCACGGCGGTAGTGTAAAGCTCGCGATCGACGATTTCCTGCTGGATGACCGGATCGAGCGCGCCCGACATGCCGTTGCAGGTCGTACACGCGAACGCGACGATGCCGAAGCCGAGCTTTTCCAGTTCCGAAAGCAGCGCGGCTTCCTGCAAGTACAGTTCGACCGCCTTCGATCCCGGCGCGAGCGACGACATGCCCCACGGTTTGCGCGCGAGACCTTGCGCGTTCGCATTGCACGCGAGGAGCGCCGCTGCGATCACGTTGCGCGGATTGCTGGTGTTCGTGCAACTGGTGATGGCAGCGATGATGACCGCGCCGTCCGGCATCTTGCCGGGCGTATCTTTCCACTCGCGCGCAATGCCGCGTTCGGCGAGTTGCGCGGTCGGCAGGCGCTTATGCGGATTCGACGGACCGGCCATGTTGCGCTCGACGCTCGACAGGTCGAAACGCAGAATGCGCTCGTATTGCGCGTGGTTGAGTGTGTCGGCCCACAGGCCCGCGGTTTTGGCATAGGTCTCGACGAGGCGGATCTGCGCTTCGTCGCGGCCCGTCAGACGAAGATACGCGATGGTCCGCTCGTCGATGTAATACATCGCGGCGGTCGCACCGTATTCCGGCGCCATGTTCGAGATGGTCGCGCGGTCGCCGAGCGTGAGGCTCGACGCGCCTTCGCCGTAGAACTCTAGGTACGCGCCGACGACTTTTTCGCGGCGCAGGAATTCAGTGAGCGCGAGCACGATATCGGTTGCGGTAATGCCCGGCTGGCGCTTGCCCGTCAGTTCGACGCCGACGATATCCGGCAGGCGCATCCACGACGCGCGGCCCAGCATGACGTTCTCGGCTTCGAGACCGCCCACGCCGATGGCGACGACGCCGAGCGCATCGACGTGCGGTGTGTGGCTGTCGGTGCCAACGAGCGTGTCGGGAAACGCGACGCCGTCGATCGAATGGATGACCGGCGACATCCGCTCGAGATTGATCTGATGCATGATGCCGTTGCCCGGCGGAATGACCTCGACGTTCTTGAATGCCTGCTTGGTCCAGTCGATGAAGTGGAAACGGTCTTCGTTTCTGCGGTCTTCGATGGCGCGGTTCTTTTGAAACGCTTCCGGATCGAAGCCGCCGCATTCGACGGCGAGCGAGTGGTCCACGATCAGCTGAACGGGCACCACAGGGTTCACCTTGGCGGGATCGCCGCCCTGATCGGCGATGGCGTCGCGCAGGCCCGCGAGATCAACGAGCGCCGTCTGGCCGAGAATGTCGTGACAGACGACACGGGCCGGGAACCACGGAAAATCGCGCTCGGTTTTGCGTTCTATCAATTGGCGCAGTGACGCATCGAGAATATCCGGGTCGCAGCGGCGCACGAGGTTCTCGGCAAGGACGCGTGAGGTGTAGGGCAGCGTGTCGTAGGCAGCGGGCGAGATGGCTTCGACGGCCGCGCGCGCATCGAAGAAATCGCACTGGGTGCCGGGCAGGGGCTTGCGGTTTGCAGTGTTCATGGCCGTGTCTCGCTCATCGCATGGTCTTTAACTGTAGACGCCATGCTCGAAGGTAAGGGTGGGGGCAGGTCGAATCGGTCTATATCGACCGGTAGTAAAAAGGCTCTGCTGCCGGGGGGCAACAGAGCATAACTCCGTGCGCTCTCAGGACGCAGAGGGACGAACGCAATCTCTCACTTACGGTCGGCTAGCGCTACGAAATCAAGGTTTTCTGGGCCAATATAATTGGCGCTGGGTCGAATAATTTTGTTGTCGATGCGTTGCTCGATGATGTGCGCGCTCCATCCCGCCGTGCGCGAGATGACGAAGAGCGGCGTGAACATGGCCGTGGGCACGCCCATCATGTGATACGAAACCGCGCTGAACCAGTCGAGGTTGGGGAACATTTTCTTTGCGTCGGCCATCACGGATTCGAGCCGTTCGGCGATGCTGAAGAGCTTGTTGTCGCCCGCTTCCTTCGAGAGCTTCTTCGCGACTTCCTTGATGACCTTGTTACGCGGATCGGAGATGGTATAGACCGGATGACCGAAGCCGATCACCACTTCCTTCTTCTCGACGCGTGCGCGAATATCGGACTCGGCTTCGTCGGGCGTTTGATAGCGCGATTGAATTTCGAACGCGACTTCATTGGCGCCGCCATGTTTCGGGCCGCGCAATGCGCCAATGCCACCCACGATCGCCGAATACATGTCCGAGCCCGTGCCCGCGATCACGCGAGTCGTGAACGTGGATGCGTTGAACTCATGTTCAGCGTAAAGATTGAGCGATACGTGCATGGCTTCGACCCACGATTTCGAGGGCTCCACGCCATGCAGCAAATGCAGAAAGTGTCCGCCGATGGAGTCGTCGTCAGTTTCGACTTCGATGCGCTTGCCGTTGTGCGAGTAGTGATACCAGTAGAGCAGCATCGAACCGAGCGAGGCCATCAGCTTGTCGGCGATATCCTTCGCGCCGGGAACGTTGTGATCGTCCTTTTCGGGCAGGATGGTGCCGAGCATGGATACGCCGGTGCGCATGACGTCCATGGGGTGCGCGGACGCCGGAATCCATTCGAGCGCGGCCTTGAGGTTTGCGGGCAAGCCGCGCAAAGCCTTGAGTTTTGTCTTGTACGCCTTCAACTCGGCGACGTTCGGCAGCTTGCCATGCACGAGCAGATACGCGATCTCCTCGAACTCGCTGGTGGTCGCGACATCGAGAATGTCGTAACCGCGATAGTGCAGGTCGTTGCCGGTCTTGCCGACTGTGCATAGTGCGGTGTTGCCTGCCGTCACGCCCGAGAGGGCGACCGATTTCTTCGGCTTGAAACCGCTCGTTGCGGTGCTGTTGTCTGCTTCGCTCATTACTCAGTCTCCTAAAGCTGGGGGTTATTTCTGCGCCGAAAACAACTGATCCAGCTTGTCTTCGTACGCGTGATAGCCGAGATATCGATACAGTTCGGCGCGCGTCTGCATCGTGTCGACGGCGGCTTTTTGTGTGCCGTCGCGCCGCACGGTCTCGTAGAAGTTGAGCGCGGCGGCATTCATTGCGCGATACGCGCCGCAGCAATAGAGCGCGATATCGACATTCGCGTCCTTCAGTTCGTCGGTCGTGAAGAACGGCGTCGAGCCGAACTCGGTCAGATTCGCGAGAATCGGCACGCCGACCGCCGCCTTGAAGCGCCGATAGTCGTCGAGTGTCTTCATGGCTTCGGGGAAGATCATGTCCGCGCCAGCTTCCACATAGGCCACCGCTCGCTCGATCGCGGCGTCGATACCTTCGGCGGCGGCCGCATCGGTGCGGGCCATGATCACGAAGGATTCGTCGGTGCGTGCATCGACGGCGGCCTTCACGCGATCGACCATCTCGCCCGTGGTGACGACTTCCTTACCCGGACGATGCCCGCAGCGCTTCTGTCCCACCTGATCTTCCATATGAATCGCCGCCACGCCCGCCTTGATGAACGAGCGGACCATGCGCGCGATATTGAACGCGCCGCCCCACCCGGTATCGATGTCGACCAGGAGCGGCAGCGACGACGCATCCGTGATGCGGCGCGCGTCGATCAGCACGTCTTCCATCGTGCTGATACCGAGGTCCGGCATGCCGAGCGAGTTTGCGGCGACGCCGCCGCCCGACAGATACAGCGCCTTGAAGCCGACGGCTTCAGCCATCTTCGCGGCATAGGCGGTGATCGCACCGACAACCTGCAAGGGCGATTGGTCCCGGACGGCGTTGCGGAACCGCGCGCCGGCGGTCTGTCCGAGTAAGGATTTTGAAATCACGTTGATGTCTCCGTAGAAGGCGCGGTTGTACTGCAAATTCTTTGCCATGCAAAAGCGCGCTCGTAACCCGCTGATTTTTATATAAATGCC
The DNA here is from genome assembly GCF_054655155.1 of Caballeronia sp. HLA56. Classification (NCBI taxonomy): domain Bacteria; kingdom Pseudomonadati; phylum Pseudomonadota; class Betaproteobacteria; order Burkholderiales; family Burkholderiaceae; genus Caballeronia; species Caballeronia sp. HLA56. The sequence continues at coordinate 192,879 of NZ_BAAHOB010000006.1, read as the reverse complement.
AATTCGCACCGTGCGCACGCCTTTTCATAAGTGAAATTTCAATTTCGGAATGGGGATTCGCACGATATCCTGTCCGTCATTTCGAAGGTAATTGCAGGAGCAGCATGAAATCAGAATCCGCATCGCGTCCGCGCATCTGGGCGGTCGGCATCAGCCGGCTTCGGGACCTGTTCTTGGATGTCAGCAGCGAGTACGCCGACCGTGCCAACCTCGACGTGGTCGCGCTGGGTTATGAAGATGCCGTGGCGCGCATCGAGAGTGAGACCGGCGAGCGGCCGGACGTGGTGGTCGGCGGCGGATCGAACGGCGCGTATCTGAAATCGCGCGTCTCGGTGCCGGTGGTGATCATCAGCCCGACCGGCTTCGATGTCATGCATGCGCTCACGAAAGCGCGTCAGGGCGGCGCGCGGATGGCGCTTGTCACGCACGGTGAGACGCCGCAGGAGATTCGGCGCTTCTTGTCGACCTATGCCATCGACGTGGCCTGCGAATCGTATCGTTCGGCGGAGGATGCGGAAAATCTCGTGCATGACCTGCGCGACCGGGGTATCGATGTCGTGGTTGGGCCGGGCCTCGTGACCGACCTCGCCGTTCGTGCCGGCATGCAGTCGGTGTTCCTCTATTCGCGGACATCAGTGGCAGCCGCGTTCGAGACCGCGCTGGAAGTCGCGCAGGCGATGCGCCGCGAAATCGGGCGGCGCACGCGGCTCGATAACCTGTTACAGCATCTGCGCGATGGCGTCGTCGCGGTCGACGCAAATGGCTGTATCGAGGCCATTAATCAGCGTTTGCTGTCTGCGCTCGGGCTCACCGATGCTGCACGCATCGTGGGCCGTCCGCTGCTTGACATCGCGCCGGCACTAGGCAGTATCCTGCCTTCGGACGGCGAAGACCGAGTTGGCAGCGTGCGCGGTGTCAGCTACGCAATCCATTGTGGTCCGCTGGCGGGCGACGGCGCCTCCGGTGGCACGATCTACACGTTTCAGGAATCCCGCGCGGTGGAGCGGCTGGACCGGACGCTGCGCTCGCGACAAGGCGCGCAGGAATTCGTCGCGCGTTATCGGCTCGACGCGATCGTCGGGGAATCGGATGCGATGCAGCGCGTGAAGGCGCAGGTGTGCAAATACGCGACATCGGATGCGACGCTGCTGATTCTCGGCGAAAGCGGGACGGGCAAGGAAATGGTCGCGCAGAGCATGCATCAGATGAGCCGGCGGCAGGACTTTCCGTTTGTTGCGATCAATTGCGGCGCGTTTCCAGAGGCGTTGCTGGAGAGCGAACTATTCGGCTACGAGGAAGGCGCGTTCACGGGCGCGCGCAAGGGCGGCAAGGCAGGGCTGATTGAGGCGGCGCATCGCGGCACGCTGTTTCTCGATGAAATCGGCGAGATGCCGGCGTCGCTGCAAAGCCGGCTGCTGCGCGTGTTGCAGGAGCGTGAGGTCGTGCGGCTGGGCTCGACCGAACCGACGCGCGTGGATATCCGCGTGATCGCCGCCACGCACCGGACGCTCGCGCAAGGTGTGCAGGACGGCTCGTTCCGCGCCGACCTGTTCTATCGGATTAACATATTAAGCATCGCGTTGCCGCCGCTGCGGGCGCGCGCCGGCGATATCCTGCCGCTCGCGACGGAACTGCTTATGCAGGCTGCGAGCCGCGAGGTGGCGCTTGCGTTGCGCCTGCCGAACCGTGATGCCGTGAAGAAAGTGCTGGCGCCGCTCGACGGAGTGTTGAGCGCATATCGCTGGCCGGGGAATGTGCGGGAATTGCAGAACGTGATCGAGCGCGTGGCGGTGGAAATCGCGCATCTGCCCGAGAAAAACGGACGCGAGTCGAGGTTGTCACTGGAAGATTTCGCAGCGATCGCGCCCGAAGTCTGCGAACCGGCGCGAGACGACGATGCGAATTTGAGCCTGCGTCAGTTAAGCCGGACCGCCGAGGCGGATCAGGTGCGCGCGACGCTTGCCGAATTCGGCGGCGACCGCGATGCCGCATGCAAGGCGCTCGGCATCAGCAAGACAACGCTCTGGCGCAAGTTGAACGCAAAAAGGTAATTGTCGTCGTCCCTCGTGATTCTGGGATTTGTTTTACATAAATCTATTTGTGATAGTAATTAAATATCCTTTCTATACAAGCGATCGGTTCACCAAGTAGGCAACGATTGATCTCGTGGCCTGGACAACACTTTTTTCAGGGGCATCCATATGACCGCGTGCATGTTAGCCGTTGGTTAGTTTGCAATGAGAGAGTTAGATCGGTTACGAAGGATTTAGTGACGCAAGCTACCGAAGAACAGGCAAGCTAATGCGACATTAGCTTAGGTAGACGAGCGCGCTTAGATCAACACCGGACCTCAGACTCAGAACATCACCGTCGCGACCACCGTATCGCTATAACTGCCTGGCGGCGGTGTCGGTTGCGGCAGCACGCGCGAATACACCGGGATGGTTTGCGTCGCGCCGTTGCCGGTGCCGCTTACGGTCGTCGATCCCGAGTTGCCATCGCCCCAAGGCACGAATACGATGCGCTCGGATACAGCCCGTAGCCGATCTTGTCGCTGCCGCCGGCGAGCGTCATGTAGCGCGTCGCGGGTGTCGCGTTGACGCCGTTTCCCGCCGAAAGCGAGATGGCATACGCACCCGCATTGGTGCAGGCCACGGATAAGCTGCCCGCCGCCGTCAACGTCGAGGAGAGCAGACCCTTCGAGCCGAAGTCGATATTCGACGCCGAGATGGTGCAGTCGTTGATGACGTTTGCCGTCACGGGAAACGAGAAAGACCCGGATAAAACCGGAAGCGCGAGACAGTCGAGAAACGTGCCGGTGGTCGGCAGCGTCTGATAGCCGACGATCGCCGTGCTGCCGAACGTTACACCGAAGCTGCCCGCCTGCACGCTGGATTGTGACGGCAGTATCTTCCCGTACACAGTCACGGTCGTGTTCACCGCGCCCGCGTTCACCGGTAAATCGTAAAAGGCGGGAGCATAGGGACCAAAGGTCGAGCCGACCACGCTCGTGCCCGCCGAATCGCTATAGAGGTTGTATTGCAACGTGCTCACGCCGTTCGTCATGTAACGCGGCGCATAGCTCTTAACGCCGCCGCCAGTCCGCGCGACGCTATTGCGCGAGAAAGCCTCCGTCGACGGCCAGCACATGGCCCGTGACCATCGCCGCGGCCGGTGAAGCGAGGAACACCATCGCCGCCGCGACTTCCTGCGCGCTCGCCAGTCGGCCGAGCGGCGTCATCGCCTTGATGCGCGCTATCAGATCGGGCTCCCGGGTCAGCGCGGCAATGAATTGCGTATCGACGTAAGTCGGCGCCACCGCATTCACGCGGATGCCGTGCGGCGCCCATTCGACAGCAAGCGCCCTCGTCATGTTGATCACGGCGCCCTTGCTCGTCTGATACGAAATGTTCGGATAGATGCCGCCGCCGGACATGCCCATGATGGACGCCGTATTGACGATCGCGCCGCCTTCGCTTCGCTCAATCATGTGGCGCGCCGCTTCCCGCGCGCACAGGAACATGCCGGTGATATTCACGGACATCACCTTGTCCCACGCATCGCGACTCAGGTTCACCGCCGCGTCGCGAATCGCGATGCCGGCGTTATTCAGCAGCACGTCGATGCCGCCCTGCGTGCGCGCGATCTCATCGAGCACCGAGCGCACCTTATCTTCATCCGTCACGTCGAGAATGTATCGATCCCAGTTATCGCCTTCGTCATCCGAGTCGAGTCGCGCCAGCGCCGCCGCATCCTGATCGACGATGACCACCCGCGCACCCGCCTTGCAACACAGCCTGGCCGCCGCCAGCCCGATTCCCTGCGCGCCGCCTGTAATCAACACTACCTTCCCGTCCAGCCGAAACACGCTCATCGCATCCCACACCATTCGTCGCTCCCTTGTCATGTTCTCCCTCACTGTAACGCCGTCTCGAAGCTAGGTTAATATATCTATTGATATATTGGAAGGACGCTGGTAACTTGATTTGCATGCGGTCGGCTTACGACCGATCGCGTCGTCTTCCAACCAACCTGGCGTCTAAAACATGAACAAGTACGAGATTGCCGTAGTCCACGGTGATGGCATCGGCCCGGAAGTCTGTTCCGCAGCGGTGGAGGTGCTGAAGGCGCTTCCGGGCATCGGCGAGTTGAACTTCACCGAATATCCCGGTGGCGCCAACGAATATCTCAAGTCTGGCAGCGCGCTTCCCTCGACCACGCTCGAAGGCTGTCGCGCCGCGCACGCAACCTTGCACGGCGCGACCGGCATCCCCGGCGTCACTTACGCCGACGGCACGGAGACGGGCATCGAATTCGGCCTGCAGTTGCGTTTCGCGCTCGATCTGTTCGCGAACGTGCGGCCCATCCGCCTGCGCGAAGGCGTGCGTTCACGTCTCGCGGGCCGCAAGGCCGGCGATATCGACTACGTGATCGTCCGGGAGAACACGGAAGGCCTTTATGCGGCGCGCGGTTCCGGCGTGATTCTGCGGGACGAAACGGCCGTCGATACATTGGTCATGACGCGAAAGGGCATCGAGCGCGTCTGCCGATTCGCGTTCGAACTGGCGCGCACGCGCAACGGCGCGCCGGGCGACGGCAAGAAGCGCGTGACGTGTTGCGACAAGGCCAATGTGCTGCGGTCCTACGCGTTTTTCCGGCGCGTGTTCGATCAGGTCGCCGCGGACTATCCGGACATCGAGGTCGACTACGCCTACGCGGACGCCATGACGTGCTACATGGTCGAGCGTCCCGAGCATTTCGACGTGATCGTCACGGAGAACATGTTCGGCGACATCATTTCGGACCTGGCCGCGTGCACGGTCGGCAGCATGGGCATGTCGCCGTCGGGCGAAGTCGGTCTCGATCACGGCTTCTTCCAGGCGGCGCACGGTTCGGCGCCGACCATCGCGGGTCAGAACATCGCGAATCCGTACGGCAGCATCTTGTCGGCGGCCACGATGCTCGAATGGCTCGGCAAGCGACACGGCGACGAACGTCTGCGCGCCGGCGCGCGCGCGATGGAAACAGCGGTCGACGAGTCGTTGCGCCACGCGTCCGGCCTGACTCGCGATCTCGGCGGCGAGGCGAGCACGACCGACATCACGCATCGTGTGATCTCGTTGCTTCGCTAGTTCGATTCAAGACGTTTCTTCAGACGCGACCGAAAGGAGTAACCGATGCAAGACAAGGACGGCCGGCCGCTGCGTTCGCGCGCGTGGTTCGACAATCCGGAGAATCCGGGCATGACGGCGCTCTATCTCGAACGGCAGTTGAACTTCGGGCTGACGCGCGAAGAGCTTCAATCGGGCAAACCGATCATCGGCATCGCGCAGACCGGTTCGGATATCGCGCCGTGCAACCGGCATCATCTCGATCTCGCGAAGCGCGTGCGCGACGGCATCATCGCGGCGGGTGGCGTTCCGTTCGAGTTTCCGGTGCATCCGGTGCAGGAAACGTTGAAGCGGCCCACGGCATCGCTCGACCGCAATCTGCAATATCTGTCGCTGGTGGAAGTGTTGTACGGCTATCCGCTGGACGGTGTGGTGCTCCTGACCGGTTGCGACAAGACCACGCCCGCGCTATTGATGGGCGCGGCGACGGTGGATATTCCGTCGATCGTGCTGAGCGGCGGACCGATGCTCAACGGCTGGTGGAATCGCGCGCGGGCCGGCTCCGGCGTGGTGATCTGGGAAGCGAGAAAGCAGCAGGCGGCGGGCAAGATCGGCTACGACGAGTTCATCGACATCGTGACCGACGCCGCGCCATCCATCGGACACTGCAACAGCATGGGCACGGCGTCCACGATGAACGCGCTGGCGGAAGCGCTCGGCATGAGCTTGCCGGGCTGCGCCGCGATTCCGGCGGCTTACCGGCAGCGCGCGCAGATCGCCTACGCGACCGGTGCGCGCATCGTCGACATGGTGCGGGAGGATCTCAGGCCGTCGAAGATACTGACGCGCCAGGCATTCGAGAACGCCATCGTCGTCAATTCGGCGATCGGCGGGTCGACGAATGCGCCGATTCATCTCACCGCCATCGCGCGTCACGCAGGCATCGAATTGCCGCTCGCCGACTGGCAGCGCGTGGGTTATCGCGTTCCGCTGCTCGTGAACATGCAGCCGGCGGGCGAGTTTCTCGGCGAGGAATACTATCGCGCAGGCGGTTTGCCGGCGGTGATGAACGCGTTGCTCGATGCAGGACTGATCCACGGCGATCTGCTCACGGTCAATGGACGCAGCGTGCGCGAGAACGTCCAGGATGCGCGCATTCTCGATCCGGAGGTGATACGCACCGTCGCCGATCCATTGCTCAAGGACGCAGGCTTTCTGGTGCTGACGGGCAATCTCTTCGACGCAGCGATCATGAAGACGAGCGTGATCTCGCCCGCGTTTCGCGCGCGCTATCTGGACAATCCCGATGACCCGATGGCGTTCGAGGGCAGGGCGATCGTGTTCGATGGCCCGGAGGACTATCACGCGCGTATCGACGATCCCGCGCTCGCGATCGACGAAGACTGTTTGCTGGTGATGCGCGGCACGGGACCGCTCGGTTATCCGGGCGCGGCGGAGGTCGTCAATATGCAACCGCCCGCTGCGCTCCTCAAACGCGGCGTCGACGCGTTGCCTTGTCTCGGCGACGGGCGCCAGTCCGGCACGTCCGGGTCGCCGTCCATTCTCAACGCATCGCCCGAGGCGGCGGCGGGCGGCCGTCTCGCGCTACTGCGAACCGGCGACCGGTTGCGAATCGATCTGAACCGTGGCCGCGTCGACGTGATGATCGGCGACGACGAACTCGACGCGCGGCGGCGGGCGCTCGACGAAGCGGGCGGGTATCGCAGCCCCGCCAGCCAGACGCCGTGGCAGGAGATCCAGCGCAGTCTCGTATCGCAACTCGACGAAGGCATGGTGCTGAAACCAGCGGTCGGATATCAGCGCATCGCCGAGCAAGGACTACCGCGTGACAACCACTAACGTCAATACGATGAACATCGATAAAGTTGCAGTCATCACCGGCGCCGGATCCGGCATTGGCCGCGAAGTGGCCGTGGCGCTCGCTGAGGGGGGCTTCGCGGTCGCGCTCGCCGGGCGCCGCGCGGGTGCGCTCGAAGAAACCGCAGCGCGCTGCATGGCGGCGCGGCGCGATGCGCCAACCCTTTGCGTCCCGACCGACATCCGCTCGGCGGCCGCGGTCGAAGCGCTATTCGCGAACGTCGTCGGCAGATGGGGACGTCTCGATCTGCTGTTCAACAATGCCGGGGTCAGCCTTCCGGCGCAATCGATCGATGAAATGACCTTGGACGCGTGGCGCGATTCGATGGCGGTCAATCTCGACGGCGCCTTTCTGTGCGCACGGTCGGCGTTCTCGACGATGCGCGCGCAAGAGCCCCGCGGCGGCCGCATCATCAACAACGGTTCGGTATCGAGCCGTGTGCCGCGGCCGCGTTCCGTGGCGTACACCGTCGCCAAGCACGGCATTCGCGGACTCACGCGCAGCCTCGCGCTGGACGGCCGCCCATGGAACATCGCCTGTTCGCAGATCGACATCGGCAACGCCAGCACGGACATGACGACGCGCATGGGCGAGGGCGTGCTGCAGGCGGACGGCCGCATCGCCCCCGAGCCCACCATCGATGCGAGGCATGTAGCCGAGGCCGTGCGTTATATCGCCAGCCTGCCGCTCGACGCCAACGTACTCGACCTCACGATCATGGCGACCGCGATGCCGCTCGTCGGGCGTGGCTGACACACGAGGACCACGACATGAAACTTGTTCGCCACGGCAACGCGAACCGTGAACGCCCCGGTTTGATCGATAAAGACGGACGCTTGCGCGACCTGTCCGCGCGAATCGATGTGCTCGGCCCGCGGCAACTCGGCCCGGAGAGCATCGCTGCGTTGCGCGCGATCGATCCCGCGTCGCTACCGCTGGTCGAGGATGCCGCACGGCTCGGCGTGCCGCTGGAAGGCATCGGCAAGATCGTGGCGATCGGTCTGAACTATTCGGACCACGCGGCGGAAACGAATCTGCCGATACCCGGCGAACCGATCGTGTTCCTGAAGGCGACGAGTTCGCTGACGGGACCCGCCGACGTCGTGCGCATTCCGCCGCACGCGCGCAAGTGCGACTGGGAAGTGGAACTCGGCATTGTGATCGGCACGACGGCTTCCCACGTCACGCGCGAACAGGCATCGCGGCACATCGCGGGCTACGTGCTCGCGAACGACGTGTCGGAGCGGTCATATCAAATGGAGCGGGGCGGAACGTGGGACAAAGGCAAAGGATGCGACACCTTTTGCCCGCTCGGTCCCTGGCTCGTCACGGCCGACGAGATCAGCGATCCGCACAATCTCGAAATCTGGCTGCGCGTCAACGGCGAACCGAGACAGCAAGGCAATACGCGAACGATGATCTTCGACTGCGAGACCATCGTCTCGTATTGCAGCCAGTTCATGACGCTCCATCCCGGCGACGTCATCATCACGGGCACGCCGCCCGGCGTAGGCATGGGCATGAAGCCGCCGCAATTCCTGAAGCCGGGCGACACGATCACGCTCGGCATCACCGGACTCGGCTCGCAGTCACTACGGGTCGAGGCGCATCCGTAGAGCGCATCGCGCGCGCAAACGGGCATTGCCTGCATAACCAGAACGCCATACAGCGTCAGAGGAGAACGGGTTTTTCAGTGCGAGTGAAGAATGATCTTCACGCCAAAAAATCTGAGGAGATAAGGACATGCTTAGCAAACGCAGGGAATTTCTGATCCGAAGTGCGAGCACCGCCGCGATAGCCGCATCGGGAATTGTCGGGGCACCGTGGATTCGCCGTGCTCAGGCCGCCGAATTCGTCTACAAGCTCGGGCACGACCTGCCGGCTTCCCATCCGCTGAACAAGCGCTTGATGGAAGCCGCCGATGACATCAAGAAGGAGTCCGATGGCCGTCTCGAGATTCGTCTATTCCCCAACAACCAGCTCGGTGGCGATCCCGACATGTTCGCGCAGATGCGCTCGGGCGCGCTGGAGATCTTCGCCTCGTCCGGCGCGAATACGTTGTCGTCGCTCGTGCCGAAGACGGCCATCTGGACCGTCGGATTCGCGTTCAAGGACTACGGTCAGGTCTATGGCGCGCTCGACGGCGAGCTAGGCGCGCATTTGCGCGGCCTCATCAACAACGCGGGGCTCGCGGTTCAGGACAAGGTCTGGGACAACGGCTTCAGGCAAATCACGAGCAGCGGCAAACCGATCGGATCGCCCGCCGATCTGAAGGGCATGAAGATCCGCGTTCCGCCGGGACGCCTCTGGATCTCGCTGTTTCAGGCGCTGGCGGCGGCGCCCACGTCGATCAGCTTCAACGAGGTCTATCTTTCGCTGCAATCGAAGATGGTCGAGGGTCAGGAGAACGCGCTCGCGATCATCGATTCCGCGAAGCTCTACGAAGTGCAGAAGTACTGTTCGCTCACGAGTCACGCGTGGGATGGCTTTTGGCTCGTGTCGAACCGCAAGACGTGGGAGCGGTTGCCGTCGACTCTGCGCGACATCGCGTCGAAGCATCTGAACGAACAGGCGCTCAACGAACGCAAGGATGTCGCGGCGCTCAACGCCTCGCTGCAAAAAAGTCTCGAAGCGAAAGGGATGATCTTCAACGCGCCGGATGTCGCGCCGTTTCGCGAGATGTTGCGCACGCGCGGCTTTTACGCCGACATGCGCAAGACCTTCGGCGACGAGCAGTGGGCGCTGCTCGAAAAGGTCACGGGGAGACTCGCATGAAGCCGACCTCGCTGGAAGAGTTCACGCACGAGGGAAGCGACGCCATCATGGAGCGCGCCGCATCGGCGTCGCTGGCGGCGCGTCCCGGCTACCGGCGCATCGACCGCGTGCTGGGACTGTGCGCATCGGTCCCGGCGGCGCTGTTGCTGCTTGCCGAGATCGTGCTGCTGTTTTCCAGCGTCGTCATGCGGTATGTCTTGCATGCGCCGCTCGTATGGGGCGATGAACTCGCATCGATCCTGTTCGTCTGGCTGGCGATGACGGGTGCCGCGACGGCGCTGCATCGTGGCGCCCACATGCGGATGACGGCCATCGTGAGCCGTTCCGGCGGACGCTGGTCGAAGCGCTGGGACACCGTCGCACTGATGGCGAGCATGCTGTTCTTGAGTCTCGTGCTCGTGCCCACGCTGAAATACGTCGATCAGCAGTGGGGACTCGTCACGCCTGCGCTCGAGATCAACGACGTTTGGCGCGCCGGCGGCATCCTTTACGGCATGGCATGCATGTTTCTGATGTGCGTCGTCCGGATGCTCGCGCTCGGTCGCAGGCGGGCGACGCTCGGTCTCGGTCTCGTCGCGGTGCTCGTCGCCATATTGACGTTCAGCGGCCCGGTCCTCGAACCGTTCGGCAATGCGAACCTGATGCTGTTCTTCGTCGGCATCCTCGGCTTCACGGTGTTGAGCGGGATGCCGATCGCCTTTTCGTTCGGGCTCGCGACCTTCTCGTATCTCGCGCTCTCCACGCCCGTGCCGATGGAAATCGTGGTCGGCAGAATGGACGAAGGCATGTCGCAGATGTTGCTGCTCGCGGTGCCGATGTTCGTCTTTCTCGGCTTGCTGATCGAAATGACAGGCATGGCGAAGACCATGATCGACTTTCTGGGTTCACTGCTCGGGCATCGGCGCGGCGGCCTTTCGTATGTGCTCGTCGGGGCAATGTATCTGGTGTCGGGCATTTCGGGTTCGAAAGCTGCCGACATGGCCGCGGTCGCCCCGGTGCTGTTCCCGGAAATGGCGCGTCGCGGTGAAAAGAAAGGTGAACTCGTCGCGCTGCTTGCCGCGACGGGCGCCCAGACGGAAACCGTGCCGCCGAGCATCGTCTTGCTGACGATCGGCTCCGTCACCGGCGTTTCGATTTCGGCGCTGTTCACCGGGGGCCTGATGCCTGGCCTCGTCCTCGCCTTCACTTTATGCTCGGTCGTGTGGTGGCGATCGAGAAAGAATTCGGTGCTCACATCGCGCGTGCCGCGCCGTCAGGTCGCGCGCGCTTTCATGCTGGCGCTGCCCGCGATGGCGCTGCCCGTGTTGATTCGCTTCGCCGTGACCGAAGGCGTCGCGACGGCCACGGAAGTATCGACCATTGGCATCGTCTATTCCGTGCTCGTCGGATGCCTGCTTTACCGCAGATTCGACTGGCGGCGCATCGGCCCGATGCTGGTGGATTCCGCTGCGTTGTCGGGCGCGATCCTGCTTATCATCGGCACCGCAACGGCCATGGCGTGGTCGCTCACGCAGTCGGGCTTTTCGCATAGTCTTGCGCTCTTCATGTCCAATCTGCCGGGACACGCGATTGGGTTCATGGGCATGTCCATTCTGCTGTTCATCGTGCTCGGCAGCGTGCTGGAAGGTATTCCCGCGATCGTGCTGTTCGGCCCGCTGATGTTTCCGATCGCGCGAGAACTCGGCATCCCCGAGGTGCAATACGCGATGGTCGTCATCCTCTCGATGGGGCTCGGCCTGTTCTCGCCACCGTTCGGGGTCGGGTACTACGGCGCGTGCGCGGTAAGCAAGATCAATCCCGATGAGGGTATCCGCCCGATCGCCGGCTACATGCTTGCCTTGTTCGCCGGCATACTGATCATTGCGTCGGTGCCGTGGTTTTCGACGGGATTCACGGCCGCCGGCTGAGGTGCAAACAGAGGACGCCATGCCGAATGAAGCCAGCGCGCGCATGCCGCCGCAAACTGAAGCCGCGATCGAAGCCAATCTTCCTGTGATCGACGCGCATCACCATCTTTGGGCGGCGCCGCGGCCGGACTATTTGTTTCCCGAATATGCCGCCGATACCGCCGCGCATCGGGTCGTAGGCAGTGTGTTCGTCGAGTGCAGGACGCACTATGAGGCGAGTGCATCGCCTGAACTCGCGCCGCTCGGCGAAACGGCATTCGCCTTGGCCGAGTCGGCTCGGGCGGCGCGCTCGAACCTGAAGAACATCGCGGCCGGCATCATAGGCTATGCCGATCTGACGCTCGGCGCGGGCGTCGCCCGAGTAATCGACGCGCATCGCGAGATCGCCGGGAATCGCTTCGTGGGCATCCGGAACATCGCCGCGTGGCATGCCGATTCTGCAATCGAGCCGTCGTCGATTGCGCGACCGCCCGAAAAGCTGCTTTACAGCCCGGCGTTTCGCGAGGGTTTTCGTGAACTGCCGCGCTACGATCTGACCTTCGACACATACGTGCTTCACACTCAACTCGACGATGTCCGCGATCTGGCGCGCGCATTCCCGCAGACGCGCATCGTCGTCAACCACGCGGGCGGCCCGTTGCGATCCGGCCCGCGCGATCAGGCCGCCTTTCAGGCATGGCGAACCGCGATGCAAAGACTCTCTGCTTGCGAAAACGTCGCGGTGAAGATCGGCGGGTTCGGCATGCCGGTGTTCGGTTTCGGGTTCGCACAGGCGAGCGCGCCGGTGTCGTCCGACACGCTGGCGCAAGTTCTTCGGCCGTATTTCGATTGCTGCATCGAGCTTTTCGGTGCCGAGCGCTGCATGGTCGAAAGCAACTTTCCGGTCGACCGCATCGGCTACTCGTACACGGTCTTTTTGAACGCGCTAAAGAAACTGAGCGCGCGATTGCCGGCCGACGAGCGGCGTCATTTCTTTCTCGGGACGGCCGATCGAATCTATGGACTGGGATTGGCGGATTCGCTTCAGAGCGAACTAAGCTGAAACTTTTCGACGATGCCAATCAGTGCGTCCTCACCACGCAGGCGCTGCTCCTGATGCATCGTCACGGCTTGCTGCGGATCGCGGCTCATCAGCGCTTTGACCAGAGCCGCGTGCGCGCGAGTGGACTGCGCACGATAAGCGTCCGTCTGCATGCGCAACGCGACCGAATGCGCGCGCTTGGCGAAATCGCGCATCTGGCAACCGGTCGCATACAGTTTCTTGTTGCCTGACAGGCGCATCAGTTCGCGGTGAAACAACTCGTCGGCATCGCCCCACGGCTCGATTTGCTTCGAAGCCTGCGACTCCTTCATTTGTTCGATGGCGCTCTGGATAGCCTCGAACTCTGCTGCGCGCGGCTCGCGGCGCGCGATGAGCGCGACGGCCGCGGCTTCGAGGGCAGAAATGACCTGATAGATCTCGCGCATATCCGACGCCGAAAGCGGCAGCACGCGGATACCTTTGTGACGCCTCATCTCCAGATAACCTTCCGACTGGAGGCGCAGCAGCGCCTCGCGCACTGGCGTGCGGCTCATGCCAAGCTCTTTCAAAGCCTCAGCTTCATCTATCAGGCCGCCAGGTGCGACCCTGCCCGTTTGAATCCAGGACTTGATCTCCCGATAAGCTTCATCGGAATTGAGAGGCATAGACGCTCCAGCAATGTGAAGATGATCAAATGAGGAGAGAACTAATGCGTGCGAGCTGTTCGCCTTTAGCCAAGCTGGCGGAACAGAATCGAAGATATATTATCAAATATTATGAAGGCGGCGTTTTGCGGCCCGTTACGGCTTCGCTTGTTGACCAGCAAGCCGCGCTAATTGGGCGTAGATCGACCATGGATCAAGGCAATTTTTTCAATTAGGATCGCGAACTTTAACGCGCCGCTCCAAGATCGCCGGAATCGCTACAGTCTTCGCTTTTCTTTGAAACTGTTTTTTGATTAATAGCCGTAGTCAAGCATCTTGGCAGCACCGACACTAGTCGCAAGCCGGCGGCGCAACGTACGCTAAGCGCTCGATCATTTCATAAGATTCTTCAGGATGTATCTATGGTTAGTGTTTCGCGCGAGTCAGATTCTGAAATCGAAATCCGTCTTCGTAGAGTGATCAAGGAAGCTCGTTTGAAGCTATACCTGGAAGACTATGTTTTCGAAGAGTTCTCGCTTGGTGAATTCGGGACAGCGGTGCAAGCCGGAGCGCTTGCGCTGATTCGCGATGAGGCGGTGTGGAGTCAGCTCGTTCCTTGTCGAGAAGAAACCGATGACATGTTTGCTGTTTTTCGTTTTCACTTTCCGGTGCATGCAGACAACAGCGGCTTTGTCGGCTGGCTGGCGAGCCACTTGAAGCGAAAGTTTGGGACGGGTGTTTTTGTGACGTGTGGCCAGAACAACGCGGACGGGGGAATTTTCGATTACTGGGGCGTGCCGGTCGCGCTGCGCGCACCCGTGTTCGACGAACTGAGGGCGCTTACGCAGCCATGACACAACGTCGGCCCACATACCGTCTCGGCCTTTCCATTTGTTTCTCGGCTGCGGGTCGAGATTCGATGCACTACAGGCGCTTCGCCATGCGGTCGCCATGCTGCTCGAAGCCGGATCTTCAACGATAGTCGCAAGGATCGGTTTCGTGTCTAGTTTATTTGCTGTCCTAAGGTTTGCACTACGAGGGCTCTAAACCACCGATGTCCCGCGTCATTGTGATGGCGTGCGTGCCAGAATTGCTGCACCGTCAGATCGGGCAAGGTGATGGGTAACTGGAAGACATCCACTTGCGCGAGTTGCGCGAACAACGCCGCCAGTTCATCCGGAACGGCTGCAATGAAATCGGAGGTTGCAACGAGGCTCGGTACTGCTAGAAGGTAAGGCACGTCGATGCCAACTTTGAGCCGCGCGCCGTGCCGACGCAACTCTTTTTCCAACAGCTGGTTTGTCAGGGCGAGCGTCGTCGCGACGACATGCTTGCGGTTGACGAATTCCTCCAGCTTCATGTGTCGCTTGGTGCGAGTCCCGCTACCTTTGACGATGCCCACCAACGACCGCCGAAACAGCGGCTGTTGATGTAGATTTTCTCCCATTTTGCCTAGATATCCGATGGCGAGTTCCAGCGCTCCATCCTGTAGCGCACTTGCCAACTCGAGCGACGGGAGCTGAATCGGCTTAAGCATGGCATGTGGCGCGCGCTTGCGCAGTGCGGCAAGCAGACGAGGCAACAGTACGATCACGCCCATGTCACTGAGACACACGGAAAACGTGCGCGTGGTGGTCGCGGCATCGAACGACTTCGCGCTCCAAATCTCCTCCTGCACGACAGCCAGCGCATGCGCAACGCCCTCGAGGAGCCTTTCGCCGACGGGCGTCGGCGCCATCACCGACCCGGCACGCACGAACAAGTCGTCTTGAAACAGTGTCCGGAGTTTCCCTAGTGCGTGACTTACAGCAGGTTGAGTCAAGCCAAGGCGCTCCGCGGCGCGAGACACGCTCCGTTCTTCCGCCAGCGCCTGCAATACGTACAGAAAATTAAGGTCGGGCGTATTCACTATGAGTCCCATTCATGGCGAGTATGAAATTCATTGTATGGATTTATAGCGACAACGAGTTTAACTTCGCAGCCAGGTTAGAAAAAGGAGACGGAAGTGCTGGATTGCGAAGTCATCATCGTGGGCGGAGGCCCGGTCGGGCTGTTTCTCGCCGCCGAGCTCGGGCAGCGCGGCGTGAGCGTCGAACTGTTCGATGCGAAGCGCGGCACCAGCCGCCATCCCGCCGCCAACGCAAACAGCGCGCGGACGATGGAGCACTTCCGGCGAATCGGCATCGCCTCGAAGGTGCGCTCGCTCGGTCTGCCCGCGGACTATGCGCCGGACGTCGCGTACTTCACGTCGATCGCGGGCCACGAACTGGCGCGGCTGCGTCAGCCGGCCTCGGGCGATGCCGTCGAATGGGCGAAGGGGCACGCCTTCACGTGGCCGACGCCGGAGCCGCCGCATCGATGCTCGCAGCTTTATGTGGAGCCCGTGCTGCTCGATGCGGCGCTCAATGCCGGATGCGGCGTGCATTTCGCGTCGCGCGTCGTGGATTTCTCGCAAGACGATGATTCGGTCACCGCGACGGTTGAAGTCGATGCGACCGACTTGCGTCCCGCCGCGACGCGCACCGTGACCGCGCGTTATCTGATCGGTTGCGACGGCCCGCGCAGCTTCGTGCGCAAGTCGCTCGGCATTCGTCTGGAAGGCATGGCTGGCGAGAAGCGCGAGTTCATGGGCGGCCAGATGGACGCGGTCTACTTCTACGCGCCGGAAATCTATCGCCGGAGCGCGCATGCGCCCGCGTGGCAGTACTGGACCTTCAGTCCGCGGCAGCGCGCGCTCATCATCGCGGTCGATGGAGCGGGTCATTTCATCATGAACGTGCAGTTGCGCGACGGCGAAGTGGCCGACGAGGACACCGTCAGCCGTCGTATCGCCGACGCGATCGGTGCGGACATTCCGTTCGTCGTGAAGAGCAGTTCGACGTGGACGGCGGGCTTCGCCCTGGTCGCGGAGCGTTTCGCGGACAGGCGCGTGTTTCTCGCCGGCGACGCCGCGCATCTGTTCACGCCGACGGGCGGCCTCGGTTACAACACCGGCATCGACGACGTGGCGAATCTCGCGTGGAAGCTCGAAGCGATGGTGAAGGGCATCGCGGGCGCGGCGCTCGGCGCGAGCTACGAAGCGGAGCGCCGGCCGGCAGCCTTGCGCAACACGGCGTTCGCGCGCGGATTCGCCGACGGCATAGGGCACGTGCGGCTTCCGGCCGCCGCTTACGAAGCGGGCGCGGCAGGCGATGCGGCGCGCGCGGCCATCGGCGATTACCTCGCGTTTCATGCGACGGGCGAGTTCGTCATTCCGGGCGTTCATCTCGGCACGCGCTATGAAGCGTCGCCGCTCGTCAAGACGGAAGAGGGCGCGCCGCCGCCCGACTCCGCGAACCTCTATCTGCCGGTCGCGCGCGCCGGACACCGCGCGCCGCACGTCTGGCTCGCCGATGGCCGCTCGCTCTACGACCGCTTCGGACAGGGCTTCACGCTGCTCTGCACGAACGCGGGCGGCGCGCCCTTCGATCACGAAGCCGTGCAGCGCGCCGCTCGCGCGCTTGTGCAGCTCGCCGTCGTGCGCATCGACGAACCCGAGGTCGCGCGGGCCTACGACGCCCCGTATGTGCTGATCCGGCCGGACCAGCACGTCGCGTGGCGCGGCAACGCGCTCGATCGCGAATTCGAGGCGGCGGCCCGGCGCACGGCCGGACACGCGCAGCCAGAGACGGAAGCGGCGCTCGCCGCGCATTAGCCGCAGCGACGCATACACCATAAAAACTCATTGGAGACGACAACATGCACGCGCAATCCGTTGCACCCCGAAGTAGCGCCGACGAGTCGAAGACGGCGCCGCTACAGGTGCTCACGCTCTTACTCTGCTTTCTCGTCGTCGCGGCGGATGGCTTCGATGTCGCGTCCGTCGGCTATGTCGCGCCGCTGCTGAAGTCCGAATGGTCGCTCACGCCAGCGCAGCTCGGGCCGATCTTCGGCGCGGGCCTGTTCGGTCTCACGGTCGGCAGCTTCGTCTTCGGTCCGCTCGCCGATCGCATCGGGCGCAAGCGCGTCATCACGATCTCGCTGATCCTGTTCGGCATCGGCAGCCTCGCGTGCGCCTATGCGCCCTCGGCGGGATGGCTCGTCGCATTGCGCTTCCTGACCGGCGCGGGACTCGGCGGCGCGATGCCAAACTCGATCACGCTCTCGTCCGAGTTCAGCCCACCGCGCGGCCGCGCGATGCTCGTCACGCTGATGTTCTGCGGCTTCACGCTCGGTCTCGCCGGCGGCGGCGCGGTTGCGTCGCTCTTGCTGCCAGGTTTCGGATGGCAGGGCGTGTTCGTGTTCGGCGGCGTGTTCCCGCTGCTCCTCGCGCCGGTCATCTGGCTGTGGCTGCCCGAGTCGATCCGTTTCATGGCGGGCAAGCCGCGCTACGCGAAGGAAGCGCGACGCGTGATGGAGCGCCTCACCGGCGACGCCGACACGCCCTTCGAAGCCGTCGCGCCCGAAGACGCGAAGCGCGGCGAGCGCCACGAAAGCGCGGTCGGCGTGCTGTTCTCAGCCCGGTATCGCGCGGGCACACTGCTGCTGTGGCTCGCGTTCTTCTGCACGCTCTGGGTCTACTACCAGGTCAGTAGCTGGCTGCCGACCGTCATTACGAGCGCGGGCATCGACGCATCCCACGCGGCGCGGGTCGGCGCGATGCTGCCGCTCGGCGGCACGATCGGCTCGCTCGTCAATGCACGGCTCATGGACCGCATGAATCCGTTCTTCGTGCTGACCGGCTCGTATGCGATCGCCGCGGTCGCCATCGCGCTGATCGGTTTCGCGATCGGCGATCCGCTGCTCGTCTATCTCACCGTGTTCATGGCGGGCTTCGGGCTCTCGGGCGCGCAGACCGGCGCGAACGTGCTGGTCGCCGGCTTCTATACGACCTCGGCGCGCGCGACCGGCGTGAGCTGGGCGCTCGGCGTGGGACGCATCGGCTCGATCATCGGCTCGATGACGGGCGGCGTGCTGCTCGTCGCGCTTCACTCGCTGACGATGGCGTTCGCAGTGTTCGCCGCGCCCGCCGTCATCGCCGGGCTGGCGATGCTCGTGAACGGCTGGATGTATCGCGCGAGGAACGCCTCGCAGGCGTGACCGCACAACCCAATCTCTCTGCAAAAAGGATCAAGACATGCGGCTGGTGAATTTCATGAAGGATGGACGCGCGATGCTCGGCGTGCGCGATGGCGACGACGTGCGCGTGCTTGGCAGCGAGCCGCTTGAGTCCGTGCTGGCGCGCGGCGTCGATCTTGCCGAATGGGCGCGTGCGAACGTCACCGAAGAGAAGCTGCCGATGTCAGGCCTGCAACTGCTGCCGCCGCTCATGCGTCCGCCGAAGATCCTTTGCGTGGGCCTCAACTTCGCCGATCACACAAAGGAAAGCAACTACGAGCAGCCGGCGTATCCGACGCTCTTCCTGCGCGTGAACACGAGCCTCGTCGCGCACGATCAGCCGATGATCCGGCCGTCCGTCGCCGACTCCGAAGGACTCGACTTCGAAGGCGAGATCGCGGTCGTGCTCAGCAAGGGAGGCCGTCATATCGCGAAGGACGATGCGCTCGATTGCGTCGCGGGCTACGCGCTCTTCAACGACGGCTCGGTGCGCGAGTATCAGTTCAAGACGCCGCAATGGACCGTCGGCAAGAACTTCGATGCGACCGGCGCGTTCGGTCCCGATCTCGTCACGCCCGACGAGCTTCCTGCCGGCATCAAGGGATTGCAGCTTGAGACGCGCGTGAACGGCGAGGTGATGCAGTCCGCGAACACCGACGAGATGGTCTTCGACGTGGCTTCGCTCATCAGCATCATCAGCGAGGCGATCACGCTCGAGCCGGGCGACGTGATCGTGTCGGGCACGCCGTCGGGCATCGGCTGGGCGCGCACGCCGAAGCGCCTGATGAAGGCGGGCGACGTGTGCGAAGTGAGCGTCGAGCGCATGGGCACGCTGCGCAATGTGATCGCGGACGAGCCGCGGCGCTGAAGCATGGAGGCCGACATGGCAGAACCGATACCGTCATCGCCGCGTGCGAGCGTGCATTCGATCGATCACTTTGCGCTCAACGTGCCCGCGATCGCCGACGCCGAGCGTTTCTACACCGCCTTCGGGCTCGATGTCGCGAGGCTTGGCGCGGATCCGGGCGAGCTGCAACTGCGCGCCTCGGATGGCAGGCGCTGGGCGCGCATCCTCCCGGCGGCGGAAAAGTCGCTCGCGTACCTGAGCTTCAACTGTTTCGACGACGATCTCGACGCGCTGCGCGCACAGACGCGGACAGCCGGGGCCGGGTTCGTCGCGGGAAATGGCATCGGCTTCTGGTTCCACGATCCCGACGGCAATCTGATCCAGGTGAAACCGGGACCGAAGACGAGCCCTTCGTCGAAGACGCCGCACGCGGTCGAAGGCACGCCCGCGGACCGGCGCGGCAACTGCACGCGGTCCGCAGTGAAGCAGGTCCGGCCGAACCGGCTCTCGCACGTCCTGCTGTTCTCGCCCGACGTGCCGCGCGCGCTCGACTTTTATGGCGCGGCGCTGGGCCTGCGTCTTTCCGACAGGTCGCTCGACATCATCGCGTTCACGCATGCGCCGCACGGCAGCGATCATCACCTCGTCGCGTTCGCGAAGAGCAGCGCGCGCGGCTGGCATCACGCGGCGTGGGACGTCGACGACGTGAACCGCGTCGGCGAAGGGGCCGCGCAGATGGCCGCCGCGGGCTTCGCGAAAGGCTGGGGCACGGGACGGCATGTGCTCGGCTCGAACTATTTTCACTACGTCGAAGATCCGTGGGGCTCGTTCTGCGAATACTCGGCGGACATCGACTTCATCTCGGCGGGACAGACGTGGCCCGCCGGCGATTTCGCACCGGAGGATTCGCTGTACCTGTGGGGGCCGAGCGTGCCCGACAACTTCATACGCAACACCGAGGCGTGACGCCTCTCGCATCACGACAAAACGAGAACAGGACGGAGACATGAAGCAAAAGATGATGGCGGCAGCGGGCGCGCTCGCGCTCAGCTGCGGCGTGCATGCGCAAAGCAGCGTCACGCTCTACGGGATCGTCGACACCGGCATCGAGCTTGTCACGCATGCCGGGCCTGCCGACGACAAGGTCGTGCGCATGCCGGGCATCACCGGTACGGTGCCGTCGCGCTGGGGACTGCGCGGCACCGAGGATCTGGGTGGCGGCTACGCGGCGATCTTCACGCTGGAGAACGGCTTCAACGTGCGCTCCGGCGACATCAATCAAGGCGGGCGGCTCTTCGGCCGTCAGGCGTGGTTGGGCGTGTCGAGCCGCTTCGGCACGTTGAGCTTCGGGCGTCAGTACACGATGAGCTACTGGGCCATCGTCGATGCCGATCAGCTCGGGCCGGACATCTACGGCGGCGTCGGCTCGATCGATTCGTACATTCCCAATGCGCGCAGCGACAACACGGTCGCGTACAAGGGAACCTTCAGCGGCGTCACGATCGGCGGCGCGTATGCGTTCGGGCGCGATTCCGCGGGCACGGGCAACTCGCCCGGACAGGGCACATGCGCGGGCGCGATTCCCGGCAACTTCAACGCATGCCGGCAGTGGTCGGTACTCCTACGTTATGACGCGAGCGCGTTCGGCATCGCGGCATCGTACGACGAGCAGCGCGGCGGTCCGGGCGCGGCCGCCAACATCTTCAACGGCACGACGCCGATTCCCCTGACCAACGGCGGCGACAAGGACGCACGCACGCAAATCAACGGTTATTTCAAGGTCGGCCAACTGAAAGTGGGCGGCGGCTGGCTCGGACGGCGCGTGGAAACCGTGTCGCCGACGCTTGCCGATGTGCGCACCGACATCTTCTATCTCACGGGCACGTACTTCATAACGCCGGCCGTCGTGGTCGATGCGGGCGTATATCGCACGATCGACACGGATCAGGACACGCGCGCGACGCTCACCGCTCTGCGCGGCACATATCTGCTCTCCAAGCGCACGGCGGTGTATCTGCAGAGCGGCTATGTATTCAACAGCGCCAAGGCGCGCTACACCTTGAGTCAGGGCGGCCCCGGCACTACGCCAAACGCCGGCGTAAGTCAGTTGGGGGTGATGGCAGGAATCCGACATTCGTTCTGATGTGAAACGACGCGTCGATCAACGAATTCTATTTCAGCGTTTTTGATGGCACATGTGGGCGCCTAATCGCGCACTTTACATTTTGGAGATGACTATGAGCGATTCGACCGAGAACATCATCAATCGACGGAATTTTCTTGGAATGAGCGTCGGTGCTGCTGGCCTGCTCGTCGGGATGTCCGGATGTGGCGGCGGCAGCGACGCGGTGGCGCAGACTTCGGGCGGCTCGCCGTCGACGAGCGATGCCGCCACGCAGAACCTTCAGTGTCTTCCAGGGCTGCCCGTGTCGACTGACTACAATGCCCTGCGAGCCAAGCGGATGACGGAGGTAAGCGGAGAAATGCTGGCCATCTATAACGCCGCGGCAGCGGCTCCGCCCTTGCGCCAAGTTGGAATCGCCGCGATCCGCGCGTCCTATCAAAATCCCCAGGCTGCCGTCGTACCGGCTGGCGTCACCGCCCGCAACATCCAGATCCCCGGGCCGGCGGGCCCGATACCGACACGCATCTGGATGCCGGCAGGCGCTACCGCTCCCGTCGGTGTTTATTTGATTACGCACGGCGGCGGGTGGAATTTTGGCAACGGTATCGATTATCACGACGCCGAGGAAAGCCAGCACGTCCTCGATTGGGGTTGTGCCGTGGTGCGCCCCGACTATCGAATCGCTCCGGAAAACAAGTTTCCCGCACCTATCGACGACTGCTATGCGGTACTCAAATACATTGGCGACAATAGCCAACAACTTGGGTTCGACAACACTCGCATTGGCGTCGGAGGCGGCTGCGCTGGGGGAAATATCGCGACCGTCATTTCGCTGATGGCTCGCGACGCAGGTGGAGTGAAACCCGCGATTCAATTCCTGTGGTCGCCCGTATGTGATACACGCAACAACTATCTATCGCATCTGGAGTTTGCCAATGGTTACGGCCTTCGGCTCGACGATGCTGATTTCGTAACCGAAAACTACCTGCATTCACGGGAGGATTGCTACGACTGGCGATCATCGCCCGTCCTTGCTCCTTCTCTCAAGGGCGCATCGCCCGCACTCGTGTGGGTCGGAGAGTGGGAAATTTTGCACGGCGAGACGATGGCCTATGTGAGTCGCATGCGCGATGCGGGCGTCAACGTTCAACTCATCGAAGGCGCGCAGCAGGGACATGGCTTTATTTATCTTTATCCAAATACTGCCTACGCGAAGGCGACGCTTCCTGAAATCAACCGCATCATGAGAAGTTATATTGGTCCGGAAGCCGTAAGGGGCTAACAACTCACACGTCTACGCCTCGCTCGTTCCTGACGAGCGTTGTCATCCCGTTCGGGCTGTGCGAGGTAGCGTATTGCGCGCCACGGTTTCACCCAGCGTTGCTAGGCGGCGACGATCGGCGCACTACTTATCTACGCACCTTCGCGCTTACGCACCTTCGCATCTACGCACCGGAAGGAGATCAAATGCATTCTCAAGGGTCGTACGATCTCGTCGTGATCGGCGCGGGACCGAACGGCCTGTCGCTGGCCGTCAACATGGCGAAGGAAGGCTACCGTGTGGTGGTCGTCGATCGTGGTTCGACAGTCGGAGGGCAGGCCATTTCGGAAGAATCCCTTTTACCCGGGTTCTTGATTCATCCGCACGCCAACTACCTTTCCTATACGGACATTCTTCGGTCCCAGTCTTTCGCGTCGCGAGGGGCCATGCTCGTTCCAGCGATCAAACCGGTCGCGCAGCACGGCCTGTGTTTCCGCGACGGTCGGCCGCCGGTCATCATTTATCGAACGGATCATACGGCCAGGACCTTCAAGTCCTTCGCATGTTATTCCACGAGTGACGCGCGGACATTCGAGCGTTGCAAGAGAACGGCAGATAAGCTCACCGAAACGTTATCGCAATTGTATTTTCGCGTACCGGACGCCGCGCGCTGGTCAATATACCTCGCTGAGCTTGCAAGCAAATTCCGCTTTGCGGTCGACAAAAACGAGTTCGACAAGCTGTCGGCTCGAGCAATTATCGATAGGCTATTCGAGTCAGATGAAATTCGAACGCTGCTGTATCTCACGACGATCGAGTTCTCGATCGATTTGGACGAAGCCGGCGGGGCAGGCGGATTTCTTGGGTACGCGCTTTGGTTGCTGGGCAGGCGCAGGCTTCCTCGTGCTGGCATGGGCACGGTCTCTCGTGCGTTGGCCACGGCAGCAGAGGCTTGCGGTGCGGAGATCATCTTAAAGCGTAGTGTTCGTAAAATCGTTGTAGAGGAGGGCAGCGTGCAAGGCGTTCTCCTCGATGACGACACGTTGATCGCTGCGCCGATTGTCGCGTCTGCAGTGCCCTACGATGCAATGCTTGGGATGCTCGATGAGCAATGGAGTAAGAATGCGGAGGATCGGTCAGCCCTTGCCAACTATGAGCGCGCAGAGGCGCGCCTCGTTGGCAGCTTCGCAGCGTGCTTGCGAGGAGTTCCGCGCTATAAGAGTGGCGCGTTCAACAGGGATATCGACGAGTGTGCGCAGACGTTCGTTGGTTTGGATAGTACTGCTGAAGTAATCGAGCGGGAATTCGAATTAAGCGCGGGACGCCTGCCCGCTCCAAGTGGCGCAATTCGCGTGAATTCGTTATGGGACTCGAGTCAAGCTCCGCAGGGCAAGCACGTGGCTGGCGCGGACTGCGCGTTTCCCGGCCGGCTCGGCGAGACGTATTGTGCCGAAATCGAGCGCGCGTATCCGCAGGCTTTTGCAACCACTTGGGCAACTTACGCGCCGAACATCGAGGAACTTATCGAAGCGCAAAAACTGCATCTTTCCCGCGCGAACAGCCGGAAATTGGTATTGCGGGAAGGCGATGCGCAATATCGAGGACCAGCACGCGGGCTTTATTTATGCGGCAGTTCAACCTATCCCGGAGGCGGCGTTCATGGTGCATGCGGCATCAATGCATTTCAAGTCATACTCTCTGATTCGAAGTCAGACGCGGCCATCAGCACACTCAGGTTCGCCAAACCATCGCGATAACGCCTGAGCAATTTCTTCGTCTCCTGACGTTGTTTCGGTTGCCCAGGCGACGATTCCATCAGGTCGTGCGAGTACGGCACGAAGACCCAGGCGATTCCGAACGTCGCCTGCAACATACGTGACGCGGCCGCGCCAGCCGCTTGTCAGAAGCCTGCGCGATTGGTGTCCGTCGAAGTCGAGAAAGATTCCTTTTCCTTCGCGCAAAAGGCAACCCACCTTCGTTCCGTCGACGAGTTCGAAATCAGGAACGCTATGGCCTAACAGCGGGTGTTCGCGGCCAAGCTCGTAGCGAAGCGAAACGCCCCACACGCGCTCGGCGAAATACGTCGCGCCGTCGCGGGTCTCGATGAGGTCGCGCATGATGGCCCCGAGTGCGCGCGTACTCGGGGTAGGGCGCATGAGTGCCACTTGCGCGCGCGACCAGTCGAGAACGGCTGCCCCCACGGGATGTCGTTCCCGCTGATAGCTGTCGAGCACATCGGCCGGCGCGTCGCCACGGATCGTGGCAGCCAGCTTCCAACCCAGGTTCATCGCGTCTCCGATGCCCAGGTTGAGCCCCTGACCGCCCAAGGGAGAATGGATGTGCGCGGCATCGCCCGCGAGCAGTACACGTCCCTCGCGATAGGTCGTCGCCTGAAAAGATCGGTCCGTCCATGTGGTCGCGATTCGAAGCTCGGTCAAGGTGACATCCGCGCCTGACACGCGACGCAACACCGCCTCGACGTGTTCCAGCGTGATCGGGTGGACTCGGTGAAAGGCGCCGCCGTCGAATTCGACCATCGCGATGGTGCCGGGCCGCGCGTAGGTGTACATACCGACCGGCGTGTAGTGTCTGCCTGCGCGGAGTGCTTCGGGATCGGCCATTTCGACTTCGACGGAATATCCGGTGAACTCGGGATCAGTGCCGACGAACTGGAAGGAACCCGCTTTGCGTACCGCGCTGCGGCCGCCGTCGCAACCGACAAGCCAGCGTCCGTGAAAAGTCTCGCTGCCCGCGTGAACGCTCACTTCGTCTTTCAAGGCATTGATCGCGTCGACCCTGAAGCCGCGCCGGATTTCGGCGCCCATCGCATGGGCTCGACGGGCCAGGACGGATTCGAGCAGTTCCAATTCGACCGCCATGCTCGTGCCGGCCGGACTTGGGAGGCGATACGGCCACTTCGATGTGTCGATATCGTCGTGATAGAACTGGATGCCGGCGAAATGGCCAGCGGGCTGACGCACCTGTCCCGCCCAGTGCGGGGTGCTCGCCGCCATTCCTTCGGCAGCGCGCTCACGTTGCGCCGCGACCACTTCTTCCAGCAAATCGCGGCGATACAGCGCGTCGAGCGTCGACGCCGAAAGGCCGCGAATTCCAAATGGAAGACGCTTTAATGCGGAGTGCGAATCTTCGGCCTGTTCTATCACGAGGACGGAGAGGTCGAACAGGCGTAACTCGCAGGCGAGAAATAGGCCGACAGGACCTGCCCCAACAATTACAACGTCGAAGATATTCGAATGATGTGCGCGCATGAACCGCTCCTGTGTCGATGTGGATGTTCGACCGGAGCGTTCCTCAGTTGAGAACCACACGGACGAACCTCAAGACGCCTATACAGCGTCGATGTTCTTCGTGGGGATCTTGTGCGCGAGGCCAAAGACCAGAGCTTTCGTTACCGAAAGGACTTGGGCTTACCAAACCAAGTCTGCCTTTTCCGACAGCGCTTTATAGCATCGTGACGCCGTGACGGCAACAGAGGGCGGGCGAGCCGGTGCGATTGAGCTTACGAGCGGCTTGCTTTCGACAGCAGATCGGTGGAGGCGTGCCGCGTGGCGCGCGCATGCCCGCGTTCGCGCTCATCGGGCATATGCGACTGGCCAGGCCTAGGTAATTTGACATAAACTTAATTAGCACATCTTCGTTAGTTATGCGAATCATGTCTGTTGATTAACGGCTCGACTAACGCGCGCGAGTCAGCCGCGTGGCTGTCGATTTGAAAATCGAGTTCATATCCAAAAATAAAAAGCGGCCGACTGCAGATAAAAAATTAGCCACTGCTTCCGCGCGGCCCCAGTGTCGGGAGCGTATCGGTTGACAAAGTTCAAGCGCCCGACCCAGACGCCGGTGGCGCCATTACGGCGAAAATCTACTGGCGCCTATATGCCGAAAAACTTGTGGCCCCAAAACGTTGAAAAGTCCCTGGCGGCTTTATGCCGGAGACGGTTTGGCTCCTTAACGACAAGAGTTCACATAAGCAAGCGGTTGGATCAAACGCTACACGTATCTTATGTCGTCGCGCTTAGACACTTCTCACCGGCGACGAAGCGTGCATGTTCGGCGTATTGAGCGCCATGGAGTTCCAGATGTTCTACGACTGGATTGCGGGCGACTGTCCCGCTTACCTGTCAGGACCGAGAATTTCTGGTATTGAGCGAGCGGGGTAAAAAGGAAGGTACCTTTCGCACCGTGCGATCGCACGGCAAGGAAAGCTTACCAATCCAACGATGAACGCACTGAACGCCAATGCGGTCGATACATCCCGGCAGGCAGAGCTCGCAAACCTTGGTGACCTGTCGCCAGCCATTCACCACACGGAGGCAGGGCTGCTCGCAACCGCACAATTTACGAAAAGTTTCGGTCCCCTACTTTGGACACGGCAACCGATCCGCTACTCAATGTCCTACGCGACACCTGTATGACCGTTCAGGACGATACGAACTTTGCGCGCAAGCTCAGCACGGCCATACGGCTTGTGAATCACGTCAAACTCAGAACCGCGCGCATCCGTATGCTCGAGCGACGCGTCCGCGTATCCAGTCGTCAACAGAATTTTGACAGCGGGATTTTTTCGTCGGGCTTCGCGCGCAAGCATCACACCGTTCATATTGCCTGGCATGATCAAATCGGTGAACACCATATTGATCTCTGGATGCTCATCAAGAAGTTGCAGTCCTTCCTTTCCGCTGAAAGCGACATGCGTTGCATATCCGAGCTGCTCAAGCATCGCCTGCGCGACCTCCGCAACTTCAGGCCGATCATCGACGATCAAGATCGATTCCGTCCCACCCTGTTCGACCAATTTGACCGGTGGCGCGTGGCCCAATTCTTCGTCCGCAACTGCGGGGAAATAAAACCGCAGCGTGGTACCAATACCCACTTCAGAATAGATATTGACGGCGCCCCCCGATTGCTTGGCGAAACCGTACACCATCGATAGCCCCAAGCCGGTGCCTCTGCCTTCTTCCTTGGTTGTGAAAAACGGATCCATGACTCGATCAATGATCTCCGGCGCAATGCCCGGGCCATTGTCTGAGACGGCGATCGAGACGTAGTGGCCAGCAGGTAAGTCTGCAAAACCTACAACCTGGCGCTTTTCTAGTTCCACGTCGCTGGTTTGCACCGTGACGCGAGCATCCGACTGCTCGCCCATCGCATCGCGGGCATTGAGCAACACGTTCAGCAATGAAACTTCAAGTTGCGTCGTGTCCACCCGGCAGTTGCGCAAGTTCGGTTGAAGGTTGGTATGAAGCGTGGCATGTCCGCCTAAGGTGCGACTCGCAAGTTCAACCATCCCGTGTACAAGTGCGTTGAGATTTACGACTCGGCCACTCAGCCGTTGTTTTCGGGCAAACGCCAGCAGTTGCTGCGTCAGCGTGCTCGCCTTAGCAACGGCGCCTCGAATTTTATCGATTCCACCATGTAAAGTGGGCGCTGGCGTACCGCGATCAACGCCCAAATCGAGGATGTCGAGATAGCCAGTCATCACTTGCAGCAAATTGTTGAAGTCATGGGCAATTCCACCCGTCAGCTGGCCCAGCGCTTCCATTTTCTGCGACTGATGCAAAGCGTCTTCAGCGTCACGCCGGCGGCTCACATCAAGCTGTGAGGCAAAGAAATAGACAACGTCGCCGGCTTCGTTGTGCACCGGTGAAATGAAGAGAGCATTCCAGAACGTAGAGCCATCTTTTCGGTAGTTTAAGATCTCTGTGGAGATATCCCGCTTCGCCGCTATCGCTTCGCGCACTTCCCGAATTGTTTCTTTATCCGTATCCTTGCCTTGCAGAAATCGGCAATTATGCCCGATAAGCTCGTCCTGATCATAACCGGTCATCGCCTGAAATGCATGATTTGCAAAGATGATCGGATTATCAGGCTGTTGTGGATCCGTCACAATCATCGGCATACGTGTCTTGGACACTGCGGCGAAAAAGATGTCGTTGTGGTGATCGTCGATTGACTGGGTGGAATCGCTAATATTTGGATGTTCTGCTTGAGACGGTCTGATCATGATGTGCGCGCGGGCCAAATGCGTGAGGGATGGTTGGACAACACCAATTCTGCTGAATACTGAGCGATTTGTCTGTTTTATTTAGTTGGCTTCGCCCGAAATTTCATCGGGAGTGGCCCTGTTTCGCCCGCGTCAATCGCGCAAATACGGTATCGAGCGCTTTCAGATCGACTGGCTTAGAGAAGTGAGCATCAAAACCTGCCCTAAACGCTCGTTCTCGGTCCATCTCACTCGCATAGCCCGTGACCGCAATGAATGCCGTGCGCGACATCGAATTTATTTTGGCAAGCTCTTTCACGAGCACGTAGCCGTCCGTATTGGGCAGCCCGATATCGCTAATCACCACGTCCGGCTGCCGCGCGATCATCATCGCCAATGCATCCTGCGCTCGATAGGCGACCCGAACCGAATGCCCGGATATGCGGTAGTAGAGCGCCAAAGCATCAGCGGTATCGACATTGTCTTCAACGATCACGATATCAAGAGCGGAGCTGAAATCAGCCTTATCTTCAACGGATGTATTAACGGATTTTTGGGCGGCTTTGAGCGTCAGAATAAATTCACTGCCATGCCCCCGCCCTGCGCTTTTGACCCTTAGCGAGCCACCGTGCCATTCGGCTAAGCGCCGCGCGAGCGCCAGTCCCAGCCCCATGCCACCCTTGGCTCGATCAAGGGGCTGTTTGCTTTGCCCAAACACTTCGAAAATTTCGCCGACGTCCTTGGGATCGATGCCGATGCCAGAATCCAACACACGAATCGCAACACCGCCGTCAATTGCCTGCACGGTGAGGTCGATGTTGCCACCTTCTGGCGTGTACTTCGCAGCGTTGGTCAATAAGTTGGAAACGAGCAGTGGGCACTGAGTACGGTCCGCGTACACCCAAGGGTCGTCCACGATCGTGCACGAAAAAAACATGTTGGCCGTCCCAAATAAATCCCCGACTCATCTCGATAGCTTGATTCACAATCGTTTTGGCCGATGCAGGCTCAAGCTCAAGTTCGACTGCGCCGAACGACACCAATGAGGCAGATAGTAGATGGTCAACGATCTCGCTCATGTAGCGCACGTGCCGGTCGATCAATGATTTGGGCCAAACCCGCTGTTCAAGTGTGGCCTCAACCTGTTGGAGGAGTTGCACGGCGGTCAATATTGGCGCGAGCGGCGCGCGCAGCTCGTGCGCGAGCATGGCAAGAAACTGGTCGCTATTGAGCTGGGCGTGGTCGAGACGATCGCGTAAGGATCGGATATCTCGCTGAGCCTGGATACCTTCGAGGTGTTTGATAATTTGCTGAGCGAACTTACGAAGGATCTGAATATCGCTATCATCGACCATGCGCACCTGCTTGTCGGTGACACATAGCGTTCCGAGCGGCAACCCGCCGGGTAACTTCAGCACCACCCTGCATAAAAACGCACTTGGCGTTCGACGGTAACAATAAGGTGCTTTGCGAAGGTTGGATCGCGAAGCGTGTCAGAAATGATAAGAGCATCACCTGCCTCTATGGCCGCAGGGCAGAGGCGGTGTTCATTGGGACGATGGCTGCACTCCTCCCCATGCAGAGTGACATTACGTCTGCACGTCATCCACAAAGTTGATGAAGGCAGCTGGAACCCGCAAAGCCGACGCAAATTCAACTATCGAAACGAAGTGCGCTTCAGCTGGCTTCCCAAGAATGTTGAGTGATTTCAGTTGCGAGAGCCGACCTGAATCGGAGAGGACGGAGACGGACGTTATAGGACAGCCTACTGCGAGAAAGGAAATGGTGTTCGGCTCAGTGGGATTTGTGTTCCCAATCGACAAGCCAAGGGATGCCGACAGCTGATCGCCGCGCGGACGTAATTAAGCGCTTTTCTCTACATTGATACGTATGCCGAATTGATTTAATTTAGGCTGATATGCGAAGCGATTCGCAGCGTCGGGGCGCAATCCCAAGTTATTTAGTGGACTATTTGTGATGTTACCGGCGAAAAACTAGCGAAGATCGGATCAACGCATCCGAAAAATTTACCGATGCCCGACTTGCAAATCTTCCGCGTCACTCTCAAGTAAAACGTTCCCGCACCGACAACGTAAGAAGACGGTTCTGAAACTGGAAACGCGCATCGCGATGCGATCGCCTCATCAGCGCTGAATTCGACCTTCTCGGCGCGCGCCTGGCGCGCCGCCATCAACTCAACTCAGTTCGAACGCTCTGAAAATCGTGAAGCCAACGCTGATCAATATCGCCGCTCTCGCCGCCTTCTCCCTTAGCCTCGCTGCTTGCGGTGGTTCATCGGGACCGACGGCTTCCGGAAGTGTCTACATGGGACCGCTCGGCAACGCGAGCGTCGAAGTGCATCAACTAGCGGCGGACGGTACGGTTTCCGATACGCCCGTCGCGACCGCGACCACGGCCGCCGATGGTTCCTTCACGCTCAAGCGCGCGCTGCAATATCCGGTGCTGGTGCGCGTGACGGGCGGATCGTACGAAGAAGAAGCGACCGGCACGACCATGACGATGAGCGGCGAACTCGACGCTGTCTATGTCAACGCGCCATCTCAGATGGTGGTGTCGGCTTATTCGAACGCAATCGTCGCCGATGCGCGTGCGGCAGGCGGGCTGACCGCCGATAACATCGCCGCGGCAATGTCGCGCGTGAACGCCTTCGCTGGCGATATCGACGTGCAGCAGACCACGCCGACTTTCGTCGCAGCGGGAAATTCGACCGATACCACCGACGGCGCGAAGATGGCGCTCGCGCTCGGCGCGGAATCGCAAAGCCGCACGGCGCTGGCGGTATCGGTGGCAGACAGCACGCTGAATATCGTCGCGCAGGCCGCGAATGGCGACAATCTCGCGCAATGCAATGCGGGCGCGGGCAACGTCAACACGGACGGCACGCTCGATGCACCCGTCAGCGGTAATTGCGCGATTACCTCGGGCGCGGCGGATTATGTCAGCGGCAAGCGCAACAAGTCGGGCATCAAGACGCTCTCGAAGTTGAAGCAGGCGCTTCCCGGTCACGCCGCCAATGTGTCGGTGAGCAGCGCGGCATGCGCGGATCGCGAAAAGTTGCTGAACGAACTGGGCACGCTCTTGACCAATCGAAAGAACGAAGTGCAGGCGCAACTCGGCAACGGCGTGACCGTGGCGAACTGGAAGAGCTATGCGCACGGCGGCACGTGGGGACCGTTTGCAGCAAGCTATGGCGCGATCTCGACGACATCGTGCGGTGGCGATACAGGCGCATTCCAGCGTGAACTGTTGATGGCCGTCGAAAATTATTGGGTCGATCAGGGCATCAACTATTGCCATCACCACATTCCGGGCTGGTTGCCGCCGACATCGCCGGCGAAGTTCCGCAACTTCTCGACCGGCAGCACGTCGGGCGGCGGGACCTCGGGCATGACGTGCACGGCGAACCGCCGCGCAGATGGATCGCAGAGCAAGAGCGCATTGACTAGCAGCGACGATATCCAATGGCAAGGCGTCGACTGTTCGGACTTTACTTCGTGGGTCTACAACTTCGCGGGACTGACGCAAGCTACAACCAATCTCGAAACGGGCATCGGTTCGCAAGCATGCTCGACGGGCCCAGATCCGCTCGTGACATCGGGACAAGAAGAGCCCGGCGTATTGCTCGACATCAATCAGGGCAACGTTGCAAGTCTCGTCGATCATCTGAAGCCGGGCGATCTGCTGTACATCACGCAGAAAGCGACGGTCACGGCCAATGTGGGCACGGTCACGACAGCGAACGGCTACGATGTCTCGCACGTCATCACGTGGACGGGCAAACACTTCAACGAGCTCAAGACGAGCGATCCGGCGCACTTCGATCTCAGCACGCTTGGCAAACTCGGGTCGCGCCTGGGCGCGGATATCGCGTCGTATCTCAAGCGTTCGGATGGCACCACGATGCCGGTCAGCGAACTCGGCGAGACGGATGCGAAGAATCCGTGGATGATCATCGACAGCCACTTCGCGGGGCCGGCGTATCGTCCGTTTGTCATCAAGAACGAGTCGATGAATGCGGACTGGTATGCGGCAAGTCTTTCGCATGTGCGCCGTATTATCGATGCGGACAAGGTGCAGAACGACCCGGTGCTCGCGCCGTTGGTCATCAAGCGTCAGGACACGACGAGCAGCGCGACCGGTCCGGTGCTGACCTTCAGTTCGGACGCTGCGTGGACGAAGGGCGCTAGCGGTTACAAGCTCGTTTATCAGCGACCGACTGCGAAGTCGATTCCTTCGTGTTATCGCGTGGGGACGCCGCCGGATGTGTCGCAATAGTCTGCAGTTGTTTCGCAAACACGGAGCGCTTGCTCCGTGTTTGCATTAAACAGACGCGAAAAGTGCATATCGTCTTTAGAAATCTGTCGGTTATTTTCTCAGCAATCGCTTAATCCGACGCGCTCAGCCGCCTTCAACTCAAGGTCTCTCCACGACGCGCAACATCCTTTATTGCGCGCCCGTACACGCGAAAACTTCAATGCTTCGCACGCAAGCATAGCTTGGCCCTTACGGCACACTCGATCGCTCACTGGCATCATCCTTGCATAGTGGAAGCTTATTCCATCCCTTTCTCCTGGAGTGTCCGTCATGCAAATACTTGTCTTGGACGATGATCAGGAATTTGCCGACGGGTTAGCAACGCTCATGAATCAAACGGGCCACGAAGTATCCGTCACGTACGACTGCGCGTCTGCACGGTCGCGCGTAGAAGCAAATCAGTTTGATGTAATTCTTGCCGACGTCGAATTGCCCGATGGCGACGGACGCGAGGCGTGCGAAGGCCTGCGCATGAGTGGCTCGTCAAGCGATGCGTTCATGGTCGCGATGACCGGAAGAACCGATCTGCACGACGACGATTTCCCGGCGTTCGATGCATACATCCACAAGCCAGTCACGTTCGAACTGCTGGAGCAAGTGTTGGAAGAATGGCGTATCGCGGCCGGATTACCCAAGGGGCCGAATCAGACGAAAAATGTCATGCCGAGTTGATCGATAAACCGCTGTCAAACATAGTGACTCACTGGAGACCTTCATGTCTGATCCCACCACGCCGGATACCCAACCGACCACGCCCGATGCACCATCGCCCAACGCGCCGTCGGATGTTCCTGATATAGGCCAGCCTGAAGGCGAACCGGATAAGCAGTAGCTTTTTTGTAGCGGCCAAAGGGATGAGTTTCTCGATGGCCGCAGCTGCATCGTAAGCGTCCGACTGATGCCGTGGTTGACGTCGCTATACTGGCTTCTCACATATGGGGCAAGCCATGGATTTTGATGTCGAACTCGAGGTATCTGAACAGAACAAGCCGGCAGCGCAAGCGCTGGCTCAGGCGGCTCGCACAGCAACATTGGTCACAAGAAACCAGGTTGCCTCTGTCTATCTGAGGACGGATGATTCGGAACAGAAGAATTCGAAGCTCGAGATCGCTTTGAGCGCCTTTTTGCGCCAATTTACTCCCTGCCGGCTGTCGGTTCAGGAACTGGGGGCGACACTGCGTGTAGGGGCCTTCTTTCAGACTAAGGATTATGCGTTCGTGCCTGTCACGCTTTCTCGGACGCTTCTGGATATTCTCGACGACCTGCGGCTGTCGCTTTCTATTAACTACTACCCTTGCTCCGATGAAGTAGCGGCGGACGACTTGTGACTTAGTTTGTTCGCCTCGATGATCTGGACAGGTCAATGCGAACTTCAAACGCTGCTCGCGCCCAACTGATGAGCGACGACCCATGGCAACAACTCGTCAACGCGGTTGACGGGATGCTCGGCGATGCGAGCGATGACGTGGCGCATGTAGGCCTCGGGATCAAGGCCATTCAGTTTGGCGGTACCGACCAGGGTGTAGATTGCGGCCCCGCGTTCGCCGCCGCTGTCGGAACCGAAGTGCAGGAAGTTTTTCCTGCCGAGAGCGACGGCACGTAAAGCGCGTTCGGCTGCGTTGTTGTCGATTTCTACGGCACCGTCATCGACGTACAGCGTGAGCGCAGCCCATTGATTGAGCGCGTAGTTGATGGCTTTGGCGGTATCGCCTTCCTGCGAAACCGAACCCAATGTCGAGCGCAGCCAGATCTCGAACGCATCAAGTAGCGGACGCGCCTGTTCCTGCCTAACACGTCTTCGTTCGTCTGGTGGCTTGCCGCGAATCGCGGCTTCGATTGCGTACAGTTCGCCGATCCGGCGCAACGCTTCAGTGTTGACCTCGTTCCTGCGTGCGACGAACAGATCGTGGAATTTACGGCGCGCGTGCGCCATGCATGCAGCCTCGCGCAAATCACCACTTTCATAGACCGCGTTGTACCCCGCGAACGCGTCGGCCTGCAACGTCCCCCTGAAGTCCTTCAGATGGCCCTGTGGATATTCACCAGCCCTTGTGGGACTGTATGCGAACCAGACCGCCGGCGCCTCTTTCGAGCCGGCTGGCCGGTCATCCCGAACGTATGTCCAGAGACGTGCGGTACGGGTCTTGCCGTTCCCGGGCTCAAGCACAGGTACGGGCGTGTCATCCGCATGGATCTTCGAGGCGGCCATCACGTACCGGTGAACGACCTCTACCAGTGGCCGGAGCAACGCACTGCACTGGCCGACCCAGTCCGTGAGTGTCGAACGGCTGAGCTGCACGCCGTCGCGCGCGTAAATCACTGACTGTCGATACAGGGGGAGATGGTCACAGAATTTGGCGACCAGGACATGCGCGAGCAACCCCGGACCCGGCATGCCGCGATCGATTGGCCGGCTGGGTGCAGCCGCCTGCACGATGCAGTCGCAACAAGTACAGGCCTTCTTGAGTCGGCGGTGACGCATCACTCGCCAATGCCCCGGCACATAGTCGAGTTGCTCGGAGACGTCCTCGCCGAGGTCGCCAAGCGCACCGCCGCATTGCGGACAGCACGCGTCGTCGGGCTGATGAACAACGTCTTCGCGCGGCAGATGTTCCGGAAGTGGTTTGCGTCCCGTCGGCATGCCGGTTTCTGAGCGGGGCCTTGTCGGTGCCTCGACCGTCGCCGCGCCATCGTCGGCCTGCAGATCTTCGAGACGCAATTCGAGTTGCTCGATCTGGCGATCAATCTTTTCCGACTTGCGCCCAAACTGCATGCGCTGGAGTTTCGCGATCCACAGCTTCAGGTGCTCGATCTCGAGCGCCCGATCGGAGAGTGTCTTCCGGAGCGTCGTTACAGTGTCGCGCAGATCCGTGAGCTCACCTTCGTGCTCACGTAACGCTGCCTCACGCGCGATCAAGAGCGCCTTCAAGGCCTCGATGTCGTCCGGGAGGGAAGCATTGCTGGATGCCATGCAGGCAGTTTACGCGCGTGCATTGCGCTACGCGCGCGTTGTCACAACCGTTTACAAAGCGCTGCACGGGCGGGCTGCATCGACGGGCTGTCGCCAGTCAAAACCTTCGAGCAGAAGGCCGAGTTGAGCACTGGTCAGCGAAACGACACCGCCGTCAGCACGAGGCCAGGCAAAGCGCCCGCGCTCCAGTCGTTTGGCGAACAGGCATAGGCCACCGTCACGCCAGTACAGGCATTTGATGAGGTCGCCTCGTTTGCCTCTGAACACGAAGATGTGTCCGCAGAACGGATCCTTCGCCAGCACGGTCTGCACCTTCGCGGCCAATCCATCGAAGCCGCAGCGCATATCCGTAAATCCGGCGGCAACCCAGATGCGGGTGTTTGCATGCGGACCAATCATCGGCTCAGGCACTGTATCACCACGCGCAGCGTGTCGGGATCGACACTGCCTTCAACGTGTACGTCGCCTCGTGGCAACTGGATTCGGATCGTGCCGAGCGCCGGTGCCGAAGACTTAGATGCTGCCGGTTCCACCACGCCGCTGTCGCTGGGTTCATTCACGGTGACCGGCAGCAAGGCACATCCGCGCTCGACGGCGCCGAGCCGTCCTTCGAGATACTGCTTACGCCAGTCGAACACCTGATTCGCGTTTACTTCGTGACTGCGCGCAATCTCTGCCACCGAACGTCCACTGGATAGAGTCTCCTCGACAATCTGGCGCTTCTCGTCCGCTGTACGCCGCCGATACTTGCGGGCGCCTTTGACTTCGGTGAATTCGGTCACTGTGTCCATGATTTCCTTTATGGGCACAGTGACATATGTGCCCCTGGGAAGCATGGCTTCGCCTTCATTAGGCGTCTACACGGTCAGCGTCGGACGCTTACTCCAATAGCTCGTCAAACTTGCGAGCGTCTATGTAGAGACCCTCACAATTAAGCATGCGAGCTACGTCTCGGCGATAGCGCTTCGGGATCGACGGGTACGCACCATCGCTCCAGAGAATGTCTTGAATCTGGTTGCGAGTCGTTGCATTGGGCGGATGACGCGCGATCAGCTTGCGAGCAATCGTGGGCAGGTCGGCGTCTGTTACGTTGTCAAAGCTGGATGTAATGCGCTCGCGTTTTGATCCGTCTGCAGGCGGAGCAGGCAGCCCGATCTCCTCGCAAAGCGCCGGCAGCATGGGATGGGTTCCCGTGTCCTTCAACGCCGTGACAAGAGGCTCCAACAAACTGCGAAGTTGTATGTAGTCCATCGGGCGCGATCAGACTCGCAGCGCCATTGCTCGCAACAGAGCGTCAATCTGCCCAAACGCATCTTGTTGCCACTGTTCGGGCGTGCGATCACGCAACGCACGCGTGTCTTCGACAAAACGTTTCACGCAAGTGGGGCCATGCCCCTCGAACGAGTCAAACTTCTCCGCGATGTATTGGAAGCCGCGCTTGCCGCTGGCGTGTTCCAGTAGTGGGCGGCATTCCTCTGCAAGCGCGTCGATGCCATCGGGGTAATTTCTCACGCAATAGTAGATGTCGTAGGCATCCTTCTGTTTGTATCGACCCGCCAACGCATGACCCTTCATTGCCAATAGGGCCGGGATAGAGCAGACCGCTATCTCCACCCGGTTTGTGCCGCCGTTCGGCATCGATCCCGTCACTGCAACAAGCTGATAAAACCGTATCGCCAGATCTGCACCATCTGCCCGTTGCACAGCGAAGTCGCTGATCAGGGGAGGATCGTTCTTTACAATCTCTACATCGCGAGGCATCAGGAAGTCGACTACGACATCGATCGCATCCCCGTCATCCTGAGTGGGAACCTGACGAAGCAGTTGGAAACGTCGAAGTCCCTCACGTTGGGCATATCCATGGCTTTGCAAGGCACCCACTAAGGTTGCATACTCGCCGTCGCCGAGTGCTTCCGCGTCTAGCCCAACATCTACATCAAGCGTACCGACGTGAGGCATGTCTTCGTTCGCAAGGAGCAGCCAGGGGACCGCGCCACCAATAATGGCGAACTTGCCCTTGAAACTGCCCAGAATCTGGCCCATCTCGATTAGCACTGACTTTACTGCTGCCGTCGTGCGGTCGTCATATTCGGCGGCCGACTGTGGTTCGCGGGCTGGCGTTATTTTGGCCATTTCAGCCTTTCTTGGCGAAGATGCTCGGCCGCCTCCACACCGCGTTCGCCCGCAACGGAGAGGTCGAGATAGGTTTGAATCGGGCTTGTGCAGATCGCGCCGGGCGCGGGTTCTATCGTGTCGATCAGCAACCCCTCATCCTTCGGTACGAGAACTGAGACATTCTCACCTTTGGCGGCAGAGGTAAGCTTCAAGGCGTCTCGAAGCTTGTTTAGCCCATCTTTGTCCGCGATGAAGTACTGAGTACCGGTGCGGCCGTATGGTGCGATCCAATGTGCAGCGGAGAAGGAGGCGAACGCCGCCAGCCCAGGACCATCGTTCGCTCGCAGAACATTGCGAGCAGCGTTTTCGAATGCACCTCCATGCAACGGGGTGTAAAACGGAAGTCTCTCACCCTGAGGTGCTGTGTAACTGTTCCGCCACGCATCCAAGAGAGCGTCTTGCTTCGTAAGAATGAGGCCATCGTCCGAAGCACTGGCCCATTCTCGATTAATCAATCCGTTTCGGACGTTACTGACGTGTCCAAGACTTACTCCAGATGCTTCGGATAATTCGGTTACTTTCCATGCGCGGTCAGGCTCGCGTAGCATAGCCCGAAGCACTTGTGCAGATTTCGGTTTGAACAGTGACTTGAGCTCGCGTTGCTCGGTGACCGGCTTCTCATTCATCATACGTTCGATGAACACGCCATCGAAGGCAATGCGTGCGTTCCCCTCGAGATCAAGATAGCTGACCTCGTTCGCTTCACACATTTCTCGCACGGCAGGTGAGACGTACGGCGCGATGAAGATCGGCGTTGCCTCGGTTGCACGGTGCGCGATGTAATTCCGAAGTTCAGCCACTGCGGAGCGCGCATACCGCGGTTGTCCATTGGACTTCACTTCGCAAATGAGTAGATGCTCGTGGCCGCCGACGACAACCCAAGCAACCAAATCCGGCGTCCAGTCGGAGGATGGTTGATCGCCCTGGATATTCTTTACCCGGAGGATGGGGATTTTTTCAAGCACAGTCCTCAGGGCCGCGCTGGCCTGACTCTCGATTTCTTTCATTAAATTTGCCCTTTTCAACATTTGATGAAAGTAGCAGATTTTGTGAAATTCACCAAGCAATTTCACTGTTTTCACGTCTTTCAGCGAATGCCGAAAGCGGTTTAAACACTGAAATCGAAACCATGCATGCAGTCGAATACTACCGTTGTGAAGCGGCAGGGCCGATGAAGTAGTTAACGAGAAAACCGCCCCGTCGCGATCTTCCACGCCTTAACGTCGTCGTCTTCGATCCAGCTTGCGGCGAGCTCGCACGCCGCGCGTGCCGCCGCGGAGACCACGTCGCCGTCCTTGATCGTTACTTCGACGCTGCTATTGCTATCCTCGGCAGCCAGATCCCCTTCACGGGGAAGTGTGTAG
Organism: Caballeronia sp. HLA56; assembly: GCF_054655155.1. Taxonomy (NCBI): domain Bacteria; kingdom Pseudomonadati; phylum Pseudomonadota; class Betaproteobacteria; order Burkholderiales; family Burkholderiaceae; genus Caballeronia; species Caballeronia sp. HLA56. The sequence goes on along the minus strand of NZ_BAAHOB010000006.1, from coordinate 153,363 downwards.
GAGATGCCCGTTTCAACCAGCAGCTTGATCAAATCTTCTCTCGAGTTCAACGGAATTGATCGAGGTTCACGGCAACCACGCGATCCACATCGGAGAATGCGGCCAGGCCCGCGCGCAGATTTAACTCTTTATCAGTCACTGTTCTTTTCCTGTACGCCAGCGCAGACGAGCGCCGACAATCGCTGCGCACTGTATCAAAACACCGCGCCAAATGGGTGCAGAAGCTGAAGTCGATGAGCCCCAAAACGAATCACGCTCAGGTCGCGGCCTTGCGCGCGGCGACGCTCGCGTAATAGCGCGCCACTTCCTCGAGGACGCGCTGCTTTTCGGCTTGGACGTAGATGGTCGTGGTCTGCAGCGAAGCATGACCTAGCACTTTCTGCACGACATCGACGGGCACCTCATCTGCGACGGATTGTGTGCCGAACGTGTGCCTGAACGCATGCGCGTTGGCCTGCCCGAGCCGCATCCGGTCATCGAGATCGAGTGACACCATCGTCTCGACCAGTTGGTTTAACATGCGACCGATCAGCCGGTTCAGACCGTCCGCTGTATATCCAGCCTCATTCAACTGCGTCGGTCCGATTCCTTTCCCGGACCGATGTCGTAGCTTGGAAGCTTCAGTCCACGGAATGATGACCGGCGCAATCAAGGGGCCGGTTGGGGCACCATTTGAGTCGCGGCCGTCGAACAGTTTCCCTCGGTCCGCCCAATGCGCACGAAGGACATCAAGTGTCGCCGTGCTGACCGGCACGGTTCGTTCTTGTTGCCGCTTGCCGACAATCGTCAATTCCCAAACCGGACGATCGACGGTTCTATATAACGACGATCGCAAGTTTTGACGAAGGGCGATGGCGACTTCCTCGCGACGCAGACCCGAGTCGCCCATCATCAGAATCGCGGCGCGGGCCGCGCGCCATTGCATCGCGCTGGCCTCCGCCGAGCGCACATCGAGCTCGTTGCGCAGCTTTCGCCACAACGCCGCCGGCAACGCGCGCTCGATCTTCATCGCACTCACCCGTTTGACTACCACCAGATCATTGACCGCCTTCCACGGGTTACCGGCGAGATAGCGGACATCGACCCATCAGGTGAACGCCGCACGCAATGCACGCACCGCATACCGTTGAGACTCGGCAGACAACGACGCCGATCCATCGGCGCCGGCGGCGAACGGCCGCCACCGTGGTGAGTGCCGCACGAACCGCTCCCCCACAAAACGCAGATCGGGATTTTTCAGAAAATCCTTGTAGGCCTCGCAATCGTCGACCTTCAGATCGCTCAGCGCCTTGCCGCGCTACACCACCGCCCACAACAGGAAACGCTCAAGTTCCTTGGTGTACGCACGTAGGGTTTTCGGCTGATCGCGGTAGCGATTCAGATACGCACGCACCGCATCGAGGTCATGATTCGCCTGGATGTAGCATAACGCGCTCGAGCGGTTTTCGCCGTCAGCGCCGGACAATGCATGCGGCACCGACAGGCGTTCGAGCGGCGCGAGCCTCAGACGCGGTAACGATCCGAGCGGTCCGCGATCGGCGTAATACTCGGGGACCACTTCAACAAGTTCGTCCGCCACCAATGGCACACCATCGCGCTCTTCCGAATCGACGTCGATCTCGACGGTCAGCTGAAGCTTCGCCTGGTGTTTGCGTAACCAGCTCACGATCGCACGCGCGCGCCCGCGCCCGATGCGCGGAATCGAGCGCCACCAGATCGGTCCCCGCCAGTTGCAGAACGCGACCAGTTCGCCGAGTGTGGCGATGCCCTCCCCTTTCAGTCGGCGCGCGATGCGCGGACGCAGCCACGCACCGATCGGGTGATCCGCGTGCGGGGCGGCCGCTGCGAGTTGCGCGGCTTCGGTCACCATGCGGAAGGTCACGGCGGTGAGCAACGGGCGACCATGCTGTTTGATCGACGCGCGCAGGTGCGTGGCGAGCGCCGACGAGGCGTGCGCGAGCGCGAGCTGGACCAGCGAATCGAGCATCGCGTTCAGGTGCCGCTCCATCGCCGCCGGGGTCGTCGCATGCGCGTCTTCATCCGGGTCGTAGTAGGTACGCGCAATGATCGCCGGCGCAATGCGCTGCACGAACGCGCGCAGCGCAGTGAAATCCTTGGTCGTGAAGCCTCGCTCGATGGCAACAGAGCCGACCGGGGCGACCGGCGAGCCGGACATTTTCGACGTCGACTTGCGTTCAGCCACGACCGCCCTCCTCGCTTGCTGAGTTGTTACCTTCGTCGTCGTCACCGTCGTTGTGGCCACCTTTCTTGCGGTGATGCTCGTCGGCGCCGCGACCCTGGTCCTCGACATCGCTCACCGGCGGCACAAGATCCGCCTCCGGCGGCCGCACGCGTACGCCGAGCCCAGCGAGCACCGCATGTGTCTGGGCGAGAAACACCTCGGGCCAGGTCGCACAGAGAAACTCGAACGCTACGCGCGCGTCGCGCACCGCTTCTGCGAGTCGCGCGTTTTCTGCCGCGTAGGCGGTGACATCGAAGTCAGTGACCGGGCGTGCGCCATACATCACGCGCTGCACGAACTTAACGGCGCCATAGTCGGCGATGAAGTCGATTACCGGAACAAAGCGGGCGTCTCTATATAGAGCTGTCCCGTAGGTCTCGGCGAGCGTGATAACCACCGCCAGTTCCATGCGCGTGGGGTTGATCGGCAGTGACGGCACGGCGTCGCCATGCGCCGTGAGCCACGCCGCGGCCGCGGTTCGCTTCAGCGTGATCGACGCGTCGATCTTCAGCACGACACGCGCGACCTCGGGCGTGGGGGCTTCATCGGGCCAAAGATCATTTTGATCGCGCGGATCGCCCGACCGTCGCGGCCATCCGCCTTCGCTGAAATCGCCCGGATCACCGAAATCACCCGCAAAGTCTTGTGCCACGGGGCTGGGCCCTCTCACGCATTTTGAATAGGGGCAATTTTACCTCTGAAACGCTATCCCGATAATATACAATTATCAAGCTTGATAATTCGATCGTTATAATCTATTCGGCTCACTGAAAGTCACGACAACGGTAGGATCGCGCAGAACCCACAGAACACAAGGCTGATCAACCGTGTCTCGAGCGACGCGATTATTTAATGTACGGCATGAAATGAAAAACTCCAAAGGCGGCGCCTGGATCGCCCTACTTGCTCACGGCACGACGACTTGCAATGCTTCTTCGTAATCAGCCGTATAACGCCACCTAGCTGTCGAAGCAGATCGTCACATTTCTGGGCCATTCGGTACAGGGCTTGCTCGAACCCCTATCGAGTCTAACCACGAAGTCGGCCTTGCTATGTCACAACTCACATCCTCACGTACCCGGCCGGTCACGGTATTACTTATTGACGACGATCCAGACATCGTGCAAATCTGGGCACTCGTGCTTTCGTTTGAAGGGATGGTAGTCATCACTGCTCAAAACGGTAGTGATGGGTTAGCGAAAGCCCTGCAAGGAGGAGCCGACGTCATTGTCTGCGACTACATGATGCCTGGCATGGACGGACTAGCAGTATGCCGTGCGTTGCGGTCCGACGAACGAACCCATGGCCTGCCGATGATTCTTTGCTCAGCCGCAAGGGGCATTCAAGCCGAAGGCTTAGCCAACGTTGTTTTAGAAAAACCCCTTTCAGTTGAAACGTTAGTCGAGCATATCCGATCGCTTTCGCGCCGTCCGTCGAGTCATTAAAATTTTCATCGAGGTTCGACGCGCTGCAGAAAGCAACGCGCGCTCGAGCATATGTCTGTCTCTAATTGCCGCCATTAATCAGGGTTATGCAAGGCCTATGCCCTAATTAGAGGGCCGATCTCTGCCGTGCTCCTCGAATTGCGCCGCAACGATCCCAGTAAGCTTCATGCAAGAGGCGACTTCGCCCGTGGTCGGCTTGACTGGATTGCAACTGGACAACGATGATGACACCCTTCACATCCAATTCTTGGCCGAGCCCCAAGAGGCGAGTTGAGAACATTTCGCTGAACTATGACCGTTTGGCCGCCGATCCGGTCCTGAAACGGCAGCAGGAGTTTGAGGAACGGATGCATGTCTACGACGTTCTGATCGTCATCGGGCTTGTGACGGCCGCAATGGGCTTGCCGACGGTGTTTTTTATGTTGTACTTTTTGAAAGCGTAAGAGGCATTCATTCTCCGACGGCATGCTTTCTTCTTGTCGAACATGGACGGTGCGAGGTTGCGATCCCTCGTGCAGTCAAAACGCGGGAAGGGGTGCCGAAAAAAAGGGCCCGCCACCGAGGGCGAGCCAAACTACTGAGAGACAGCAGCCGAGGCGCTGCATCCTCCCATCAACGGCACCAACATTGCAAACTTGAGCGGCTCGTTTTCACAAGTCTCAACGGGTCGGCTTCAACCTGAACGAGACGCCGATAAACAACCGCGTCGTCGACAACTCGTCTTGCAAAGGTTGAACAGATTTCGTTGCGGGGTAGCCGCGCATGCAGTCAGGCGAAGTTCGAAGGTTCATTGCGTTGACGCCCGCGATGACGGCGCCCCACGACAAGCATGGTAGTGCATCGCCTGTTGTACGCATTTTCGTGATTGCCTCCTGATGTTGCAACTTGTCTAAGCCTAGGAGGATCGCAAGCGTCCTGCCGTACTTTAGAACGGCGGGCATTCGGAATGCGGTAGACCAAGTAACAGAGGCAGCCAAGAGCAACCGAAGCTTTCGACCTGCCTTCGCGAGAGCAATCGCGATCTCGCATCGCCGATGAACGGCCGCATGTAGCTCATGGGCGTTCTTCAGTGTCGATGCCAGGGAGGCGGTGTCCCGTCCTTCGCGTCATGTGTGAAGGTAAAAGTTTTCCTTCGACATGGCCACATCCATGGAGAATGTAGCTTTCATGACAACCGATCCCCGGGCCGACGACAGCACCGTCACGAGCATTTCTGAAGCGATCCACGAAAATCTGGAGAAGGTGTCACAGTTTGCTCAGCGCGAGGATGCGAAGCGCACCGTGCTACAAAGAATGATTGAGCGAGTTAGCTTGTTCTTTGGTGAACCACGATTTTTACTGACTTTTCTATGTGCAAGCGTGGCATGGATTATAACCGACATCTTTTTGCATCACCTGGGCTATCGCTACTTCGACGAACCGCCGTTTTCTCTATTGCAAGGCGTTATTACTTTCATAGGCGTCCTAATCACGATGGCGGTGCTCATTCGGCAAAATCGCTTAGCGCGTGTCGAGGAAGATCGCGCCCATCTCGAACTCCAGATTAACCTGCTGGCCGAGCAGAAAACCACCAAAATCATCATGTTGCTTGAGGAGCTTCGACGCGATCTTCCCCACGTACCTGACCGGCATGACCAACATGCGGAAACTCTGCAGGCGGCGACCAACCCAGATGCCGTTCTCGAAGCAATTGAGCAACGGAAGGAGCAACGCTAATAACGACGCTTTCACCGGTCGAGTACCGCGTCCCATCGCAATAAAGGTTCAATCGAGCAGACCCGACATGCCTTGGTCGAAACGTATCGCAAGATCAAGCCCACAGGGGTTTTAGCCCGGCTTGACCCAATGTTCCCGCGCGGAAACCAGATAAAGATGCATCTGTTCCGCATCGGTGTAATTGAAGCGGCCAACTTCAGGGTCGATGACGACAAGGCATCAGGCGCCGGTAAAAGAAGACGAGGTCGACGCGAAACCAAGTGTCGTCGATTTGGAGTCGCCGCTGCCTTCCCACGGGGGCGAAATCGTCGCTGAGCTCGAGTAGAAAGTTAATAAGTCGTTGGATCAGCGCCGCCTTCTGATCCGACTCATAACATTCGTCCTTCAGATCAAGGAGCTCCAGCACGAACTGGTCGCGGATCGCTTCTCCTGGCGTGAGCGTTTCGCTTGGTTCTATGGCGTTGGGTTTGATCAGGAGCGGAACTTTGCGCGACAGGGCAAGCCGCTCTTAGAGTTGGGTATTAATCTGCCGATCGAGCTGCCGCACTAACCAGCCTTCGCGCAGCGCGTCAGTCTCGTAGGCGAAATATTCGAGAAGTGCCGCTTGCATGACAGGCCTCTTCACGATCTGGCCCGTTTCGGGGTCGACTCAGTGAAGCGGCATTACGCTTTTTGCGGTGTCCACACGCACGATCGTATGCGTGACACAAATGTCGACCCTGTCTCATCGGTACGGAGTCGTGCACCTCGAATCCTTGGCGCGGATAGCGCGACCGGCTTGACCGCTTGGGACTTGCTGAAATGAGCGATGTTTGGGTGAAAGCTAAACAGCACCCTTGACGTCAGGCCACATAAGGTCACAATTCGATGGAATCTTAAGATGTAGCGCGGGCCACAATCCGTCACCTTTCTGGGCCCCGCTGAAGCGTGGACCATACGAACCAAAGCTCTCCCACGATGGGGCGAGGCTAAAACCGGCGTTGATTGACGGGATTGCCGGGAAGCGCGTTCCCCTTGCGGCTACTGTCCGGCCGTCAGGACCGCCAATATTCACTTGAATTTGTCGGATTCGGCCAAGTCTGAACCGCCGCACAGACGAAGCGTGGACCGCAAATATACTGAAATATTTAACTTAATCCGAGGGTTAACTTAGCGCTAGACTTCCTTGTTTCAGCTCGCTCAAGGTTTAAAATTTCTGGCGTCGCTTCCAACGTCAGAAATAGTATGACGGTCCGCTCACGACGCTCAACGGCCCTTGGGTTGCGGCAGCAACATGCGCGGCGAACGGACGGACTGATCGTTATCCAGGAGATTCAACCGCGCAAACGAGCGGCATCGCACTTCGCCGTCGTCGCGCTGACGAGCCTCATTCCGATCAGCAGTCGAGCGTCGAATGCCCCGCCCGCTTGAAGGACGCATACCGCCTTCGGGCTGGGTTCGTAGAAAGAAGGAAACTGGCCACGAAGCGGATCGCGCGGAAAATGCCATTTGCCTCGTATGTCGAGGCGAAGCACATCGCCTTTCAGAAAGCGCGTTGCATGCGGCTGCAACGCGACCTCGACTGGAATGATCTCGCCTGCACGCAGCGGCTCGGCGAAACAATGCGTATGAACCGGCTGTACAGAGGTGGAAAGCCGTTCATCGAGTTCACGATGCGCGGCGCGTTGCCATCCCTTGGAGACCATGTCGCCTGAAAAGCCGAATGAGCCTTCGAACTGCATCTGCACGCCATCGCGAAACTTGCGCACGCCCGCAAAAACGAAAACGTCGTCGGCGCCCAGCACTTCAAGATGCAAACGCAGCGCCATAGGTCCGATCACGTCGATATCGTCCGGCACTGTCCAGACGAACTGCGCTGCCCCTCGTCGCGTGTCGAACGATACGGATGTCGCCTGAGCCCGCGGCGCTTCTTCGATCAGCGTTCCGCAGCCGGGATCGAGTGAAAGCGTACGCCACTGGAGATCGCCGGGCGGCCAGTTATGCTCACCGACAACGGCGACCGGTTCCGGCCCGTTATCGTGGATCGCCAGACGAACTGCGGGCTCGCTGTCCCACCCGTTGTCGATGCCCTTGAGCGTGTGATCGAAGAAACGCAGCCGCGCCGCGGAAGCCTCCTTGCCATAGAAAGCGCACCACTTGCCGTCACGATGCGTGTAGAGCGATTTGAGAGCCGAGCCGCCGCGCCGGAAAACCTCGAACGAGCCTTGCGTGTGCAGCGAGTGGTCCGAGAAGCTGCCGCATACCAGGATCGGAACCTCGATGCGCTCAAGGTCAGGAACCGTGGATTCGTACCATTCGTCCCGTTCTGGACGATTGACGATCTCTTCCCGAAATCGGGTGCTAGTCGCGACTCCGCCTCGTTTGAGCCCCTTGTCCCAGACGATCGTGAAGCCGTCCTCGCGAATGCCGCCGGGACGTGCAAAGTCGCGATACAGATCGCTAAACCCCTCCCACGGACAAATGGCCGCAAGATGCGGCGGGCGCAGCGCTGCCACTTTGTATTCGCTGATCGCAAGGTAAGACACGCCGTTGAGCGCCACGCGCCCGGAACACCACGCTTGCGTGCCGGCCCACTCAATCACGTCGTAATAGTCGCGGGCTTCCTGATCGGAGAACAGTTCGCCGATACCTTCGGCGGTGCCTCCGCCGCGCAGGTCGACGTTCACCACCGCGTATCCTTGCGGCACCCAGAAGCCGGGATCTGGCGCTTCCCAGCTCGTCCACTCGGAGATCGCAATAGAATGGGGCTGCGGAAAGAGTCGATATTGCAGGTCGACGGCCCGGCCGCTTCGACTATGCGCGGCAATCATGTCCTTGCCGTACGGATGAGCCGACATGATCACCGGCGCAGGATCGCCGCTCGACGGGCGAAACACATTGACGCGCAGCGTCGTTCCGTCACGAACCTTTACCGGAACATCCCAATCCGCGTGAATACCGCTGGGTATCGCGTATAAGTGAACCTGAGGGCGAAAAGCGTTCCTTATCCGACGATACGCCAAGGTCAGCGGTCCAATACTCTGTCGTGCCGTATGCGCAGTCATCTTGCTCGCCGTTTCTTTGGTGTTAGAGCATTGTAATAGTCGAAAACGATCGAACATCGAGAACTAACGCCGAACATGAATGGCGGCCTCGTACTGCCCGCACGAAATGCCGCGCTTGTCGCTGCCATGCTCGCAGTCCATCGGCAAGCGCTGCGGCACGAGCAGTGGCTCACCGCTCAGAGTCCGCCTACGCGGCCACAAGCCTCACTTCACCGCACGCTCGGGAAGCTTCTCCAGCAGCGGCCCCAGACCCTCCGCCACGGTCAGATGGGAAACACGGGATCCCGAAGTTGCGGATACGGGATGCCTGCGACCATCGCCGTTTGCATCGCCGCCAGTACTTCGCCCGCTTCCGAGCCGATCATCGTGAAGCCGAGTAGGCGGTCATCATCCGCGCCGACGAGCACCTTCATGAAATCCTGCGTTTCGTCGGTCGCTTCCGTGCGCAAGACGTTGCGCATCGGTGGCATTGCAACACGCACGGCGATCCCCGCGCGCAGTGCATCCGTTTCGTTGAGGCCGACGCGCGCGAGTGGCGGATCGGTGAACAACGTGTACGCAATCAGCCGATCACCCGTGCTGCGATGTCCGCCCGCCATGTTGTTGCGCACGATGCGGAAATCGTCGACGGAGACATGCGTGTACTGCGGGCTCCCTGCGACCTCGCCGATTGCCCAGACATTGTCCGCCGATGTCGGCAAGCGATCGTTCACGGGATAATACCGCGCTCGTCAAGTTGCACGCCGTCCCGTTCAAAACGGATATCGGCCGTGTTGGAGAACGTCCCGCGGCAACCGGAATGTCGCTGCCCGCAACGATCTGCTCGCCCGAAGGTGTCCGCACGACGACGCGCATCTGCGTTCCCAAGCGACCTTCGACGCGGATCGTCTGCGCGTCGAGTACGACGTCGATATCTACCGCCCGAAGGATGCGCAGCATCTCGTCGCCGACGTCCGCGTCCTCGCGCGCCATCAATCGCGCACCGCGCTCGACGGTAGTCACGCGGCTCCCGAAACGCCGGTACGCCCGCGCCATCTCCACGCCGATATAGCCGCCGCCGAGCACGATCAGATGCTCCGGCGCGCGGTCGAGATCCAGCGCGCCGATGTGCGTCATCGGCTGGGAGGCCCGCAAACCCGGCACGGCCGGAATCGCGGCATGCGTGCCGACGTTCACCACCAACTGTTTGCCCGCGAGCATGCTCGTGCCGCGGCGTTGAGTCGAACTTCGACGGTCTTCGGCCCGGCAAAGCGCCCGACGCCCATGGCATGACCGCTTCGTTCCGGCGTATTTGCCTGGGCGGGTTGTAGTCCGCACATCGACGTTGACGGGCGGCGTGCAGGGCGAGGCGCTGAATCATTCGAATGATCTCGTCGCGCTGATGCGAGCGGAGTCGATCACTGACGGAATATCTCGAGACCGCCCGCGCAACCGGCGAATGTCAGCCGCCGCCAGGGAAGCTACCTTGGCCGTTGTAGGCAGATAATGCATTTTCCGACAGGAGCTGCCTTGCAGGGCCGCGCATCGTCGCCACCAGACACCTCTTTGATCGGTTCATATACGACTGATCTCTGGACAGAGCCGACGCCTGGATGTCCCAGCAAAGAAGCGAGCGAATGACTCTTCGTGGCCGGCTTGAGCCAACGGCAGCAAAACGCGCTAGTTTTTCTATTTGAGCTTTACTGGACCGGCCGTTCCGTGAACTCCTTAATCCAAGCAATCATCACGTCAACATCCTTCTCTAACACATCAACATCCGGACATTCGGCGGGAAGCTCGGTGGATTGCGAATGCTCGAAGACCGAATAGCGTGTCATTAGGTCGTCAATCAAGGCGCAGTCATCGGCTTTAATCTTCGCCAGCTTACCGATTTTGTTTTGCGTTGTGATACTACGTCGAAACCGAATCAACACATCGTTGAGGAGTATCGTCTCAACGCACTTCTCGACGAGGATTCGGACGTCGCTGCATATGCCCTTTACCTTCTCATCATACCCAGCAACATCCGCTTCATCGTGCAGCTTCCGAAGTTGCTTCAATGACTCGTTGCGAATGCGGTTCAGTGCTTTGTCTGGTTTGGCATCCCTGATATTGATGTCGGCAATCAGTCCGACTGTCTTCCCTAAGCGGCGAAGCGATAGCGAATTTAGTTCAATCGGTGTCGGCTGCTTTGCAAGGAAGGCCTTGTCCTGAATTTTTTTCACCAACGACTCGACCTGAGCGACCAACGACAATCGGTGAGTGAACATAATGACCTGACGCTCATGGGATAGGTCGACAAGCCGTTTAACCACATGCTCTTCGAAGTCCTGGTCGAGCGAAGAAATCGGGTCGTCGAAAACGAATGGTGTAGGTTGACCCGACCCGGAAATATCGGCTAAGAATGCCGCCATCGCGATGATTCGTCGTTCACCCTCACTCAAGACCGACTCCGCCCTAACGCCGTCGCCCGTATCTTTTAGCGTGAGCGAGAACGTCACCTTGCCTTTGCCCTGCTGCTTACTTCTTGGTTCGATGGGAATTCGTGAACCGTTGAGAGCCTTCAACTCTCGCTCGAAGCGTTCTTGGTACCCACCTCGCAGCTCCTGTTCCGCTAGCTCGGTGTTCTTCTTAGTCAACGCGGTCGTCGATGTCAGCGAGATGCTCTTTTGGAGTATCGCGAGCGTGTCCAAGCGCTTGACCTCAACTCTAACGGCCTCCTGCTCCCTATTCAACCATTGACAGGCAACGAGTTCACTCACACGGGCCGCGAGCTCCTTTCGATTTCCGTCCTGCAGAAGCGCTTGCAGTGTCTTCTGCTCGGCGAGCAGTGCATCGGTCACCACTATCATTGGCAATTCGACGACCGACCAATCCACAGCAGTGACCGCGTCAATTGTCAATGCGATGTCTGCCGCGCTTCGCCGTTTTGATAGTTGGGTGAGCCAGTCGGTCGCTGCTTGGTGCTCCAACTTGATGGGTGCCGTGGTAACTACCCAGGTCTTCGCCTCGGGCAAGTTTGGCAAAGACTGCTCAAGCTTTTTCAACGCACGCTCTGCTTCCTGCGCGTCCTTTCGAGCTCGCCCTTAACAAAGCGCTCGAAATGGGAGAGGCGGTCCTTGGCGTCGTCTCCTAGCTCTTGCTGACAGAGGACACATCTCGCGCCTGGTTCCGTGTTCGGGAATTCGGACTCTTTGTAAGCATACGAAACGGAGAATTCTCGCGCCTTCTCCCACAGGTCGTGCCAAGACTCCTGGCCAATCCCATCGACCGGCGAACCGGCGAATACCTTGGCTGCGTCTTCGCCAGCAGCTTTCCGTTTTTGCAGCGCGGCTGCTCGCGCGCCAGCCAGCTCGGTCAGCTTTTCGTCGCTCAAGGCCGTCTTCCAAGATTGAACCAACGCTTTTACGATGTCGAGCGCCGCAATCTCGCGACCGATAACTTTGAGTCTGCCCGGAACATCCTTCTCTGCAAGCGACGCTTCTCCCGCAATACGCTCATTGTTCATCTCGTCCGTTTAGACACACGCTGAAGCGATTGCAGCTTCAGTGGTGCCTGCTTTGAGCTTGGAGACAAATCTTCCCGACTTAGTTGCTGCCAGTTCGGCCGGCATAATCGGCAGCTTTGTCTGGAGCTTTTGCTTTCGAGCATCAAGCTCGTCGGACACTTGGTCACACACCCTAATGAGCGAGGAGACGAAACGCATGCGTGACGGCTCATAGGTCGCCTCATTCTTTTGACCAAAATACAGGGCGGCCACGGTCGAATCGAACACATGGAGATGTCGTAGCTGCGGGACAGCGCCATCGGCCAACGTCCAGATACCTTCCTTCTCCTTCTCGCCAACGGAGAGAAGCACGCGCGCAGATGGCTCCTGCTGTTCGTTGCTGAAGACGTTTCCAAGAAGGTCTTCTTTTGCACGAGAGCCACAGAGTTGCTTAATGAGTCGCGCGAAGCCGCTCTTTCCTGAACCGTTCGAACCATAGACGAGGGAAATGCTGCTCGTCCCAAACTCGATGGATGCGCCGTTCTTTATTGCGTTCACACCCGTTACTTCACTGATTCGACGAAGGCGAATAGGCGATTGGCCTTGTGCCTGAGCGAGAACTCCTGGCGCGACAGCCTCAAACTTTTCTACACCTTGTTTTGAAGCTTCAATGACACACAAGTCTGCTAGTTCACAAATAGCGTCCGCGTCGGGAAAAGCACGAGTTCGAATCAACCTAGCTGCGGCAGTTTGAAGCCACTTATGGCGTTCGGATAACCATTGCTCGAAGGGGTCCAACACAGGACCAACTGCAGCGTCATTGTTATCGCTCATCTATCTCTCTTTGTTTTTATTGAAAAAGTCTGCCTCAGCGGCCGAATTTGATGCGTCCGCGCTCAAGCGCAGCAGCATTGAAGTACGGCAGGGCGATTTAGCTCAGCGTGGGCGTCATCCAAGCTAGTACTTCCCGGAATGCGCCAGCAATCATATCGAGGAATTTGAGGTTTAGGTGATGTGCCATTGTGGATGGGTTTGTCGACGAGTGAGAAAGCTTTTATTTGGCAGCCGCAATGGAACCTGTCCGCACTTTTGTGTGCGAGGCGGTTAGCGGAGTCACCCGCGTGCGTTGGTAAAACGCTCTCCAAACAGGATGGCAAACTGGTTCATCGCGGACGACCAGTCGAACGCCGCGCGTACTGACTTTGCCAGCACGTTGCGCAATGCCAGCCACAGCAGCTTGATGGCGGCCTCGTCATTGGGGAAGTGGCCGCGTGTCTTGATGATCTTGCGTAGTTGCATGTTCAGACTCTCAATGGCGTTTGTGGTGTACGCCGTGCCAATCGCCTCAGCCAGTCCCTTCAGGCCGTCGACCACCGCGATCAGGATGTCCTGGCAGCCCCGGGTCTTCAGTTCGTTGAACACTTTCAGCCAGAACTTCGCACCTTCGGTCTGTTCGATCCACAGGCCGAGCACATCGCGCTGGCCGTCGGCCTGAATGCCCAGCGCCAGATACACCGCCTTGTTGCTCACCACGCCGTCGCCACGGATCTTCACACGCAGCGCGTCGAAGAACACCACCGGGTACATCGGCTCAAGCGGACGGCTTTGCCAGGCGAGCGCCTCAGCCATGACTTCGTCGGTGACCGAGCTGATGAAATCGGGCGAAACCTCGGTGCCATAGGCTTCGGCCAGAAACGCCTGGATCTCGCGCACACTCATGCCGCGCGCGTACATGGCGATGATTCGTTGACCGCTAAGAGGAATACGACCCTCCAACACTATTTCTAGCTTGATTGGCCGTTCGCTGGTCCCCGCATCGAGTACCGCCGAAATCTTATCCCGATCTTTTCGAACGTCCCGCACTTCACGCTGCGCACCGCGCGCGTTATTGCGCTCGAGTTTTCGAGTCTCACAGGTTTGTGACGCCATGATGCACGCAATTGTTGTTGAGGCCCACTAATTCCGCTAATGTGGTGCACAAATTCTGCTAATAGAATTGCGATAACCGCTGATTCGCCTGAAAAATTCGAACTCATCGAACCTGTCTCGAATGCCCAATGATGTCTAAATCAAAGTCGCGAAAACCGATCCGTAGCGTCGCAAAAGCGGCAAGGCATAAGAAGGTGCTTTATCTTCCGCTCGATCCGGATTCGGTCGCACAAATTTCCATCCAGGTCCGCATGGCGCTTGAAGTCGCTCGTGCAGGGCAAGGCGACGCAGCGACTTTGCGTTGCCTATCGCAAGCCGTGGCCTTAACGGGATTAATCGCAGCGGCCGGGCACGGCGAGATCGACGAGTGCAGCCTTGCCTCAGCCGAGGCTGCGCTTACTGGCGTCCTCGCGTCGGGAAACTTGAGCGGCTGGAGATTGGGCAGGGATGAGATGGAAGTTGCGACAGCGGTGGTCAACGAGCATGACCGCCAGCTTAGAGAGACGCGTCTTGACGTAGTTGTGCGCGCCTTTGAACAGATCGAGCGAGGGCTTGGAACGGGGATGACGCTCACCGGTCTGTTCGCGCTTCGGCGGCTAGTTCTTCATGCCCGATAACCTCGCATTAGAAAAATCATGCAACCATCTAACGGCGTGCTTGTCAGGACGGCAAACCGATACCTAGTCGTTGCGCATTGAACATCTGCGCATCGAGAAAAGAGCTGTTTTGCTAGCTTCCTATCGGAAATATGCAGACCTGATGCAACATCTCACACGCATGAAAGCTTTGCAGCCGACATCTCTTTAGTCGGCCTTTGAGAACGTCAAGATTGCCCGAGTAGACGTATGTCCAGGGACCGTATCGACTAACTTAAAGCCCTGTCGGATGGCCAACCTCCGCCCTTCGACTGCTGCCGACGCTCGCCGCTCATCCACTGTGCGGCTGCATTTCGTCACTTCGCCTTCGTTCGCGATGCGGCGCATTGTGCGTCGGCCTCCCCAAAAGCGATCGAGTCAAACCGACCCAATCCGGTCGGACGGCCCTCTCCAAACCGGTCACTCAGTCGAACCGGCATCTTCCGAGCTGGAGCACCATAAAGCGGACGTTGGCGACCTTACCCAACCGGCCAGTTGTTGCCATTCACCCATGCGGTCATGCGGACACTTGGACGACCGATCCGCGACTGACAGCAGCCATTCGACAGGGTCTTCCGATTGTACTTGTGGGCGCACTCGACCACGGCAACCCAATTCCGAGGTCGCGTCCGTTTCAACTCCACGATGCGATCGCGGCACGTGGCATATCCACGACGCTGATGGGCAAGATCTCTACCGCACGGGACGATCACCGAGTCGGACGCGTTGCGGGCGGGAATCCGATGGTTGATGATGTTGTGCAACAAGAACCGGCGCCAGACGATTGAGTCCAGCTTGTTGTCGAAAGAGGCGCCGAATGACTGGACGTCTCTGCGCGCTGGACACGACGGGGGCGACACGCCGTCGCATCCGCCGCAGTGTTGGCGCCTTGCGGCCCGCAAGCAACAGTGGGACGTACCTTAAGGGAGCTCGAAAGGATATCGGAAGTTGCGCTCCTCACGCTATCAAGTTTCGCCCGTCTGGACCCTCACCGACTTGCGCGGATCCAAACCCCGTCCAAGTGGATGTCAGACCGTCCGCACCTGCTCTACTGCTTTCGATGTCTTGTGCTCAATCCCGTTGATATAGCCGCGCCCCGTTGGAAGCGGATATGGCTCGACACCAACGTCGCCGCCTGCGAGGTGCACGGCATAACACTCGAGCAGTTTCCAGCAGCAATTGCGCGGCGAGCACGAAACATGGATCGGCTGCTTATTCTGGTAAGCAAGTACCGGCAGAAGCTCCAAATCGCCTGACCTACGGTGTATTAGCAGAATTAAAGCCCCTCAACACCAGGCGAGCAGGCTCGGCACCAGCACGAGCATCGCGAGACCGTTGCCGCCCATGATGGTGCGCCACACCTCGAAGAGATCGCGGCCGCCTATCGCAACCGCGCGCGCCGACACTACAACCATGCGCCGGACCTGGAGAAAAAGGCGCTTCAACCACACAACCGAAGAAGAGGTGAATCATGCCGATGCCGTGCTATCTGACCGTCGAAGGTCAAAATCAAGAAAAGATCGAAGGCGCAACGAAAGTTCAGGGCCACGAAGGCATGATCCTAGTGCAGGCCGTGGATCATGTGATCGAAATTCCCAAGAGCCCGCAAACGGGGTTGCCAACCGGCAAGCGTGTTCACGGCGCGATGACCGTTGCCAATGAAATCGACAAATCCAGCCTGAAGCTTTTTCAGGCGCTGACTTCCGGCGAGCAGCTCAAGTCTGTGCTGCTTGAGTTCTACCGTATCTTGCCCAAGGGCACGGAAGAGAAGTACTACACCGCGAAGCTTAAGAACGCCATCCTGACCAGCATGAAGTCATGGACACCGAACTGCCTCGACCCGAACAACCGGCAGATCGGCCACATGGAAGACCTCGCTTTCACCTATGAAAAGATTACCTGGGCCTACGAGCCGGACGGCATCGAAGCCGAAGATTCGTGACTCGCGCCCAAGGCGTAAAGCGCTGGACAAAGCTTCGAAGCCCTTGTCGTGAAAGGGTTTCGAGGCATCGAACGAGAGATTTCGACGATTGGGGGATACGGCTTTGCCCGGTCATTCTTTAGTGCATATGAACTGATAAAAATGCGTTGGGTTTTTGAGATACGTCTGTTTATAATGAGCCGCACTCAAATCCGGGCAAGGCTTGCGAGCTTCGGGAAAAGTTTCCCACCTGGACTGGCCGATCCTTGCGCTCAATCGCGAGCGAAGCATCCGACGGTCTGGCTCAAGCAAATCCGGCCCGCGCCGTTATCCGCAATCAGCGACACGTAATTTCTTTAGTTATCCCGCGCTCAGGCGATGGCTGCCGGCCCGAGCATGCAATGGCAGCGGCCCGCGTCAAGTCGGTGCGATCCCTGACACGCGTTTTCATCGATGTCCGCACTGCCAGCGCGGCGCCGTGAATCTGGAGATGGAAATGGCAAATGATGGTTCGGTAGCTCCGAAGGAACGCGTCAATATCGTCTATCGTCCGGCCACGGGCGATGCGCAGGCGGAAGTGGAACTGCCGCTCAAGTTGCTCGTGCTCGGCGACTTCACGTTGCGTCAGGACGACGTACCGATCGAAGACATGAAGCCGATCAACGTCGACAAGGACAACTTCAACGAAGTGCTCAAAGGCCAAAAGCTCGGCCTGCAACTCTCGGTGCCGAACAAGCTCGACGAGAAAGCCGGTCCCGACGACGTGCTCTCGCTCGACCTGAAGTTCGACTCGATCAACGACTTCACGCCCGATGCGCTCGCGGAACGCATTCCCGAACTGCGTCAGATGCTCGAACTGCGCGATGCGCTGAAGGCGCTGAAAAGCCCGATCGGCAATCTGCCCGACTTCCGCAAGCGTCTGCAAGAGCTGATCCAGGACGAAGGCGTGCGCGCGCGGCTGCTCGGCGAACTCGGCGCACAAGACAAGTAACGCGGAACCAGCACTTCGTAGATGAAGGAGATTGAATTGAGCGACGAACAACAGCAATCCGGCGCAGCGGCGCCGGCAGAGGCCGCGGCGGGCGAAGTCTCGCTGCTCGATCAACTGATGGAGTCGGCCCGCATCAAGCCGGGCGACGAAGCGTACTCGATCACGCGCCAGGGTATTCAGGCGTTCGTCGCGCAACTGCTCGAACCGCAGCGTTCGGTGGAGCGTGTCACCGCCGCGACCGTCGACGACATGATCGCGAGCCTCGACCGCAAGCTGTGCGCGCAGGTCGATGCCATCCTGCATCACGATGACTTCCAGAAGCTGGAATCGTCGTGGCGCTCGCTCAAGTTTCTGGTGGACCGCACCAACTTCCGCGAGAACATCAAGATTCAGTTGATGAGCGTGAGCAAGCAGAAGCTGCTCGACGACTTCCAGGACGCGCCCGAGATCACCAAGTCAGGGCTGTACAAGAACGTCTATACGGCCGAATACGGCCAGTTCGGCGGCCAGCCGTTCGGCGCGATCATCGCTAACTACGAGTTCAATGCAAGCGCGCCCGATGTCAAGCTGCTGCAATATTCGGCAAGCGTCGCCGCGATGGGTCACACGCCTTTCGTCGCCGCCGCCGGCGCGGATTTCTTCGGCATCGACTCGTTCGATCAGTTGCCGAACCTGAAAGATCTGTCGTCCATCTTCGAAGGTCCGAAGTACGTCAAGTGGAACGCCTTCCGCGAAAGCGAAGATGCGCGCTACGTCGGCCTGACCGCGCCGCATTTCCTCCTGCGCGTGCCGTACGGCCCGGAAACGGCGCCTTCGAAGAAATTCAATTACAAGGAAGACGTCTCGAGCGGTAACGACCAGTTCCTGTGGGGCAACGCGGCCTTCGCGTTTGCCACGCGTCTCACCGAAAGCTTCGCGGACTACCGCTGGTGCGCCAACGTGATCGGCCCGCAAGGCGGCGGCACGGTGCAGGACTTGCCGGTGTATTCGTTCGAATCCATGGGCGAGATCCAGAACAAGATTCCGACCGAAATCCTGATTTCCGAACGACGCGAGTTCGAGCTGGCCGAGCAAGGTTTCATGGCGCTCACCATGCGCAAGGACAGCGACAACGCCGCGTTCTTCTCCGCCAACTCGGCGCAGAAACCGAAGTTCTTCGGCCAGTCGAAAGAAGGCAAGGAAGCCGAGCTCAATTACAAGCTCAGCACGCAATTGCCGTACATGTTCGTCATGAGCCGCATGGCGCACTACATCAAGGTGATGCAGCGCGAGAACATCGGCACGTGGAAGGAGCGCGGCGATCTGGAGAAGGAGCTCAACAACTGGATTCGCCAGTACGTCGCCGACATGGACAACCCGAGTCCGGGCGTGCGCAGCCGCCGCCCGTTGCGTCAGGCCGAAATCAACGTGCTCGACGTGGAAGGCGAACCGGGCTGGTACAAGGTCGACATGAAGGTGCGCCCGCATTTCAAGTACATGGGCGCGTCGTTCACGCTGTCGCTCGTCGGCAAGCTGGAAACTGCCTGATGCGCGCATCGGGTTCGAGGCAGCCGCGAACATAAGCGGCGCTTCGGCCAGGTTTCATCCGTAACACGCGGGCGGTCACTTGCAACGAGGCGGTAACCGCCCGCGCTCACACTGTAGTCATGCGCTCGACAAGAACAACGAGCGCATCGCGTCGAAGTACACCACCCGAACGAACCATAACGGCAACTGGAGGCCACCATGCCGATGCCATGCTACCTGACCCTCGAAGGTCAGAACCAAGGAAAGATCGAAGGCTCGACCAAAGTTCAAGGTCACGAAGGCAAGATCCTCGTGCAGGCCGTCGATCACACCATCGAAATTCCGAAGAGCCCGCAAACGGGTCTGCCCACCGGCAAGCGCGTGCATGGCGCAATGACGGTGACGAAGGAAATCGACAAGTCCAGCCCGAAGCTGTATCAGGCGCTGACGTCCGGTGAGCAACTGAAGTCGGTAACGCTGGAGTTCTACCGCATCTCGCCGAAGGGCACCGAAGAAAAGTACTACAGCGCCAAGCTCGAAAACGCGATCCTCACGCACATGCAGTCGTGGACGCCGAACTGCCTCGACCCGAACAACCGTCAGATGGGCCACATGGAAGACCTCGCGTTCACCTACGAGAAGATCACGTGGACGTACGAGCCGGACGGCATCGAAGCCGAAGATTCCTGGCTTGCTCCGAAGGCCTGACCTTGAAGCTTGCGCGTCGTGGATGTCCCACGTCGCGCGTTCGTGAACCATCCCGCCAACTGCCGCCATGACTTCGCTTTCCGCACGACTCGCCAACAATCAGCGCTTCAGCTTCGTTTCCGACGCTTACGCTGCCGACACGTTCTCGGTGGTGCGCATGCACGGACGTGAAGCCATCTCGCAGTTGTTCCGCTTCGAAATGACGCTCGTTTCGGACGATGCCGCCATCGACCTCACGAAGATGTTGCAGAACAACGCGACCTTCGAGATAGGCCCGCCCGACGATCCTTCGCGCACGACGCCTTACTCCGGCATGCTCGCCGAGTTCGATCAGTTGCATCACGCGGGCGGCTATACGTTTTATCGCGCGGTGCTGGTGCCGCGTGCATGGCGGCTCACGCTCACGCGCACTTGCGAGGTTTATCTGAACGAGCAGACCATCCCGCAGATTCTGGGCGGCGTGCTGCGCGACGCGCAGCTTACGGGCAGCGCCGTCGATCTCAAACTCACAGGCGATTACCGTCCGCGCAGCTATGTCTGTCAGTTCCAAGAGAGCCACTTCGAATTCATGTCGCGCTGGCTGGAGAAGGAAGGCATGTACTACTACTTCGCGCAGAGCGGCGAGGCGGACACGCTCACGATCGTCGATGACCGCGCCATGCACGCCGCCGATGCGCTGCCCGTAAACTATCGCCCCGCCGACGAACTCGATACCGGTGTCGCGCCGGATTCGGTGCAGAGCTTCATGTGCCGCACGAAGCCGCTGCCCGCGAAGGTGGTGCTGCAGGACTACAACTACCGCAAGGCATCGTTGCCGTTGGTGGTCGAGGCGGCCGTATCCGCGCAAGGCTTCGGCGAAGCGATGTTCTACGGCGACAACTTCCGCGACGCCGACGAAGGCGCGCGCTACGCCCATCTGCGCGCAGAGGAAATTCTGTGCGGCGGCGTGCGCTTTCATGGCCAGGGCACGGCTGTGGGAATGCGCAGCGGCTATTTCATGCAGATGTCGCATCATTATCGCGACGACTTCAACGGCCGCTATCTCGTGACCGAGATCACGCATGAAGGATCGCAGGCGGGCGCGCTGCTCGCGGGCATCAAGACGCCCTTCAGCGCGAGCAGTGAAGCGCGCGAAGAGATCATCTATCGCAATTCGTTTTCAGCGATCAGCGCCGATGTGCAGTATCGCGCCCCGCGCACGACGGTGCGGCCGCATATCGCGGGCACGCTGACCGGCACCGTCGATGCCGAAGGCAGCGGCGACTACGCCGAACTCGACGCATACGGCCAGTACACCGTGCAGTTGCCCTTCGATCGCACCGACAAGGCGGCGGCGAAAGGCTCGGCGCGCGTGCGCATGGCGACGCCCTATTCCGGCGATGGCCACGGCATGCACTTCCCGTTGTTGAAGGGCGCGGAAGTGCTGCTCGCGTTCATCGACGGCGATCCGGACCAGCCGGTGATCGTCGGGACGGTGCCGAATTCGATGAATTCGAATGTGGTGAATCAGATCAACCCGGCGCAGAACCGTATCGCCACCAGCGGCGGCAATCAACTGCTGATGAACGACACACAGGGCAGCCAGTCGATGTGGATGTATTCCCCCGACGGCAGCACGCACATGATTATCGGCAGTATCTGAGACTGACAGGTAGAAGAACATGAGCATCCTGACCTACACGCTCGGCAACAATAACAATCTCACCTTCGGCAGCGCCTCCAAGGTAACCGCTGGTCTGTCGAACAGCGTCACGATCGGCGCGACCAATTCCGTTTCGGTCGGCACCACCACGAGCCTTTTCGCGGGCGGCACGGTGTCCGCATCGGTAAGCGGCAACGTGAGCTGGAACTATTCCGGCGCGCTCAGCATGTCGGGCGGCAAGACCATCTCGCTCACCGAATCGAGCACCACGCAGGCGAAGGACTCGGTGCAGCTCACCGGAGGCTGCGACCCCGCCGCCACGCTCGCATGGGGCGCAGCCGAAGCCGCGCTCACCAACGTCAAGCTCGCGCTCGGCGGACTACTCGCCACCAACGTGGCGATCGGCGCGACCTCGGCGGGCCTTGCCGCCCCGACGGGCGGGGCGGCCGCAACCACGCCGCAGGACTTTGACAACAACAAGATGATGCTGGACTCCGCGCTGGCCACGTCGACCATCGCGTTCGGCGCGAACGTCGGCTTCGGCGTGCTCATCGGCGTGTTGATGAAGCGCGTGGCCGATGCGCTCGACAAGGTCAAGCAGATCAGCACGCTCAAGCTCGACGCCAACGGCTGCAATCTGTCCAGTTCGTTCTCGGACCTGCCTTTGCCCGCCATCAACAAGGCCTCGCTCTCCATGCCGACGGGCTATGCGAGCCTCGGCCGCACCAAGGGTTCGGCACTCAGCGCAGGACTCTCCGCCGTGTATCTGCAGGATAGTTCGACCGCGCTGACGTTTCAGTCCGGCGTGGCGAGTCCGGGCATGCTGACGGCGAGTTCGTCCGCCACGGTGAAGGTGGACAAGAACAGCGTCACGCTCGGGACCACCGGCATTCCCGCGGTCATTCAGGACGGCAGCGCGCCGACCCTCGATACGAGCGGGCCATCGTTCGTCATCTCCAACGGCGCGCAGGCGAGCATCGTCGGATCGCTCGGCACGTCCAGTCCCACCGATAGCTTCAAGCTGTCGGAGGCCTCGTTCCTCGTCAGCGTAGGCGCGGCCCCGGGCAAGAGTTCGCTGTCGCTCGCCGCCACCGGCACGGGTTTGTCGTACCAGGGGCCAGCGGGCACGCAAGGTCTCGTCGCGGACGATCGCGGCGTCTACATCACCGGTCCCGCGACGACGCAGTTCTCCGCCAGCGAAACCGGCATCGCCATTGCCGGCCCGCTCATCAAGCTCGGCTGAACCGGAACCCGCCATGAAAATCGTCAAACCGGACAACCTCGCGGTGTTGCATCGAACCCTGCGTTTCGAGCGGCGCGATCTGCTTGCGATTGGACTGCTTGCGATGTTCCCGCTGGATCGGCGCGGCGTCGCTCATCTCGATAGCGAAAGCGCGTTGTGGCAGTCGAGCGCCCTCGCACTGGGCAACGACGCCTTGCTCGATGCAGGCTTTCCCAAGCCGCGCGGCGAATGGCTCGCATATGGTGCGGCTTTCGCGCCCGGCCCACAGCCCGCGACGCTTCTGGCGACTACGGTGCAGATTGGCGGCGCGCAAAAGGAGTTGTATGTCTCGGGTGACCGCTACTTCGAAGCATTGGGCATCTCGAAGCCCGAGCCATTTCTGCGCATGCCGATGGACGCATCGCGCGCTTACGGCGGTCCCGCCTTTGCGGCCAATCCGCTGGGACGCGGCGCGGCGCCAGTGACGTTGCCCTCGGGTGCGACGCGCCAGCCCTTGCCAAACGTGGAAGCACCGGGCCGGCTGATCGCGCAGTCCGGCGATGTCCGCGATCCCGCCGGATACTGGGCGAAAACCGCAAGCGCGCCACGGCGGGCGGCGTTTCTCGGCGCATTCGACGATCAATGGCTCGCCGCCACGTTTCCGCATCTTCCGGCAGGCACGCAGACCGACTACTTCTGCACCGCGCCCGCCGACCAGCGTATCGACGGCTTCTGGATCGGCGACGAGCGCATCGCCGTGCGCAACATGCATCCTTCCGAAGCGCTTCTGGAGGGTCAGTTGCCGGGGCTGCGCGCGCGCTGCTTCGTCAACCGGCTTTCGGCGGACGGCGCGCATTTCGAGGAATGCGCGGCGCGTGCGGAAACCGTGTGGCTCTTTCCGGAGAGTCAGCGGGGCGTGATTCTGTATCGCGCGGTGGCCGCCATCGCCGATGAAGACGCCGACGATGTCACGCACGTAGTGGCCGCATGGGAAGCGATGAGCGATGCGCCCGCGCCGCTCGCCACCTACCACGCGTGGATGCTGGCGGAAAGCGCGCCACAGGACGTTGCCGCGCCACAAGCCGATACCGCGCAGCAAGCGCCGTCGCCCGCGCCCGCAGAAACGCCTGCGAGCGGGCTGGTTGCCGCGCCGGCCGCCGTGCCTGCCGAGATCCCCGGCCTCGCCGAACTTGAAAAGCTCGGTGCGGAACTCGAAGCACAGTCTCAGGCGCTGATGAAACAGCATGGTTTGAGCGCGAAGGATATCGAACCGTACTTGCCGCCCGAACCGGTCGCGGCGCAAGCGAAGTCATCGACGGGAGGTTTTGACAGTCTCATGAAGGAAGTCGAAACCATGACGAGCGATGTCATGAAGCAGCACGGACTGACGGCGCAAGAAGTGGAGCAAGCCGTCGCCGCCGCGCGCAAGACTCCGGAGCCGAGCGTGACCACCGATATCCGCGCACTCGGCGACGAAGTACGTGCAGCGTATGCGCAAATGCAGGCGAAGCTGGCGCAAAGCGGCAAGAGCTTCGAGCAGCTTGCGGCGCAGTCGAACGACGCGCAAACCGCCGCCGCCATCCGCGATGCGGCGAGCCTCGACATCGATGCCTTCGTCACCAGCCTCGATGCGCTCACGGCCGTTTTGCCCTCAGCCGCCACGACGACGCCGCAAGCGCCTCAAATGCCACAGACGCCGCCGGACGCGCCCGCCATCGCAGCGCGTCTCACGCGTGAGGACGTGCTCGCGCGTGTGGCCGCCGGTGAATCGCTGGCAGGGCTCGATCTGAGCGAGCTCGATCTCTCGAACGCGCCACTCGAACGCGCCGATTTTCGCGGCGCGCTGCTCGACGGCGCGCGTCTCTACGGCAGCCGTCTGGCGGGCGCGGACTTTAGCAAAGCAACGCTCGCCGAAGCCGATTTCAGCGATGCCGATTTGCGTGGCGCATCGCTCGCCGGTGCGAGTGCGCGCGGCGCGCTCTTCAAGGCGGCGCGTCTCGATGACGCCTCACTCGAAGCCGGCGATTTCTCGGCAGCCGATTTCAGCGCGGCATCGCTTGCAGGTTCGAACTGCGGCCATGCCCAATTCAACGCGGCCAACATGACGGGCTTGCGCGCCGTGGCCTGCGGCGCGCCCAAAGCGACGTTCGAAGGCTGCACGCTGTCCGGTGCCGATTTCACCGATGCCAGCCTCGCCCACGCAAGCCTCGATGGCGCGGCGCTCGACGGCGCATCGTTCGTCAATATCGACGGCGAAGGATTGCGTCTCTATGCTGTCCGCGCGGCGGGCGCGCGCTTCGACCAGGCGAATCTCGCTGGCTCGCGCTCCGGCCTCGCCGCCGATCTGAGCGGCGCAAGTCTGGCGCGAGCGAATCTGGCGGCGGCATCGTGGATCGGCATCGACATGAGCCGCGCGATCTTCGACGGCAGTTTCATGGAGCGCGCCAACTTCAGCGGCGCGAAGGCAGCGGGCGCGCGCTTTGTCGGCGTGCAGGCGAAGTCGGCGCAATTCGCCAAGGCCGATCTCACGCATGCCGATTTGAGCCGCGCGAACCTTATGAACGCGACGCTGCGGCGCGCGCAACTCGAAGGCGCTCAGTGCGTGCGCAGCAATCTCTACGGCGCGCAGTGCTATGGCTCGAACATCGGCCGGGCGAATCTGGAAGGCGCGAACATCGACCGCACGCTGCTCGCGATTCCGGGCCGCGCGGAAGCGGAGCATTGAGAGACGATCATGTCGGATTCCTTTAACTTTGATCCGTACGGCCGCTCGGTTAACCCGGATGGCTCCGATCAATCCGCTCTCGACGCCGCCAGCCTCACGCCTGGCGCGCGCCTCGCCGATCTGGACCTCGCGGGTAGTGATCTGCGCGGCCGCGATCTGCAAGACGTCATCTTCGAGCGTATCGATCTGCGCGGCGTCGATCTGTCGGGTGCGAATCTCGCGCGCGCCACAGTACGCGGCTGCGATCTGTCGATGGCGAAACTCGACGGCGTCATCCTCGATGGCTCGCAGTGGTCCGGCAGCACGCTTGCCGGCGGGAGCATCGCAGAGGCGCGCGGCCATACCGCGACCTTCATGCAGACGGTGCTGACTGGCGCCAACCTGCAAGGCGCGCAGTTCGAACAAAGCGTGTTCGACCGCTGCGATCTCTCTGCGGCAAGCTTCGCGAGCGCGCGCCTTTTTCGTTGCGATGCCACCGGCTGCGTCTTCGATGCATGCGACTTCAGCCGCGCCGATCTCACGCGCTTCACCGCGCTTGCGGGCAAGCTCGCGCAGGCCGTCTTCGCCGACACCAGCTTGCGGCAGGCGTTTTTCACCAACGCCGATCTCACCGGGCAACGCTTTCCTGGCTGCGATCTCACGCTTTGCCAGTTTGCCGGCGCGCAACTCGTCAAGGCCGACTTCGGGCGTAGCCGTCTCACGCAGACGCGCTTCGACAAAGCCGTGCTCGGCGGCGCGAGCTTCGCGGGCGCGCACGGCGAACAAGTGCGCTTTTCCGGCGCACAGATGGATGGCGCGGACCTCACGGGCGCGCAATTCGTGATCGCCGATTTCAGTGCGGCGCGCATGACCGGCGCACGTTGCGACGGCACGCGCTTCGTGCAGGCCAACCTGAGCGGCGCGAGCCTGCAACGCGCGACGTTGACGGGCGCGCTATTCATCGATTGCGATTGCTCGCACGTCGATCTCAGCGAAGCCGATTGCGCACGCGCCGACTTCGGCAATGCCGATTTCCACGCACTGATCGACGAGCGCACTCACTGGGGCAACGCGGCGCGCGAACGCACGCGGCCGACCGACTTGCTACGCCTGCGCGCCGAAACATGGCAAGGCTGAATACTCATTCGATCGATACACGGACGAACATCATGGACCACGCATCCCTTTCATCGAACACTGTGCAAGCGAACGCGGGCCTCTGCACCGCCATCGTCACTGGCCGCGCTGACAAGTGGCTGTTTCTCGATGGCTTTATCGAACGCGCGTTACGTGCCGAGAGCTGCCTGCTCGAACCCGAAACCGGCGATCTCGTGCTCGTCTGCCCCGCGCTTCCCGCACTCGCTGCGCTGCCGGATGCGGCGGGCAAGGCCGCATCCATGTGCGTGCCGTATGTGCTTGCCGTGCTGACGCGCGCGCCATCGGCCACGGCCACGGCCACGCTGACCTTGCCCGGCGGCGCACGCTTGAATACCGCCGATGGCGAACTGCGCGTGCATGCGGCGCGAATCGCGCTGGATGGTAGCGAATGCGTGAGCGCACGGACGCGCGCACTCAGCTTCGAAAGCGTCACAACCGAACTCGTCACGCAGCAGGCCACGACACGCATCGGCGTGCTGGATGCGGGCATCGGCCGCATGACGATGGCGGCGAAGTCGCTGGTATCGACGATTGGAAGGCTCTTGCAGCGCACCCAGGAAAGCACGCGCTGGGTCGAAGGCACCGATGAACTGCGCACGGGCAGTGCGCGCTGGCGCGTAGAAGGCCACGCCCACTTCCACACGCGCCATACGACGATGCAGTCCGACGAGATGACGCGCATCGACGGCTCGAAGATCGAGCTGGGCTGAACCGAACACTGGATCACGCGGAGAAAACATCATGTTTGCAGTGACCATAGGCGGCGGGCAGTTGATGGCCGAACCCGATGTCTGTCAGACGCCGACACCGGCTGGCCCGGTGCCCACGCCATACCCAAATATAGCGATGCCCACGATGGGCACCCCGCCTGCCGAGACCGTATTGATAGGCGGCTCGCCCGCGCTCAACTTGAGCGCCGAGATCCCGATGACCAATGGCGATCAGGGCGGCGTGGCGGGCGGCGTCAGTTCCGGAATGATTATGGGACCGGCGAAGTTCACCCAGGGAAGCGAGAAAGTGATGATGGCCGGCAGTCCTGCCGTGCGCCTCACCACGCCCACCTCGCAGAACCAGAACAACGCGATGGGGGCCGTGCTTGCGCCGAGTCAGACCGTCGTGATGATTATGAGTTGAGAGGGCGTCGGCTTCTTATCGTTCTCTTTTATCGACCGCATCGGCATTGTTTTAGCCAACCATAACAAGATCATGTTCAAACGCACTTTCGCCTTGCTTCTCACCGCCTGCGCCACGCTTCCCGCAACCGCGCAACAACCCGCCGACGATAGCGCCGCGATCCGTCAAGTCGTCGATACCTACCTGCAGCCGCTGCTTACTTCGCATCAGGCGGCGGGCGCGATAGTCGGCGTGTCGCTGCGCGGCAAGCGCTACTACTACGCATACGGCACGGCCAATGACGACGGCTCGCCGTTTACTGCCGATACCATCGTCGAGATAGGCTCGTGCACGAAGGTCTTCACGACGACCTTGTTCGCGCTCGCCGCCGCTCGGCATCAGATCGAGCCGGATGCGCCGATGCAGCGCTACATGCCCAACGGCGTCACCCTGCAACTCGCCGCGCAGAACGTCACGCCGCTGCAACTCGCCGACTTCAGCTCGGGCATGCCCGACAATCCGCCCGACGCGCCGCGTGATCTGCGTTATCGCGGCATCGACCATTACACGTCGGCGGATTTCTTTCGCTGGGTGTCGTCGTGGTCACCGGACGGACCGCTGCCACGCCCTTATGAATACTCGAATGCGGGCATCGGCGTGCTCGGTGCGATGCTTGCGAATGCGACGGGGCGTGCGTGGAACGAACAGCTATCGGCGGACATTCTGCAGCCGCTCGGGATGACGAGTTCGTTCGTGGGCCCGGTCGATGTACCGGGACGCACGGCCGAGGGCCATTTGCGCAACGGCCAGCGCGCGCTGCAATGGCCGCTCTACGCGTGGTACGCGGCGGGCGCGATGCGCTCCACCGCCGCCGACATGCTGCGCTTCGGTGAAGCGAATCTCGGGCATAGCGAGATCGACGGGCATCCCGTCTCCGCCGAGTTGATCGCCGCCATGCGCGATGCACAGAAGCCGCGATATACCTTGCCCAATGGCGTGGCGCAGCAAGGCATGGCGTGGGTGACGAACAATGGCAACGGATCGCCGGGATTGCATCCGGAGATTTGGAAAAACGGCGGGACGGCCGGGTTCAGTTCAGTGATCGTCGTGAACCCGTTCAAGGACGCGGCGATTTTTATCGCGGTCAATCAGAACGATACGCCGCCCGCGCCGGTGGCTGTGGCGATTGGGCGGCATTTGCGGTGAGGGGTCGAGGGGACCTACCCCCTCACTCCGCCACCCCCACCCGCTCACACGTCGGCAACCCGCCCTTCGGCACCTGTGTACACCTCAACCGATACCCGCCATTCGCCAGGGCATGGTCCGACCCCAGCACGATCTGCCCCATCACCTTCGACGTAGCCTTAGTGGCCTCCGGCGGACGCTGCCTGATGACGAGATCAGCCAGTTCCGGATTCACCCGCGCCGCTTCCGCACCGATGATCCGCCGCACATTCGACACGCTCGACCGATACCAGCCGAAGAACGGGCGATAAGCCGGTCCCGCATGTGGCTGTCGATATTCATGTAAGGATCGAGGCTGGTCAGCGCGGCCTGCACATCGTCGTTCTTCGGGATATACGCGAGGTCGCCGCCAAGGCGCGAACCCGGCTCGCCGATATGCGCCGGATCGTAACGCCAGCCTTCCGGACCATTGCGCAGTTCGGACCACTTCTTGCCTGTCCACATCACGACATGCGACAAGCCAATGGTCGTGTTCGCCGTCAGGGTCGTACCTTCGTTTGCCATTGGAGCATTCTCGGATGACTCGGAGTGGCGGAAAGTCAAATTCATCGTCGCTCATGGTCTGCGTCCGCAATGTGGGTTGCGGACGCAATCGTCGCTCTTAACGCCCCTCGAAGAAAGGTGTGCTCGTATTAGCGGTTACAACAATTGGATCGAGGACTACTACAATCGAGAACGCCTGCACACCTCTATCGATTTTGCACTCCAGTCGAGTACGAGGCTAGGTTGATCGCTGCATGATTTGCTTTACGTGGAAACGAGGCAGGATCATTGCCGACGGTGTTCTTTAAGTTATACATTTTGAAAGCGTAAGAGGCATTCGTTCTTAGACGGCATTCATTTTTGCCGAACATGGACGGTTCGAGGTAGCAATCCCTCGTGCAGTCAAAACGCCGAAAGCGGTGCCAAAAAGAGCCCGCCACCGAGGGCGGGCGAAACCACTGAGAGACGGCAGCCGAGGCGCTGCATCCTCCTATCAACGGCACCAACATTACAAACTTGAGCAGCTCGTTTTACAGTTTCAACGGATCGGCTTCAACCTGAACGAGACGCCACGTTCAGACAGCGAAAGCGCCGACGATTGGCCAACCCGTCGCTGACAATGTCCATTGACCAGCTCTGGTTCGGTCCCGTGGGCACCGGCAGCGGTTTGCGCTACCGCCGAAGTCAATGCGCTCGCATACTCGCGGACTGATGTGTCAAAATCGAGCAGAGCTTCATGCGCTCGACAATGCACAGCGCCAACTATAGGGCGGTGGACCACGCTAATAAGCCGAAATGTTATGGTAGAACATCCAGGCGAGGGTAGTTTAGCCGACTGACAAGACATGCTGTCGGAGCAGAAGAGAACCCGCTATTTTGCTAATATTTTTGCCGCCTCCTCCAGTACCTTTGCGGCTCTAGGCGACGAGTGAGCAACGTAATTAGCCCTCATCTTAAGCTGCGCGACTAGCTTTGGACGGTTGTAGGTTTGGCCTCCACTTTTCCACGGGTCTAAGTGCTTTATAGCGTTTTCAGCAAGAATGGCGATTAGCTCGGAGACATCTTCGCCATTCTCGCCTTTTGCGGCGAGCCGTTGAAACTCAGCGATGTAAAACTTCAATGCGCTGTCTTCGCGTTCGCTCGTCATTACTTCTCCAATAATGCAACAGCACAGGCTGACTTTCCAGACGAGAGCGCAATCGCGATGCCTACGCAACTGTTCGGCCGGCAGCTCTACATGTGATGCGACGGCTATGCTATGAACTGAAAAAAGCTTCGCGAAGGAACTTAAGCTATCGTAAAGATTTTTTCTAGACAAGGACGAACAATCCACGTGGAGATTGCTACTCACGCACTCAGTGATTGTTGAGCGCCGCGATGAATGACGCCCGCGAGATGGAGGCGGGCGTACATCCGTCCTACGTCAGACATCCATTACGGCGTCGACCTATCGTTGGCCGCGTCCTTAAGATCTTCTTTGGCGTCGCCTACATCTTTGCGCACTTCGCCTGCTGCTTGCTGTGCGTCGCCTTTCGCTTCCTGGGCTGGATCATTCGTCATTTTTCCAATGCCCTCATTGATTTTGCCCTTCACCTTCTCCCCCACTCCCTTGACTTGGTCTTCATTCATGGCATCGCTCCTTTTCGCCGGCAACATGCGGGCATCCACTCTTAGCAAGGAAAGTGCCTCCCATTTTTCACTTTCGAGTTTCAACGAGGATTTCCGCGATGTCGTTACGTCTAAAGTAAGCACATGATACTTCTCCCAGAAGCGGTCCGCCATTCTCCATGACGCGTCCGGCTAACATCATGCAGTCGACTTTAAAGGCGCTAGCTGCAAAAGTTCTTGCTAGAAGTTAATTAAATTTATATCTGAATCGATAAGTTGAATTGGATGGCGGGCCCGGTCAATGCCGAATATATCAAAAGGCGCCTACGACATGAACGTTACAATTACAGCACATGAATCGGTCAGTGCGGGTGATCCGGAATGCCACGGATTCCGGTTGTCCGCGGACGCGCGTGTTTTGGGCTCAAGTTTGGGAGTTCCACAGAATTGGCGCCATAATGCACGCGATTGTTGCAAACCTTGCCGCCGTGTACGACGACTGTTGAACTTCATTAATTTTTCTAACAAGGTGCGCTATTCTGCTAACGGGTGGATTTGACAAAACCGCTGATTGGACTGCCAAACTCGGACTCATCGGGTGAACCAACCTCAATACGACCCGCGTAACATTAATGCTCGCTAATTCAGCTAATACCCTTTAGTGGTCCATTAATCTTACTAACGTAAGCTAAAGAGCAATTCGGTTTATCTTGCCCAAGAGCGGTGAGAACCAGCCGCAAAGAGATCCTGTCGCCAGCGCGGTCCAGCCGCGCGAGCGGAGTTCCAAGGCAAGAAATGACCGCTTGGGTATCCGTGCTGAGATCATCGACGAGGTGTTCACAACCTACCTTCCTAACCAAAGCGGATGGGCTAGTTGCTGCGGGACGGAACACGCTCGCCCGGCAGCGTACTGGTACACCTTGAGGCCGACATGTCGCCCCTTGCGAGGTACACCGAACAACACTCGAGCAGTTTTCAGCAGCAATCGCGCGACTATCACGAGACATGGATCGGTTGCTTATCCTGGTGAGCGAATCGGGAAGAACCTCCAAATCGCGCGACCTCCGTGTACTAGCAGAATTAGTGCACCCAGTAGCAGAATAAAGCACTTCAACACGTGTATTCGCGATGTAGGCGCAACTTCGCAGTCAGCGACGCCCTTCGTAACAGCATAGATATCGCCCTTGGCCGGCAGCGCATGTTTTCTGGTATGACGTTCCTTAGTGAAAGAACGATACGGCATCCGTAAGTTTTCGACCCTGCCCATCCAACGACTGCGCAGCAGCGGCGGCTTCTTCGACGAGGGCTGCATTCTGTTGCGTCACGAAATCCATCTGCGTAATGGCAAGATTGACTTGCTCGATACCTTTACTCTGTTCGGACGAAGCACTGGCGATCTCCCCCATGATGTCGGTGACGCGTCTCACGGCGTGCGTGAGTTCGGTCATGGTCACGCCGGCGTCGTTCGCATGGTCTGCGCCATCAGCGATTTGTGCGACAGACGTCGTAATGAGATCCTTGATCTCTTTCGCGGCGGTCGAAGAACGCTGTGCGAGCGTTCTTACCTCACCTGCTACGACTGCAAAGCCGCGGCCTTGCTCACCTGCGCGAGCCGCTTCGACGGCCGCGTTGAGGGCCAAAATGTTGGTTTGAAACGCAATGCCCTCGATGATGCTAGTGATAGCAGAGATTTGCGACGAGCTCGAGCTGATGGCACTCATCGTTTGAACCACTTGGTCAACGGCTTGATTGCCCTTATGCGCTATGTCTGATGCGTGTGCGGCAAGCGAACTGGCCTGCTGCGCATTTTCAGCGTTTTGCTTCACCGTCGTGGTCAGTTCATCCATGCTGGACGCGGTTTGCTGAAGCGCCGATGCTTGCTGTTCAGTGCGGGAGGACAAGTCGATGTTACCCGTGGCGATTTCACTCGAACCGGAGGCGATGTTGTCCGCCGCTGACCTGACCTCACCAATCATTTTGACGAGGCTACCCTGCATGGTATGCATGGAAGACAGCACGCTGCCATCGACTGTTTTATGAGCGCCGTCGATCGCGTGTAAGTTGCCCTTCGCAACCCGTTGCGCGATAGTAGCAAGCACGCCAGGCTCGGCGCCCAGCGCGCGCAGAATACTGAGGGTGATGATCGCACCCGCAAATATTGCGATCGACAAAGTCGCAATGGAGAGTACTACCAGCAGATTACGCTGATGCTCGAATCGAATCTGCGCCTCGTTGACCATCTCTACCGCGCGCGCATGGGTTGCGTCGGTGTAGGCGTTGGTAGCGCGTTTCAAATCTGCCAAGAGCGGACGACATTTGTTGTTGATGGCAGCAATGGCGGCCTCACGTTGACCGTCCATGGCAAGTCGGACAATCTCAAGAGCGACGGGCCGGTAGAGCCCCTCGATGCGAGGAATTTCAGTGGCGAGCTCATGAGCTTGCGCAGGCATGTCTGTAGCGCCAGCAACCATCCGATTGAATTCGGCGAGACGAACCTCGATTGTCTGCTCTGCCTTCAGGACAGCCTGGTGCTCAAGCTCAATGTCCGCAGGTGTCGTGACAAGCGCTAGATTGCGTACTGCCTCTGCGCGGTCATCGACTGCGGCGCGGATGGCCGTGGCCATTTCCGCACGAGCATTGATGCCGTTGATAAATCCCTCGAATCGCGCGTTCGCATCGTTAAGCGAGCTTAGGGCCATACCAGCGATCACAAGAACGATCAGACTCAGAGTTCCGAATGACGCGGCCAGCTTTGCCTTGACCGTCCAAGTTTCTTTTTTCATTTTTTTCCAAAATGCATGAGTGGAGAACAAGGGTCATTCGGCACAAAAGCACCCTGCACTATCTGCTGGCTTAACGGCGATAAACGAAGTTTCTTGAGAGAGGCGTCGCCATCCTGTGACGGCGTCTTTTTATTATTGGAAATGGGACATGCTGTCGGAAAGAAATACTGCCAAGAAAACACTCAACTAACGCAAACTTCGCGTTTTCAGTATCAGCTTCAGAAAGTATCGGTCGTTAAGCATATTCGGGTACAGCCGCGGGCCGTATTGCGAGAAAGTGGCAAATAACCACCTAGATTAAGTATTTTCCCTGAGAGAAAAGATGCTCCACAATCTAAGCGTCAAAAGTAAGCTGGCATACGCGTTCTCGGTTCTGGCTGTCATGGTGGTCTGTATTTCGATCAACTCCATTTACGCGCTCAATCAGTCACGACAAGCATTCGAGTCTTATTTGGAAGGTGTTAATGCGCGCGCAAACGTTGCCGCACAACTACGCGCGGCGGTCGACCGACGCGCCATCGCCGCGCGCAATATTGTGTTAGTCACCACCGCGTCTGATCTTGCACTGGAGAAGACGGATGTCGTCGCGGCCCATTCCGACGTTCAGGCACATCTGACGGAACTCAAGCGGCTGGTTGCGAGACCCGATGCATCGGATCAGGCCCGCGCACTCGTTGGCCGTATTGATGAGATTGAGCAGGCTTATGCCCTTGTCGCTACTGCGATCTTGGAGCTTGAGAATGCAGGTCGTCGGGACGCGGCGATTGCGAAAATGAACGCAGAGTGCCGCCCCTTGCTTGCCAAGCTGACCCATGCCACAGACGAGTATGCGGCGCTCACGCGACAAAAAGAAGCTGATATCGCAGCCGATTATGATCAGCAGTACGTCCTGACCCGCAATATCCAGCTCGGCGTTTGTCTCGCCGCCATTCTGCTGGCGATCGGTGCAGCAGCGGCCATCACCCGCTCGATTGTCGAGCCTCTTAAGCGCGCGGTTCAGACGGCCAACGCGGTCGCGCAAGGCGACTTACGAACGACCTTGCATGTTTCAGGTCGCGACGAGACGGCGTCGCTGTTGCGGGCGCTCCAACAGATGAATGATCGATTGACCGCAACAATCGGCCAAGTACGAGAAAGCAGCACCGCTGTCGAATGCGCTGCAAGGGAGATTGCCACCGGCAACACTGACCTCAGCCAACGCACCGAGGAGCAGGCTGCATCGCTGGAAGAAACCGCTGCCAGCATGGAACAACTTAATTCGGCCGTTAAAAGCAACTCCGAAAGCGCCTCACATGCGGCATCGCTCGCGGGCAACGCTTTCGACATCGCTCGACGAGGAAACGCAGTGGTTGGCCGCGTGGTTGAAACGATGAACGGCATCAGCGACAGCTCGACCGAGATCGCCAACATCACCGCAATCATTGAGGGCATCGCATTCCAGACGAATATCCTGGCGTTGAATGCGGCAGTAGAAGCGGCGCGTGCCGGCGAACAAGGGCGCGGCTTTGCGGTCGTCGCCAGCGAGGTTCGAACACTCGCTCAACGCTCGTCAAGCGCCGCCAAGGACATCAAGACCTTGATCGAGAACTCGGTCCAAAAAGTTCAGGACGGAGCGCTCCTTGCAAGCGATGCGGGGCGGACGATGGCTGAGGTGACCGCTGCTGTGACCAAAGTGACTGACATCATGCAGGAAATTGCTGCGGCGTCAGGCGAACAAAGTCGCGGCATCGAACAAGTGAATCAGGCCATCGCGCAAATGGATCAGGTCACCCAGCAAAACGCCGCTCTGGTTGAGGAGGCGGCGGCGGCCGCTCAGGCGCTTCATGATCAAGGGATACACCTTACCGGCGCGGTTGCTTTCTTTTCCATCAGCGAGGCCTAAACGGTTTCGGCGCGCCGACTTGCACGTAGACCTCTTCGGTTGGCTTTTGCCACTCGTCCGAAGAAGACAGGCTGACGCACGGTTTAACCCTCAAGTTCCATCCCGGCCTGCCGTCATCTTTTAAGGATGTTCAATTTTCGGCCATGACAACACGTCCGGGCCATCTAACCAAACTAAGGAGCATCCGAGGGAGCACCGGCGCTATCACCGATCGAAAGTAAGGCAATTCCGATGTCGGGCGAGAGGGCGATACTCCGTTGGCGTGAATAAGCAATGATCGCACCGCCCTACCCTCTCGATGAAGATGCTCGACTAAGAACACTACATTCCGCGTGTGTGCTAGATACACCGCCCGATTCGTTTTTTGACGACATAACTCGCCTTGCCTCCGACATTTTCGACGTGCCGATCTCGCTGGTGACTTTGGTGGACGCGGACCGCCAGTGGTTCAAATCGCGTGTCGGCATGCCAGTGGCCGAGACATCAAGGGAGACATCATTTTGTGCCCATGCGATCTTGTCCCGGGAACCGATGGTGGTGCTCGACACCCATCATGACGATCGTTTTCATGACAATCCGCTAGTAGCCGGCGCGCCGTTCATTCGGTTCTACGCGGGTGCGCCGCTCACAACAAACAACGGCCACGCTGTTGGAACGTTGTGCATCATTGGTACACGGCCCCGGGCGTCTTTCAGTGTTCGGGAGAGGTCCCACCTTTCAGCGTTGGCCAACTTAATCGCGCAGCGCATAGACGCATTGCGCTCGACGGCTTGCCGAGACAAGGTGACCGGACTTCCAAATCTGACACGATTCTTAGATGATCTAGCACTTTTCGATGAGCAGTGCGAAGCCGATGTAGAGACAACTACGCGGGCAGTGCTCATTGATGTATGCACGCTGGACTATATCAACCGCATGGTCATTGCTATCGGGCTGGAGTCCATTAATGCCGTGGCGGTCGATACCACAAAAAGGCTCACGGCCGCGCTCGGCCCAGGCATGACGCTCTATCGAATCGGCTATGCGCGATATGGTCTCGTTACGAAGGCGTCCTGCAAAGAGATTGAAAAACTTCTTGACCGCGTCACCCGCGCGTTCGAACGACCTTTGACCGTTGCTGCGGATCTGCCCATCGATGTCACGCCTTCGATTGGGGTCGTTCGACTTGTTGAAGCCGCTAACCCCTCCGACTTGATCGCTGCGTTGATTTTCGCTGTAGAGCGTGCGCGTGATGAGCAAAAGCAAGCGGTGTACTACGACTCGGAAATGGGCCGTCATCGCAACCGTGCGTTTCTCCTGATTAACTCGTTTAAGGATGCGCTTTCGAAAAATCAGCTGCGCCTCGTCTATCAGCCCCGCATGCGGTTGAGCGATGGAGTCTGCCTGGGCGCAGAAGCATTGGTTCGTTGGCGGCATCCCCAACTTGGCGACATTTCTCCGGGCGAATTTATTCCACTCGTCGAGAACACAGCGCTCGTCAACACACTGACTGATTGGGTGCTCGCAACTGCCGTAAGACAGCTTGCGATGTGGCAATCGAGCCATCCAACAATTCGATTATCGCTCAATGCTGTGGGATCGGACCTGACGCGTGACGGATTCGTTCCGTTGGTCGAATCCACGCTTAAAAGCTTTCGGGTGAACCCTCATCTATTGGAGATCGAAGTAACGGAAGGCTCGCTCATGCGACATTCCGATCGCAGCGCCTTGGCGGTAAGTCAGCTTCGAGAGCTCGGCGTGACGCTTGCGATCGACGATTTCGGGTCCGGATTCAGCAACCTTGCGCAACTCAGCCATCTCGACGTGGCTACCGTGAAGATAGACCAGGCGCTTGTCAGAGCGGTCTCCGATAGCCCACGTGACGCGACCATTGTTCGCACGGTGATCCGTCTCGTTCATGAGTTAGGCTTCACGGCTGTCGCCGAAGGGGTAGAAACCGCCGAAATACTTGGAAAGGTCCGAGAGTGGGGATGCGACGAAGTTCAAGGGTACTTTACTGGTCGGCCAATGGAGGCGGACATGTTTTCGGTGTGGCTTGAGATCGAACAAACTGCCTTTCACCTGTAACATCTTTTGACGTCTGACTCAAACTAAACTTATCCAGCGTGTCGGCGCGACCTTCAGGTTGTCGCGTACGTGGTGGCCGAGAAACGGCTTGTCGCAATAAGCGTCACGTCGGCTATCATGTGACCCCAGCACTACGAACGATTGGACGCTTGATGACGGCTCGGAATCCGGCCTTGGTACGAGACCGTCAAGATTCGCCAGAAGAAGTATCTGAACAATGTTATCGAGCAAGATCATCGGGCAGTCAAGCGACGCACGCGGCCTATGCCTGGCTTCAAGAAGTTCCGTTGTGCCTGGATACTGCTGAGCGGCACTGAGCTCATGCACATGATCGCCA
Source organism: Caballeronia sp. HLA56 (assembly GCF_054655155.1). Taxonomy (NCBI): domain Bacteria; kingdom Pseudomonadati; phylum Pseudomonadota; class Betaproteobacteria; order Burkholderiales; family Burkholderiaceae; genus Caballeronia; species Caballeronia sp. HLA56. The sequence goes on along the minus strand of NZ_BAAHOB010000006.1, from coordinate 115,516 downwards.
AAGGTCAAATGCAAGCACGGGGCGTCGGATGCTCTCATGCCCAGCAGTTTTACTCACTGGCAACATAAGCAATCCTACTGATACTGTAGTCAATTCGCGATCTCGCTCTGTCCGCGACAAAGCCGTCCACGGTCGTGCACAGGGCGTTGCAAAGGTAACGAGGATGCTTAAGCGAGTGCTCAGATGCATTGCATAGTTTAAGGCTGCATACTTCGCCGGAGAGCGCTGATTCGCCACCTCCGAACAGGTCTATCAGTTTGGATCATCGAGGTGAATAGTTGAATTGCGACGGTTCGCTGCAACCAGTCAGCCGAGCAACGAATGCAGTTCGTACCGCATTAGATCGTGAGCCGACGGCGCAAGCGTTTTGTACGCTGCTTTGAGGTCAACGAATTCTTTGCCCTCTTCAGCATTCGCGAACGCATGCAGCTGCCCGATCGAAACGACGGACAAGAGAATCACTTAATCAACTTGATCAACGACCGACAACATGAATTTTCGGCCGTCGGCCACCTTGCCATTTGCCGCCTGCATCTTTAGCGATCGAGAGTGTTGGCGTCGAAGCGATGTCGAGCGAGTGGTTCACGCGGCTGTCCGTAACATTGCCTGACGCATTACGTCAGCAAGTTCGGCCGCAACAAACTTTGATACATAAGCGTTTGCACCTACCTTTCGCACGTGCTGTTCATTCGCGGATCCCGACAATGAAGAGTGAATGACCACGGGGATCATCTGCAACGCAGCGGCGCCTTTAATTTTGCGGGTAAGCGTGAAGCCGTCCATTTCCGGCATTTCAAGGTCGGTAAGCACTAATGCAATGTCATCCGTGACCTTCCTACCCTCCTTCGCCGCTTTTGCGCCTGCCTTCTCCAGCAGTTCCCACGCTTCTTGGCCCGTCTTGGCCATAATGAACGGTACCCCCATTGACTTCAGGCTCTCTTCGATAAGGGCGCGTGCAACGCCGGAGTCGTCTGCGGCAAGTACTCGTGCGCCCGGCGGCAGCGTCAAGCGTCCAGTGTTCTGCTCATTGATCTCCGGTTCGCTTGCAGGCAGCGCGTCGCGAAGAATTTGCTCGACATCGAGGACCTGCGCAAGCCGACCGCCCGCGTGGGCATCCAGGCGCGCGATGCTCGTCACTGCTTTACCGCTGGAGTGACCCTCTGCCGAAAGCACTCGATTCCACTCGAGGCGCACGATATCGTCAACCTCTTCGACGGCGAAGCCCTGCGTCGTGCGAGCGAACTCCGTCACCAAGAGAATACGGCTTCCCTCGCGTGGGGTACATCCCGTGACGCGTGCGAGGTCGATGACCGGGATGATTTCGCCGCGTACGTCCGCCACGCCGAGAATTTTGTTGGACGAGCCCGCCAGTTCCGTGAGCGTCGGCATTGTCACGATCTCCCGAACCTTAAAAACGTTGATGCCATAGAGCTCGCGAGCGCCGGTACCAGGCGTTGCGCCGAGTCGAAAAAGCAGCAACTCGAACATGTTGCTGCCCGCTAAACGGACTCTTTGTTCAATATCATGCTGATCATTGTTCATCTGTTTCCACCATCGACGGTTACCATACATGGCTAACGGCTTCGTCACGATGTTTCTGTAGAAAGCAGTAGTCGCGTTGTCGGTTTGGACAGGTTGAGAGGTAATGTTTACGGTCTGGTGCTCGTCTACAACCGCTACTGTGATCTCCTGGCCTTGCGCCGCGCGCGCGGACCTGGAATAGCTGCGCAAGTCGACGCATGATGCAGCGAGCATGGATTTACACCGAGCATCACGCAACGGGCCGATGACGTGCAATCTGTCCTGGCATCGGTCGCGGCAGGAGTCGGCGTTGCATTCGTTTCTTCGGAGCTCAACATCTGCTCCGTAATGCCGCCGTCCAGCCGCCTCAAAACCGGTTACGTCTCAGTTTGCCAGTTCGTGCGGACTGCGCTGTAAGTCATTTAATCTTTTCTCGATTGTCAACGCTTGTTCCTTGGCGGCAACCTTGATGCCCCGTGGCCGGCCGCTTCTCGCCGCTTGCCGACGTTCGTACCCAAACATCGATCGAGCGCTTCTCTGTGCACGCCCTTTCGTAACCTTTCTGAGCCGCCGCTTCGCGCCGAGGGGATTGTTCGCACAGCTCTCCTGCGCGAGCAGCTTGACTAGTCTGCAGTAGCTGTTGACGTCCAATTCTGCTACTCATGTTCGTTGATAACGCTAATGGGAAAAAAGAAGTCCGGAGGGTACGCACGGTCGTCTGGTGGCTTCGAACCTTATGTGCGGTTGCGCGGCTCGCCGGGAACCGTAGATTGAGCTCCTGCACTGACTGCTGCCTGTGCAACACCTGCCATGGCGGCTGTGAACGGGCGCCGATTGGCTAAAGATCAACTGATTGCTGAGCGGCGCAGTTAATAGCGCGGTTGAACTTCGTCCAGTGGATTCGTCAATCGACTGTCGCAAGCATCATCTACCATGCTCAACCCTCGCTCGAAAGCCGAGCGATATACCCGATCGATACCCGGTTCGGTAACGAGAGAGAGCGTGGGCAAGTGATACCCGTCAGCGCTGATTATCCGAAGAAGCACAGGGCAGCGGTTGCCGTCAGCAGCTGGTTGTTCAGTGATGAGTAGTCGATGAAGCCGGTAGCGGATTTCCATTATCGTTCTCGGTTGCAGAAGTAATGCGGCATGGCATCAAACTAGCACGCCGCACGACCGGCCGTCGCGAACAATCCGCTCTACGCATCAAGCTAGAGGCGGAGTGGACAGACCGTCGCGCCGGGTCGACCGGATGATACGTGCAGCGCAGACTTCCGGATGCCACTCCCCGCGAAGTAGTGGAATCTCACGACGCGTCGTCCGCGTGGTACCGTCCTCACAAAGTGTTTCTCCATGTTTCGCGACTATTTACATATAGCTTGCAGGGACTGCTGCATAGGTCTACCAATTCAAAACAGACCTTAGGTCGCTATGATGCAGCACTATGCTCTTTTCAGCGATCTTTCTGCCCGTCGATGGATTCGGCGGTGCCTGATTATTCCAGGCAATCAAAAACGCGGCGAACGCCTCCGCCCGCATTGGCCGACTGATGTAATAGCCTTGAATACTCGTACAACCTTCTGAGACCGCAAAGGCATACTGTTCAGCGGTTTCGACACCTTCCACAGTCACCAGCAAACCAAGACACGTGCTCATCGTAATGATGGCTCGAGCGATCGCGACGCTCTCCGCATCGGACGGAATGCCGCGTACGAACGATCGGTCGATCTTCAATCGATCGAAAGGAAATCTGCGCAAATAGCTGAGGGACGAGTAACCGGTTCCGAAGTCATCCATTGAAACGCGAACACCCATGCTGCGCAGGCGGTTGAGCGTTTCGAGCGTCGCGCCCGTATCGGCAAGCAGCACGCCTTCCGTCACCTCCACTTCGAGTCGCTGCGGAAGAAGATGTGCATCCTCGATAGCCGATGCCACGATCGACGCAATCGACTTGTCGTGAAATTGCGCAGGCGACAGATTGACCGCCAAGCCAATCTCAGGCGGCCAGGTTGCAGCCTCGGCACACGCAGTCTTTAACACAAAAGTCCCGAGCGGCACGATCAGCCCCGTCTCCTCCGCAAGACTAATAAAGGTGGCGGGGGCGATAAGTCCAAGCGATGGATGCCGCCAGCGCACCAAGGCTTCGGCTGACGTAATACGGCCTGATGCCGCATCGACGAGCGGTTGATAATGAACTTCGAGTTGACCACTCGACAATGCTATGCGAAGACCCGCTTCAAGGCTCTGCCGTTCTTGAAGCCGCTCATGCAGGATCTTCTCAAAACGCCGAACCGTCCCCTTGCCTTCGCTCTTCGCGAGATACATTGCGAGATCGGCATTGCGCAGCAGCGACGAGGGGTCGCCGCCGTCTTCGGGGAACAACGCAAGCCCGACGCTTGCACCGATATGAATTGTTCTACCATCGATATCAAACGGCCGCGCACCAAGTTGCTCGACGACCTTGCTCGCAATATCAAACGCGGATACATCGCTGACGTCGCCGGTAAGCATCACGACGAATTCATCGCCCCCGAGCCGCGCGACGATACCTCTGTCTTTGACGAGCGTCGAAAGTCGAATGGAGACGTCTTGCAGCACGGCGTCCCCTACCGCATGACCGAGGGTATCGTTCACTATCTTGAAGCTATCTAGGTCGATGAGCAGTATTGCGAGGCCCTGGTCGGTGCGTCGTTCGGTGCACGTATGCCGCTCCAGCAACTCGGTGAACTTTGTGCGGTTGGGCAAGCCCGTCAGCGGATCGGCAAACGCGAGTCGGCGCATCTTTTCTTCGGTGCGCAGCCTTTCGCGCTGATCGCGCACTGCGATGACCGTCTGTACACTGTGCCCAAGTGGAACCGTGGAGCGCAGCACGCGCACTGGAACGATGATCCCGTCTACGCCAATGAGATTCGCTTCGCGCTCTTCATTCTCTAAAAGCGTGGTGAGTTCGAGCGCCGGCAGAAGCCGGCTGACTTCGCTTCCCGTCAGATCGTCCTGCTTCAAACCTGACAGGCGCTCTATGCTCCGGTTTGCCGCGATGATTATGTTGTTCTGCGTAATTAACAGCCCTTCAAGCGCAACATCCGCGAGATCACGCAACCTCTTCCTGTCTTGACGGATTCTGGCTGTAGCTGCAAGATCGAAGCGCCAGCCCAGAAAAGCAAGCGCGATCAACGCCAAAGAAATCCCTGCAACGATTGGTGTGATCGTCTGCGGCGCAACGGCATCCGACGGAAACTCGATGCTGGGGTCTTGTTGCAAGGTCATCGCCGCCATGCCGCAAAAGTGCAATATGGCGATGCCCAAAAGCATCAACGGCGCGGCACATGTTTGCCATGTCCTATTGCGGCTTGCGATCGCCATCATCGAGAACCCGAAGATCGGCAGGCTCACAATGATCGATGGAATGACCAGAGTAAGATCCCATCTGATCGTTCCTTGCACCAGATACGCGCTTTGTCCTACATAATGCAACGCCGCGACGCCCACGCCAATAATGACTCCTGCTGCGAATTGCCTTGGACCGCGACGGCTGCTGAGAGACACGACTACGCCCCCGCCGATACCTACGACCGCGCATGTCAGCGAGATCGCCGTGAGAACAGGTTCGAACGCCACCCGCATATTAGGCTGATAGGCAAGCAAGACGATAAAGTGCGTCGCCCACGCTGTGCAGCCGCTCGACAGCACGCTCGTCGAACCCCACCGGATGCGCACCGCGCCGCTCGATCGCGCGGCGTGACGTGCAATCGCGATCGACGCATAAATGCCGACGGCGCACACGAGGGCGGCGAGAAGCATCGTGTGGCGATCGTGCGCATCGACGATGCAGTCGAGGATTTGTGCGACTAGGGAGTGTCGCAAATGGTTATGCATCCATTATCCTTATTACTGGTATCGTGAGGCAGAAGGCGCTGTCGCAACCGTGCGTCCATCGCATCGGCCGTCAGGGGTTTGTCAAACAGGAACCCCTGTCCGATCACACAACCACTCTCCGTTAGAAAGTCGCGCTGTTCGACGGTCTCGACCCCTTCTGCAACGATCTGAAACCCAAGTGCGTCCGCCAGTGTGATCACCGCCTTGATGATCGCCTCGCCGCGCGGCGCCACACCGATTGCCTGAACGAACTTCTGATCGATCTTGATTCGGTCGATGTCGAAGCGCTGCAACGAAGCGAGACTCGAATACCCCGTCCCGAAGTCGTCGATCGCGATCGATACCCCGACTTCGTTTAGCCTTTCGAGCGTCTGCTCGACTGTATCGATATCGCGTATCAACGCGCCTTCAGTCAGTTCGAGTTCCAGCCATTGTGGCGGGAACCTGTGCAAGGTCAGTGAGCGCTGAACTCGTTCTAGAAAGCGCGGCTCTTCGAGCTGAACAGGAGAGACATTCACGCCGATGCGCATGGGCGGCAATCCCGCATCGAGCCATCTTCGTCCCTGTTCAAGCGCTTCGGCCAGCACCCATTCGCCGATCGCATGAATCTGCCCGTCGGACTCAGCGATAGGGATGAAAGTCGTCGGGGAAATGCTGCCGAGCAACGGATCGTTCCACCGTATCAAAGCCTCTGCGCCGATGATATGCCCCGAACCCATATCGACTTGCGGTTGATACAGCAACTCGAACGCGTTGATCGATCGGGCCGCCTGCAGGCGTGCGGTGAGATTGAGGCGTCGGGCAGCGGCAAGATGCAACTGCTCGTTAAATTGTACGATGCGATTGCGCCCGCCCGCCTTTGCGGCGTACATGGCGACATCAGCGCGACTCAGCAGCGCCTGAGGATCATTGCCGTGATCCGGGAACGTGCTGATGCCGATGCTCGCACGCACTTGTATCACCTGCCCCGCGAGGGTGACCGGCTGATTGATCACCTCGATGACCTTGCCCGCCAGACCCCTGACGGCTTCCACAGGCGAGCGGATGGACACGATAACGAACTCGTCGCCGCCATACCGGGCGATGTCTTCGGTGGCATCGTCCGTTGCGTCCCGCAGTCTCGACGCAACAATCGTCAAAAGCTGATCGCCGACGCGATGCCCGAGCGAGTCGTTGACGATTTTGAAATCGTCGAGATCGATAAAGAGCACGTTGAGCAATTGACGCTTGCCGCGTTGGGAATCGAGCAGAAGACCCAGTTGGGAACTTAACGTGCCCCGGTTCAGCAAACCGGTCAGGGGATCATGCTCGCTCAGGCTTCTCAATGCTTTCGATCGCTCCGCGAGCTTCAATGCGGTGCGATAACTCGCCAACCCGAGCGCCAAGGGATACACCACGAGCATGGGCAAACAGGCCAACAACGTCGGTGCATCGGGAATCCACTCTGGCTCCATCCGCCCGCCAAAAGCGGCTGCTCCGATCAACGTCCCCAAGGCGCACGACAGGAACCCCTTGGCCAACTGGCGCCAACCCCCTGCTGCTACATTGTTCATCATGAACATGAGCAGGACAAGGGTGCTGGGAAGCCACGTGAAACTCATTGCTGCAACGGACGTTCCGCTCACGAAATCGTCCACATACATGTTGATTCTTTCCGCATTTGCCGGCGTGCGCGACCGGCGCGCCAACAGGTATGCGATGTGTGGCCAGACGACGCAATACACCGCAATATAGGCCTTCACCGCATACGACGAATGCTCGCGCCAAAGGATCATCTGGACGAAAACCAGCCCAAGGGTGAGTCCTACAGTCCGCAACACATAAGCGCGTCTTGCAAAGCCGCGCCCACGTGCATAATCCGATCTACGAGCATTCATGTGCGACGTCCGTCAGGAGACGAATTTCTGTCGATTAAAAGGTCTGCCATTCGCCCGACGCAGGTCCCGTCACACGAGCCGGTGTTGCGGTAGCGCGAGGCGCGGCGTTCGCGCGTTCCGTACGTTGCGTTCGTTTTGGCTCCAGCTTTCGATTTGTCTCGACTCGAATGCCCACGTCCCTTTGCGGACTGCCACTCAGACGGAACACGGAAACCAGATCGCGAAGCGCACCGGATTGTTGCGCCATCGACTGCGCCGCGGCGCTCGCCTGTTCGACCAGCGCGGCATTCTGTTGCGTCACTTCATCCATCTGCGATACAGCGACATTTACCTGCTCGATGCCCGTATGCTGTTCGGATGACGCGGCCGAAATCTCGCCCATCAGATCGGCGACGCGCTTCACCGACTGCACGACTTCGCTCATCGTCCGTCCCGCTTCTTCGACAAGTTCCGCTCCCACGCTGACCTTGGCGACCGATTCGCCAATCAGGTCCTTAATCTCCTTCGCGGCCGCAGCGCTTCGCTGCGCGAGCGTGCGCACTTCGCCGGCGACGACGGCAAAGCCGCGCCCTTCCTCACCCGCTCGCGCCGCTTCCACGGCAGCATTCAGCGCAAGAATATTGGTCTGAAACGCGATTCCCTCAATTACCGCGATGATCTGCGCCACCCTCGCGGAGCTCGTGCTGATGTCCTTCATCGTATCGACGACACGGCTCACGACCGCACCGCCGCGCGCCGCTACCTCGGACGCGTTCGCTGCAAGTGTGTTGCCTTGCTGCGCGTTTTCCGTGTTCTGCTTCACGGTCGATGTTAGTTGCTCCATACTCGCAGCCGTTTGCTGAAGCGATGCCGCTTGCTCTTCCGTGCGCTGACTCAAATCGGTGTTGCCCGACGCGATCTCGGCGGAAGCCGTCGCAATGTTCTCGCTCCCGTTCCGGACACGGCCGACGATATCGACGAGCCGCTCGTTCATGTTGCGCAGTGCCTGAAGCAGTTGACCCGTTTCATCCTTGCTGTCATCGACGATATGCGACGTCAAATCACCTTGAGCGACCGTCTCGGCGACTTCGAGCGAACGGCGGATTGGCACCAAGATCGAACGCGTGATCGAGAACCCGATCGCGATGCTGAGCGCAATGGCAAACGAGGCAAGGACTGAAGTGACGATCAGCGTGCGGTGATAGTCGGCTGCAGCCGTTTCGGCCGATTCGCGCGCCCCCTTGGTATTGAGCGCGATATCACGATCGATCAATGTCGATACCGCCACAAACAAAGGTGCCGATTCATTCGCGGCAGCTTCACGCGCGGCAGTGAAGTGGTCATCGCCGGCATCGTTCAACGCATTGATCTTGTTGTCCGCGACGAGGTATGCAGCCCAAGCCGTGTTGAAGTCGTCGAAGAGTTGCTTCTCTTCTGCGTTGGAGATCAAGGGCTGATAGGCCGTCATCGCGCGATCGAGCGTCGCCAGACCTTCACGACGCTTCTGCACTTGCGCTGCCTTTTCCTGTGCATTGGTCGCCAGCAGCGCGCCCATCGAGCCGCGTCTTACCGCATTCGTTCCGGAGCGGATATCCCCAAGCGTGAGCACGCTCGGCAGCCAGTCGTTTGCGAGTTCCGCCGTTCCCTTGTAGACCTGCGAGACCTGAAAAAGGGCCAGTCCACTAATCAAGCAAAGCGCCAACAGCGTCAATCCGAAGCCGATGCCCAGCTTCGCCCCAATTCTTATATTTCGTAAAGCTCTCATGTCGTGGTCCGTTTCGTCGTTGTCGTTGTCGCGTTGAAGACTCGGCCCATGCCGGACGATCCTAATACGCGCCATGACTCCCCTTACGGCAGCACTCCGGCGAACTTAAGTTTTTTCCAAATTTTTAACGTTTGCCGGTAAAGTCACCGCGGGAAGCGTACGGTCGATCACTCACGTCGGCTTAACTTACCGCTTAAACTACGCATGCGAACATGCAGACGGTCGACGCGCATGGCACCGAGCGACGTTTCATTTTTGCCAGATTTTCCCTTCCAGCATTCGGTTGCATGTTTGCAGAGCTTTCGTTATCTTCGGCGGCAAGAGCTTTGAGTAACGTCATAGACATGGAAAGCGATCCGATCCTAACTACGCGCGAGGCAGCCGAAATACTCGGCGTATCGATTCGCACGGTTCAAACCTGGGTGGAAGAAGGTGCGATCGACTCGTGGAAAACGCCGGGCGGGCACCGCCGCGTCCGGCGAAGCGCCGTATTCGCGCTTCGCGAGCGGCGGCTGGTCGCGCCGGTTCAAACCGCCTATACCGTCCTGATCATCGCCAGCGAAGGCGCAGGCAGGCGATGCAGCGAAAGCTTGGCCAGCGTGCCCGCCGTTCAGGTCAGCGTAGCGAATGACGCGCTGCTGGGTTTGATCGAGGCGGGGCATCAAATGCCGGCATCGGTCGTGATGGAGATCGATCGGCTCGATTGGGAGCGGATCGCCTTGCTCAAGCGGCTCCTTGCATCGCCGAGACTTGCGCATTCGAACATCGTCGTACTGTCCGATTTAAATGCGGAAGAGTTGCGCTTCGATCTCGGCGATACGCGCATGCGTCTCGTGAGCAAGCGCGCTGCACCGGAACAATTGCGCGCTGCAATCGCGCCGTATCTGGAAGCCGTCGCCGATATTGCGGCCGCACGGGAGTTGGCGCGCTTGCAGGCGGTTGCCCGCACAAATCTGGTCAACAGTTCGCAGCAGGAAGAATTCGACGAGATCGTTGCGTTGGCGGCAAACGTCGCGAAGGTGCCGATTGCATTGATTACGTTGCTCACCGCCAAGGAACAATGGTTCAAGGCCCGCTACGGCTTGGCGACTCAGGAGACACCCAGAGACTACGCGTTTTGTAATTACACCATCGCGCAACCGGACGGATTGATTGTCGAGGATGCGGCCGAAGATGTACGGTTCCGCGCCAATCCACTTGTCACCGGCGATATGGGCATAAGGTTTTACGCCGGAGCGTCGATCATCGACTATGAGGGGTACGCGCTTGGCGCGCTGTGCGTAATTGATCGCGCGCCACGGGCATTTAAAGCACCGCAAATGGCGATGCTGCGCACACTTGCTGCGCTTGTATCGGACAAGATCAATCTGCAGACACGCAATCGGCAGCTTAGAAAAGCGAAGGGCTGAGCTTTGCGGCGTAGGGCTACGCATCGAGTTCTCGGTCGTCGCGCTTGAAAGTTGCCCCTGCCGCTGCGGGTAAGTAAATCGATTCGTCAGCTTCGACAAAATGGTAATCAGCGATTTTCCGTTAGTTATCCGCACGAAGCGCGTCGTTCAGCGTCTCACCGCGTGAGCCAGCCGGGTTGTCTGAGCATGGGTGAAACGGTCGTCACTACATTCGTGCTGCCACTCGACAGCGGCGAGACTTCGCCGATCATCGCCGAAGCGGTTCAGGCGTTCGTAGGCATCTGTTCACATAGCGGCGGACACTCGCTGTCAAGATAGCTTTGGACGCGGTAAATCAATTGCCCTCTGCTCGCCGCGATTAACTGCAGTCGTCGTCGAGGGTATCAGTGAAAACCTTTATTTGAGTCTATCCGACGAATGTCCAGCTTGGAAACCTGGCGTGCCAACTTGCCTTGGGCCTAATGCCGGCTGCCCAGTCCATCATGAGGGACAATCACCGCCCTCCACCACCGCACTCCTTTCTCGCGACGTCACCCGGCAACAGTTCCCTCGTTTCCCAATCGGTGAAAGCGACCCACTTCAGCCATACAAAACTCTCCAAATCGGTCACTCGTGTTGACCGGGGACGCTGCAGACTTGAGTGCCGCTTAGCGGCCGTTGCAGATCTCGTAGAGTCACCCCAAACAGCCACTCGATGACGTGCCGCTTTGCAGCATTCATTGGCCTATCAAGATGGCTGCTACCCTACCCGTCGGATGGAGAACATTGAGCGAATGCAGCGTGAATCGAAATTCGAAGCAAACCGATGCTCATTCCTGCTGTCAGTCTGTTGGAGCTGTCAGCGCCTCCAGAAGCAGGACAATATCAACCGGTTTGACAAGGTGGCGATCAATCCCAGCCTCGTGTGACTTTCGCTTGTCTTCCTCCTGGCCCCAGCCAGTGATGGCTATTAATGTTGAGCCAGCTAAAGCGTCGATCGCACGGATGCGTCGTGCAAGTTCGTAACCATCTATATCGGGCATGCCGACGTCCAAAAGAACGGTATCAGCTTGTATCCTCTTCAGCATGTCTAGCGCAGCGAGTCCACCGTGCGCAGTGCGTGTCTCGGCACCCAATATCTCTAAAAGCATGGCAAGGCTGTCTGCCGCGTCAACATTGTCGTCAACGATGAGAATCCTCCTACCCGCAAGGGACTTCTGCCGAAATGGCTCATCTTCGGGTTTTGGATTCAGCATGACGGTGGCGGTGGTTAGGAGCGGTAGACGGATTGTGAATTCACTGCCTTGATTCAGACCATCGCTGCGTGCACAGACAGAACCACCATGCAACCGGACAAGGCTTTGAACAAGTGTCAATCCGATGCCCAAACCCCCTTGCGCATGTTGACGGGAGTTTTCCGCCTGACTAAACATGTCGAAGACTATTGGCAGCATCGCTTCGGATATCCCGATACCATCATCACGCACGGACACAACAGCATCCGTGTCATCGCGCATGGCCGTAACCTGGATATGGCCGCCCACATTAGAGTATTTTGACGCGTTGTTCAGCAGATTCGCGAAGATCTGCGTGAGCCGTACCGGATCGCCGATCACAGTCAGCGGCTCCGCTGAAAAGCTTAATGTAAGCTGGTGCTGACCTTTATCAATGACAGGCCGACTCGTCTCCACAGCGTTTGTCAGAATCTTAGACAGATTTAGCGCCTCCTTTCGCAGCTCGATCTTGCCACTTTTAATACGCGAGACTTCTAGCAAATCGTCTACAAGACGGACGATGTGAGACATCTGGCGCTTGAACATGCGATGAACACGGATGCGCGTATCGCCGTTGGTCGCATGATCTAAAACATGGAGGCCGTTTCGAATCGGCGCCAATGGGTTTCGAAGTTCGTGAGCGAGCACTGCAAGAAACTCATCCTTCCGGTGATCCGCGTCTTTCAGCGCTTCCTCGGCAACCTTCAAATCACTAATGTCCTGGACTATCGAACATGTGCCGATCAGGTCATTGGCCTCATCGCGTAGAGGCGCTGCGCTCACTCGCATCCAAATACGCCGTCCCGGGACACCGGTGTAAAGCATTTCTTGGCCGGGGAGCACCGTTTCCCCACGTAGCGCTCGCGCGCCGGGCCAGTCGTGCGGAGGGATAGGTACTCCATGAGCGTCCCATGCTTGCCAAAATGCAGCTCGTTCTGGAAGCGTCGATGGAACAGCCGTCGGTATGTATCGCCTCATCAATTCGTTGCTGAGCGTCCACTGGCCGCTCTGGTCGGTGAGACCGACACCCGCCGGCAATTGATCGATAATGGTCTGTAGCCGATGCTCATCCATGCGTCGCGCCGTTCGCACGGCGCTTTGCTCACATGCGACGCGCTTCTTGGCGATAGCTATCTCCGTGGTTTCGTTGAAGATGCAGAAGACACCGGGAGTGCGTCCCTTGCTGTCGTAAATAGGGCTGCACGAGACCGCGAAATGGGGTTCGCCCTCTGAACGAACGCTCACGGCCGGAAGCTGAATATCGTCGGAGCGGACGGGGGCACGCTGTTTCAGCGCTTGCGCCACGGTTCGTCGCAACGCATCCCACCTGCCGGGCCAAACATCTGCGGGCGGTCGACCGATGGTCCCTGCCGCTTTCATATCAAACAGATCGCATAGCTCCTGATTTGGGATAACAGCCAGTTCCGAGCCCCACAAGACGCACGCGGGAACCGAACACCACACACAGCTAGTGAACGACGCTTGCAAGCAGACGTCCCATCGTTCGACGGGACCCACGGGACTTCGGTTCCATTCGATGCTATGCAAATACCGCGCGACGCGGCTGTCGTTTCCAAATAGTACGGACAGGTCCATGGATGTAAAGGTAGGCAGAAACAATCGCGCAGGCTAGCACGGACAGACAGGGCCTGGTATTGAAGCCCTTTTGCGGCACGACAGCTATATAAGGTGGACAGGCCATTACCCCAAACCTAGGCAGTTTGCGCTTTCGATGAAGCTGTGTAAAAGCGCCATAAGCGATTGCAGCATCAGGCCTTTCTGGCAATAGCCATCGAAGTCACCTTCGGACGCCCGTTGCTTTACGAAGGCGTCATCGTGCGCTGTCAGAGCAACAATCACCATCGACGAAGTCTTAGCGTTCTGCCGGAGCGCTCGAGCGACCGAGAAGCCGTCTATTACTGGCATTGAGATGTCCAGCAGCAGGGCGTCCGGTTTCCAGATGCATGCTGCGGCGATCGCAGCCGCACCGCCGTAGACGGCCAGCACTTTGAATGGGCCACCGTCGAGATATGCGGCAAGCGCTTCAGCCGCATTGGTGTTGTCATCGACTATCAAGATCCGTGGATGCCTGCGTTTGACGCAAATCGCCCGATCGGTCCAACGATAGGGGTAAGACGCCTGAGGTTTTATCGCTGACATGTATATGGTCGTAGTGCTATGTAACATCCATTATGGCGGAAGTCGTCCATCCCCCTTGCTCCAGTACCGGGCGCCCAAAAAGAAAACTGCAGCGCTCGGAAATTTGCCTGCCTCAAAACGGCCAGTGAGCGGGGGAAACGAGAGCGTGGCTGATCAAGCTAGATGTCGACCTAGACCGGCGACTCCTGGTCGGGGTCGAGATAGTGTTACGCCGAAAAGCGTTCGTTGAGCAAGGCGCCTATCGGATCCCGACCATGACAACTGGAAGACCCTCCGGAATGGCCGTTCATGGGCCGCTTGCGTCCTAGCACGGGCGAGCGGCCGAACGCCCCCCTGTGCTGCCTGATGCAGTTGGCATACGTTGGCCGAGCATTCCTTGTGAAACACCGACGGCGGCCTTGCGTCGATGGCCGCATCTCACGGGCGAAGTGACAACTTCATTTCGCGTCGGCAAGCTTATGATGAGCAAGCTCGTCCGGCAACCGGGGCCTGATGCGTCCCGAATTGACGACTTTATAGGCGCGACCTTGACATATTTAATGGGTTCTACGGCTTCCGGCCGAGTCGCCGCCAGAACGGACCGTGCCCTTTCACCGATCTAGGCTTTCCCTGATGTCAGTGCATGGAGTGCTCTTAGCTCCTTTTCGAGAACGTGGGCCGCGTCGGCGTGCAGCTGGGCAAGACCAGCATCCGTCTCGAAGCCAGACAGCGTGCAGCGAGTAGCGGCAACGTCGCGTAACACTTCTGCCGCCATGCGAAGCGCGTCGGAAAGCGAAAGTGTATTCATAGTGTGTAAAGCGAATCCGCCGGCCGGCTTGGCCGGACCAGCATTCCAATTGAAGCTGCTGCGCTAGGGTGGCGCCGGTTACACCGATACGTATTTCGCAAGTCAATGGATGCAGGATGGGAGATGAACGGTGCTGCTCTTCGATTATTCCGCATCGTCATCCGCGTAGTAGCGTGCCGCCGCCTCAAGCATGCGGCGCTTCTCCGCCTTCACGTAGATGGAGGTGGTCTGTAGTGATGCGTGGCCGAGGATCGACTGGACGACATCCGTCGGCATATCCCGCGCGACGGCGCGCGTGCCGAAGGTATGGCGAAACGCATGCGCCGAGGTATTGACGAGCTGCACCAGGTCTTCGGTGCTCATCTCGCTTAGCGACGCGGGATCCGCACGCAACTCAACCACCAGTCGCCGGACGGCCATGCGTACCAGCCGCCCGAGCGCATCCGGCGTGTAGGACACGTCATGGTCGTCAGTGGCATGCCGATTCTGTGCCGTGTTAGTTTCCGGAATCCAGAGTGGCGCGATCAGCGGCCCGCGCGCCTGACTATTGAAGTCGCGACCCCGGTCCGCCCAATGGGCGCGCAGCGCATCCATCGTCGCGCCGCTCACCGGCACCGTGCGCTGCTTGCGCCGCTTGCCAACAATCGTCAAGGTCCAGACGGTTCGAGGACGCAACGCAGACACTTCACCTGTGGCAGGTGCCTTCCCTGATGGGCGCCGAGCAGATATCAGTGCTTCGCTTCTGAGGTCAGAAGCGCGCAGATCTTCGCGCCTAGCCTGGGCGGCTTCGACTCGCCGCAGCCCCGAGTCACCCATCAAAAGAATCGCCGCCCGCGCGGCACGCCATTGAGGCGCTGCTTCTTGCTGCTCACGCGCCCGCGCCTGCTTGGCTAAACGTTCCGACGACTGTCCCGTCGCCGCCGGTGTCGAAGATGCCAAGGCCACGCAACGGGCGTCGAGGAGCCTTCGTACGCGCGTCCAAAGATCGGCCGGTAAGGCGCGATGAACCTGCACCGCTGTCTCGCGAATGACCGTCGCCGGTTCATGCACCGCGCTCCAAGGATTGCCGGCGAGGTAGCGCACCTCGACGAGCCAGGCGAACACCGCGCGGATCACGCGCACCGCATAGGCCTGACTGTCGTCCGACAGTCCATCGGGCGCAAAGGGGCGCCAACGGCCGCTCGTGCGCGGACGCTTCGGCCCAGTAAAGCTCGCGATCGGCGCCTTCAGAAAGTCCTTGTATGCCTCGCAGTCTTCGACGAGCAGTGAGGACAGCGGCTTTTGTTGAACGACCACGCTCCACAAAATCAGCCGTTCGAGCTCCCGCGTATAGGCGCGCAGGGTCACCGGACGATCGCGATACCGGTGCAGGTAGGCGTGCACGGCGGCCAGATCGTGCTCGGCACGAATGAAGGCGAAGCTGCCCGCACGGTTGATGCCTCGATGGAGTCCATCACCGCCCGATAACTCAGCCGGCACGGCAAGCTGCTCGAACGGCGCCAGACGCGGCACGGCCGGATCGCCGCCCACCACGATGGCGACCGGCTCGCCCGCTGCGCGAAAGGTGACGTCAAGTGGCCTCGCATCGACGTCGTCGGCGACGCGTGCACCAAGGCTTCGCTCATGGCGATGCAGCCATGCCACCAGGGTCGCCGCGCGCAGCGGTCCGATGCGCGGCACGGATCGCCACCAGCTGCCGCCACGGGCATTGCAGTACTCAATCAGGGCGCCCAGCGTGGTGATCCCCTCGCCGATCAAGCGTCGTGCAATCAGCGGCCGGAACCACAACTCGACCGGATGGCCCAACGCCGGCGAGGCGGCCGCCATGGTCGACGCCTGCTCGACCATGCGCAGCGTCATGGCCGTAAGCCGCGCGCTGCCGTGCTGCTTGATCGAGGCTTTCAGGTGATCGGCGAGCACCGATGAGCCATGTTTGAGCGCCAGGCTTACCAGGTCATCGCGCATCTGGCGCAGGTAGCGTTCAGTGGTCTCCGGGCTCGCCGCATGGGGCGCGCGTTCGACATCGTAGTAAAGCCGCGCGATGGTGGCCGCCGGCACGCGCTGCACGAACGCGCGCAGCGCCGTGAAGTCGGTGCGGGTGTAGGTACGCGGCGTGGGCAGCGTCAATTGTTGGGGTTGATTGGCCATCGATCTGTCGCGCGCGTGCTCCCGCAGGTGCTCACCTCATCCATCAAGCGCTGGCTTTCATGTCCGTAGCGTTGCGGATCGGACTCCACCACTTCGCCGGAACGTCTCAACCTCCGATTCGTCGAAAACCCGCCTCTGCCCGGTGCTAATGGGCTTTCGGCGAGGCGTAAATGGCGTTACCCCCATTTTACCCATTAAAACCTTCACTGCTAATAATAATTAGCAGTCCAACATTCCAACGTATAGGCGTTAGTAAGCTGAAACTCGCCACGCTCTAACCAGTCCGCTTAATTACATCGGACGATCGTCGGCCCTAACGATCGCACCGTACGCGTGGGGACTCAAGCAGAACAGATGACAGCCATAAATTTATTAGAAGCCTGAGTAGCCAAAGCGGTGACGGCATATGGGTCATATTCGGCGCGAATCATCTACATTAAAAGTCAAGTCGCAAGGACAGTGTGCATACTTTCGGTCGTTTGGCCTAGCTTGGCCATGCTGAGAAAGCGCACTCCTTGCCTCCTAGCTTGTTTCAGACTTCGCGTGCTGCGTCGCCGGCGTCTTGGTCGGCGACACGCGCACGCACAATCCTCCGCGAAGTTCGTTTGATCGCTCAGGAACACGGCTATTTAGATAACTGCTCTTATCCTAATAGCCCTGTTTTTGCTCTAAACTTGCGTTCATGAAAACGCGTCTACGATCGTCGGTCTCGGCCGCAGCCTCCCCCGCCGACACCGCCCGACCCGACCAGCTCGATCTGCCCGAATTCCCGACCGCGGACGAACTCGCAGCACTGCGCGCGTGGACCGCCGGCCTCGCCTCGCGTGAAGCCGTCCAACGCTTCCTGCCGAACGAACTCGCGAAATCGGCGCGCGGCGTGATCGGGCGCATTCGCCGGCAGTTGATCTGTCGTGCAGAACAGGTTAAACGCGCCGATCTTGCAGACGTGCTGCGTCACCCGGTCGCCGCGCGCGAGCGGCACGCGCAAGCCGTGTCGCAGGCGATCGAAGTCCTCCGTCACGCGCAAGCACCGACGCCTAGCATCGTCGACCCCGTCGAGTACTGGTTCTCGCCTCGCACCGTGCGCGCGCTGCACGCGTACGGCATCGTCACCCTCGCTGACTTAACCGTGCGCATTCCGCGTCGGCGTCAGTGGTGGACCGTCATTCCCGACCTGGGCGCGGCGAGCGCGAAGGCCATCGAAGGATTCTTTGCCGCCTATCCTTCCCTGACCGAGCGGGCGCGCGCGTTGATCCTGTCGGAACCGCGTGGCATTGTTGTACCGTGGGAGTCGCTGAAATTGCCGCATGAAGTCGATGGGTCGGCGGGCACCTTCCGGGCACCGGCCGCCACCTGTACGCTCGACGCCAGCGACGACTACGACGCCATCCACGCCTGGCTCTCGCTGCACGAGTCGCCAGCGACCCGGCGCACGTACCGAAAAGAAGCCGAGCGCCTGATCCTGTGGGCGATCGTGGAGCGCGGTCGCGCGTTGTCGTCGCTCACGACAGAAGATGCAGTGGCGTACCGCGCGTTCCTGCGCCGGCCGACCCCGCACGCACGGTGGGTGGGGGCGCTACGCCCGCGCCATTCGCCCGATTGGCGTCCATTCGCCGGTGCCCTGTCAGCACGCTCGACCGCCCACGCCCTCTCCATTCTTAATGCGCTGTTTCGATGGCTGATCGACCAACGTTACGTGCTGGCGAACCCGTTCTCGGGCGTCAAGGTTCGCGGAGCGACGGCGGCTTTGCTCGATGCGTCGCGCGCGTTCACCGAGGGAGAGTGGCAGTTGATCCGGACCATCGCCGATGGGCTGGAATATTCGTATGGATGGTCCGTGCCGGCGGCGCACCGGCTGCGGTTTCTGCTCGACTTCGGCGTGGCGACGGGCCTACGGGCGGGCGAACTCGTGGGGACCACGCTGCGGCAGTTCGAGACCGATCCGACCGGCCTGTACTGGCTTCGGGTCACCGGCAAAGGGCACAAAATCGGTAAAGTGGCGTTGCCGCCACTGGCCTGGAACGCGCTGACGACTTATTTACTTTCCCGACAACTGCCCGTTTCCCGGGAGCGTTGGAATCTCAGAACGCCGTTGATCGGCCATCTGGACTCAGACCCGAATCAGGCGATTAGCAGCGTGCGGCTGTGGGCGGTGATGAAGCGGTTTTTTAAGCAAGTTGCGCAAGCGCTCGAAGTCGATCATCCGCCGCTCGCCGATAAGTTGCGCGCGGCGACCCCTCACTGGATGCGACATTCCCACGCTTCCTTGGCACTGTCCAATGGCGCGGAACTGACGACCGTCCGGGATAACCTCCGGCATGCGTCCATTGCCACCACCTCGATTTATCTTCATTCAGATGACGTGAAGCGAGCACGGCAACTGAATGATGTATTCGGCGCAAGATAGCGGGGCGAGTAGTCGATTACGACCACGCGGCTTTAAAAGAAGAACGTCACATGCTTATGGGCGAAACTTCTCTTCTAAGATTAAGCATTCGTTAGGCATTGTTTGGGCCTATTCCGCCCTGCTTCTCCTGAAAACTCATTCGATTCCGACACTTGTGTCGATGAGAGTGACATGTCTTTTGTAGGTCTGGTGTGGCATAGTGCGACGATGACCAACTAGGGAAAGTCGATGGCTACGCTCAAAGCACTACAAGACAAAATCGCCAAGCTTCAGGCTCAGGCCGAAGCGATTGCGAAGAAAGAGTCGTCGGCAGTTTTTGGAAAGATTCATGAATTGATGCAGAAGCATGGTCTGACTCCGGACGATATCGCTGCTCATTTCCGTCAGCCGGCTACGGGTCGTAAGTCATTGGCGACAACTCAATCCGCAATGTCAAGCGCGGCGAAATACGTCGATCCGAAGACTGGAGCGACTTGGACTGGGCATGGACGCGCGCCCGGTTGGATCGCTAATGCGAAGGATCGCAACAAGTTTCTCGCCAGTGCAAGCACTGCTCCGGTGGCAGTCGCTGAGAAGAAGCCGAAGGCGGGCAATTACGCACGCGGGCCGCAAGCTCCCAAGTATCGAGATCCGAAGAGCGGCGCAACCTGGAGCGGTCGAGGTCCTGCGCCGGCTTGGATAGCAGCGGCCAAGGATCGAACGAAATTTCTGATCGAAAAGCCAGAGCCTGCATCAGCGAAATCTGAGTCGGCACCTCCCACCAAGGCGGCTAAGAAGGTTGCGGTGAAGAATGCGGCGAGGAAAACTACATCCAAGACGGCGACACTGAATAAAAGGCCCATCGTCAAATCAGCAAAGAAGGCAGTGAGCAAAACATCCTCGGCTGTAAAGCACGCCGCGCCTGCGACGAAGAAGGCGGCTGCTAAAAAGGCCACTGTGAGGAAAGCGCGGATGAAACGCGTGGCCACGAAAAAGTTGGCGGTAGTCGAAGCACTCACTCCTGCGGTTGAACCGAATGTCACAAGCGAGGTGGCCTCGGCGTAAGGAGCGACGGAAAATTGTCGTTCTGGTCGAAAAGCGGGGACTCAAATGAGCGCCCGCTTTTCAGCGGCGATGAATGCACGAGGCCTACATTTAGTCGTTTTTGGATTAACCGCTATTTCTGCATCGACCAAAGGAAGACCCCATCCTGACGCAGCTGAACCGTCAACAAACAACGCTCGCGGTCCTGTGATGTTCATCGGGCGCTGATTCGCGTAGCGTGCAGCATAAGTGTAAGCGCGAAGAAATGGACGTCTAGAACTCGTCGATTTGAGCGTGCAGGCTATGTCCACTGTTTCGAAATCAGTGGACACCTTTCATGACAGAAGAGCACTCAGAAACGACTGGGCTGAAGGTCGTCAACGTTGGTCGGGACGGCAAGCGCAGATATGACCGGCGAACCAAACAGAAGTTGGTGGAAGGGTGTCTTGAGCCGGGCGCTTCGGTCGCCGGACTCGCACTCAAGCATGGAGTCAACGCCAACTTGCTGCGCAAGTGGATCAAGCTGCATCAGCAGCGACTGGCTGGCAGGTCCCTGAAGCCGGGGCCGACTGGCACAGCGTTCGTTCCGGTAGTCGAAGTCGATAGTCACGAAGCGGTGATCGCGCCCGCATCCGCGAAGGCACACCGCCGCACCCCTGCAGCAAGGACGTCGTCGCCCACTTCAGCGCGGTTGTTGGTGCAGATGCCCAACGGCGTCACACTCCGGTTTGAATGCAGCGGCAATGACGCGCCGTTGCTATCGGCCATGATCGAGACGCTAGGACGGTGCGATGTTCCGCCTGGACGATGAACTGAAGGTCTATCTGCATCGTGACGCCGTTGACTTCCGCAAGAGCATCAACGGTCTCGCAGCCATCGTCGAGCAGACAATGAAGCTCGATCCATTCGCGAGTGCGGTTTATGTGTTCAGCAATCAGCGACGCGACCGCATCAAGATGCTGCTGTGGGACCGTAACGGCTTCTGGCTTCTCATGAAACGCCTCGAGCAGGACCGCTTCGTATGGCCGCGCAAGGAAGCGGTGCTCATGCTGCGAACAGAACAGCTTCACTGGCTACTGGAGGGCATCGACATCGAAGCGATGCGCGCGCATCCGAGGCGTTATTATCAGCGCGTGAGCTGAAACGAGAACCGGCATCGCTGGTCTAATTCAGCGATGCCGCCATCATCTTCTTCCTCTACCGACGAACTGCAGGCGCTGCGCGCAGAACTCGCTGCCATGAAGGGCGAGTTGCGTGTGGTGACAGTCGAACGCGATTTGCTGCGCGAGAAGCTTAAGGCCTATCAGCGGCAGTTGTTTGCTTCCAGGAGCGAAGTGCGCGGTGCTGAGCAATGCGACCTCTTCCTGAACGAAGCAGAAGCGCTCGCAACGGGATGCAAGCCGGCGCAAGAGACTGAAACTGAACAGAGCGTCGAAGTCGGCGCGCATGAACGCAAGAAGCGTGGGCGCAAACCGTAAAACCCGATGCTACCTCGTGAGGTCGTGCGCCATGAGTTGCCCGAATCAGAACGCGTCTGTGCACACGACGGCCACGCACTGGTCGAGATCGGCGCCGAGATCAGCGAGCAACTCGATATCGTGCCGCAGCAGGTTCGCGTCATTCAGCACCAGCGACTTAAATACGCATGCCCTTGCTGCGACCTTGGCATCAAGGTGACGCCGGCACCTTCGCGCATCATCCCGAAGGGCTTACTCACTGAATCAGCGCTTGCATGGGTGGTTGTGAGTAAGTTCGCTGACGCGCTGCCGCTGTACCGGATCGCCGCGTTGCTGCACCGTTTCGGTGGCGATCTCTCACGCGGCACGCTGGCAGCAAGCGTAGTGCGCGTCGGCATGGCAGTGCAGCCGCTGATTAACCTGATGCGCGACCACCTGCTCGAGGCCGACATCGTCTACGGCGATGAAACGACGGTGCAAGTTCTAAAAGAGCCAGACCGTGCTGCACAACGTAAGAGCTACATGTGGGCGCAGATGAACGGTACCGGACCACCAGTACGAATGTTCAGCTACAGTCCCACGCGCAGCGCGGCGCAGGCCGCCGTGCTCTACGCAGGCATCAAACCCGGAGCGGTATTGATGAGCGACGGCTACGAGCCGTACAACGAAATCGCCCGAACAAACCAGCTGGTGCACCTCGGATGTTGGGCGCACGCGCGACGTTACCTGATTGAGGCGGAAGAGGACCTCCCAAAGGTACAGCGCGGCGGCAATCATCCGGTGAGCGAATTCATTCGCCTGATCGGCCAGCTGTTTGCCGTTGAGGCACGATCCGAACACATGACGCCGGAGCAGCGCCAGCAACTCAGACAGGCCAGGAGTCAGCCAGTTCTTGATCAGATCGAGGCGCTACTATCGCGTCATCTGAACACGGTGTTGCCGCAAAGCGGGTTCGGCAAAGCGCTTCAATATCTGCGAGGCCAATGGCCCAAGCTGGTTCGCTACGTCGGCAACGGAGCGTGGCCCATCTCGAACAACCCATGTGAGAACGCGATCAGACCGTTTACGGTCGGGCGCCGGAACTGGCTCTTTAGTGACAGCGTCGCCGGCGCAAACGCCGCCGCCAACCTGTATTCGCTCGTGCAAACCTGCAAAGCCAACAGCATTGAGCCGTACCAATACCTCATCGCGTTGTTCAAAGGTCTGCCGCACGCGCACACCGCGGACGACTACGAGGCTTTGCTGCCCTGGCGACTGAATCCAACCATAGCTTGACGTATGTCGCATGGCAACGCGCAAGGGGCGCCGTCTAATGCGCGCTTACGCATAAGTCTGCTCTTAGACGCGTTCTGACGTAGAACTCTAAGTAGTACAGGGTCAGACGGTTAGCTGCATCGGGTTCCACTTGCAAACGGCCTTTCGCCTTTAGCTGAGAAAACTCTAATGCCTTCGTGTCGGCGCGATGAACCGCTGACGTGGCGGAGCGTGTGCGTCACGCACTTCGGCTTATCTGAACGTTGCGATTAGGCGCGAGCGTCCCCAATGAGGGAGAATTCCGCTCGTCGCTAGCATCGTTGTGATGGATCGCGCCGCCGACACGAAAGCGGGGTTGCACGACCCCTAGCCAGGCGCGTTTAAAAACTTAAACGACATTTTCTCAACCGAAAACAAAGAGGAGAGCCGAATGCGAAAAACGTCGACGGGGCGGGAGCCCAGCGGTGAGCAGTTTGAAGCGAACAAAGAGGTCGCAGCGCAGCGACGCAAGGAGCTCCATCAAGCACAACTTGCGGCCGCGAAGCTGGCGATCGAGGCCTCGGAATCTAAGGTCGAGGAGCACAAGCTGCTCATCCTGGTGGATCTTCAAGGGATGTATCTGGCGCTCCATAAGTGGCTGTCTGAGCGAGGCTTCCCAATCGACGACGGCCTGATTCTCAGTCGGTTTGCTTATCTGCAAATCCGAGGCGCCGTTACGGAAATTACACAGCGCATCGCGAAAGCGCGACCGACGGCGACTCGCGACCTCAACGAGCTACTGGCCTCAATCAAAATCAACTTTGTCGACGGACGGCCGTTCTTGGGTGAGGAACTGAAAGTTCAGAAGGGTGTGACCTACCTTGACGTCGCCCCCAGTTTCGAACTTTTTCATGCGCCGGCGCCGTTGGAATACCTTGAGTTCAACTTGAAGCGGCGGGCCAAAGAGGGCAGCCCCGAAGCGGCGCGACAACTCGAACAGCTCAAACAAGGCATCGTTGAGCGACAAGGTGTGTTCGTTCGCGACTATTCCGCCTACGATGATTTCGTCGATTCCCTGACCAAAAATGTCGAGCATGGAGGCACTCAACGGGGATTTTTCACCGTATATGTGGGCACTCACGGCCTTCGAACGTTTGACGAGAAAGAAGTCGACACACGGATCGTCATGCGCACGATGGATGCTTTCTACAAGAAAGAGGCCGACTCCATCTGCATCGTCTCAGCGGATCAAGATTTCGTTCCTCTCCACGACCGATCGTCGGAATTTGGCATCCTGACGTTCCAGGCGGATCTAAAAAACTTTTCGAAGGAAAGCAAGAGCGGGCGAAAGCTTAGGGAAATGCAAGGGACGTTCATCGAAGGATACATCGATCCTCTATGGCCAATGTCGATACTGACGGAGTCGATCTCGCACCCAACTGCGGGGCACTTGGCGAAGTATCGCATCAGCGAAGACGAGCTGAGCGCCCTGTGCGACCTGCATAATTCGATGAACGAAATCAAATTCAAGCTGAGCGCCCAACCGGACGGCTTACTCAAGATAACAAGACTGTGAAGACGAGAAGTCTAATGCCGCGCGGTGGAGCGGAGCTGCGAACCGTGCTGGCGCGGCCGCGTTGATGCTGTTGACCCGCGCGAACGCAGCGCCAGTTCGCAGAAGCGACAAAACGCGGCAGGCTTTGTCATAAAGAGCGGCGCGCATCAACGCGACAATGCCCCAGCCTTGCCGCGCGTCGCGTTTTGCGCTGGGCCGCAGCGGCCACACGGGGGCGATCGCCGCGCGCCTGCCCTACCCGATTCGATGCTTGCGAAGGCTCTCGACGAGCTGCAAACAGCGCTTGCACGTGATTCGCGGGCTGTGGTCGATTCGCGCCTCCACCGACTCGCCGTTCTCGACCTCGCGACAAATGTCTTCCGCGATGGTCGTAGGAGCCATTGTCAAGGCTGCTGGCGGAGCACAAAAAGTCGCCGGCTTCTCGCGCGAGCCGTCCCGCGCGCAACGGCGCGAGCAAGCAAATGTGCTCGACGCTGGCGCGATTGCGGCCGCTGCCACCCCCGCGCTCGCTCAGCCCGGCGAGGACGATTTTGCAATCGGCTGGCCGTATCGCCGGGGGCAAGATCTCGTCGAGTTTTTCAATCATTACGGATTTCGCGATGTCTACGAGTCCGGTTTCCCGACCCGCGCGCTTTTCGCCAAGGAGCGCCTGGGCCAACTCGCGCCAAAGCCCGCGATGGCAAGCCTGCTGTGTGACTTGGTGGATCCACGCCATTGGTTCGATTTGACGCAACCGACGTTGCAAACCAACGAGGCGTGCGCGGCAAAAGTGTTGATTTGCACCGGAAACTGACCCACTTTTTGCATCTAAAATTGACCCACCCCTGATGTGCAGAAACATCATTCTGGTGTGTCGTTTTCCTCCTCTTTTAGTCGCTTGGGTGAGCTTTTTCGGGTTGCAGCCCGCGAAGCGGGCTGCCCCGCCGTGCTGTTTTTAAAGCGCCACGAGTCGTTGCCTGTTTCGACGATATGGCAGTGGTGCGTAAGTCGGTCGAGCAGTGCCGTAGTCATCTTTGCATCGCCGAATACGTTCGACCATTCGGTGAAGCTTAAGTTGGTCGTCACGAGAATGCTCGTACGCTCGTACAGTTTAGAGAACAGGTGAAACAGCAGCGCACCGCCCGTCTGCGTGAATGGTAAGTAGCCCAGTTCATCTAGGACGATGGCATCGACGTACATCAGGCGGTTAGCCAACTGGCCAGGTTTGCCAGCAGCCTTCTCGGCTTCAAGGTGGTTCACGAGCTCGACTGTGGTAAAGAATCGAACTCGTTTCCCGTATTGTTGTATTGCTTCGATACCAATGGATGTCGCAAGGTGCGTTTTCCCCGTGCCAGGCCCACCGATGAACACGACGTTCTGCGCTGATTCGCAGAACCGTACGGTATGGAGGTCGCGCACGAGCGTTTCGTCGACGCTCGCCTGCTCGAAGTCGAAGCCGGCAAGGTCACGATGTGCGGGGAAGCGGGCAGCGGCCATCTGATAGTTGATTGACCGGACCTGCCGCTCAGCTGTCTCCGCCTTCAGCATCATCTGCATGAATTTCTCCGGTTCAAACTCGTTATGGCGCGCTTGGGCGACCAACTCTGGCCATGCTTGCGCCATTCCGTGGAGCTTCAATGACTTAAGTAGTGCAGCGGTTTCATTCGACATGACCATCCTCCTCGTTACGTGGAACGCGAAGCTGCTCGTAGCGGTGGACATCCGCAAGCGGCTCGACCTTGAGCGTGATTGCCGTTCTCACGACGTCACCTGCACGTGCCGTCGGACTTTTTAGTCGAGCAAGAATGTTCAGGACATGGTCACCGCTCGGACGCCCCGATTCGAGCGCAAGCTCAACCGCAACCAGCACGGCCTCTAGACCATGAACCGGAGTTGCCGCGAGGACCTGCACCATGACCCGGTCGCCACCGGTTTGCTTCAACAAGTACCTCTGCAGTCGAAGCATCGGTTCAGGCATTGTTAAGAATGGCGCGCCGTTTCTTAACGAGCCGGGCTTACGCTCGACAAGGTTGATGTAGTGCCGCCAGTCGTAGAAGGTTTGGTAACGGTCGAGCTACGCGGATGACGCGCTATCTCGACACCATCGGCCACGAGGCTGATGTAGGTTGGATAGCTCCGGAGACTGACGATGTGGTGCGCATATTCCGTCGGTACGCTGTAGCGGTTGCGGTCAAGATGCACCAGGCTCGTTGGCGAGACGCGCACAGGCTTCTCGATGTAGCCGTCGAACGGTTTGGGAACCTGCATCAGCCGTGGACGTTCGTCCGCCAAGGCATCCTCTACCGTCAGCTCAGGCCATTGAGGATGCTTCAGCTGCTTCCAGGCTTGTTGGCATCGCTCGGCCAACCATATGTTTAGAACTTCGAGCGACTCCCATCGAACGGCGATTGCATCGTGCCAAATCTGTCGACGCCGGTCCTGAACGTTCTTCTCGACTATGCCTTTCTCCCAACCGGCCGCTCGGTTGCAGAACTCAGGCTCGAATAGATAATGGCCACACATCGCGTGGAAGCGCGCGTTAATAGCCCGTTCCTTACCCGGCCCGACCTTATCCACGGCCGTCTTCATGTTGTCGTAGATGCCGCGTCGAGGAACGCCCCCTAAAGCCACGAACGCTCGTGCGTGGGCGTCGAACAACATCTCGTGGCTTTGGGTTGGATAGGCAACAAGCCAGAACGCCCGACTCGCGGCGAGCTTCATGTGAGCGACTTCTATCCTTCGTCTAAGCCCACCGACGAAGACATACTCACAACTCCAGTCAAACTGGAAGGCTTCGCCATATTCGAAAGCCAGCGGCACGAAGGCGCCGCGCTGCGCACCAGCGTCGCGTTCCTTCTTCCAATTGCGTACGAACGCTGACACGCGGTCGTCGCTGCCGTCGTAGCCAGCCGCACGCAAATCCTCATACATCTGAGTTGCGGAGCGTCGCTCTCGTCTGGGACGTTTAACGTCGGCGACCAGCCACAGGCGCAGTTGCTCCGACCATGGGTCGACGACACTGTTGTTGACGCGTTTGGTGTACTTCGGCTCGTCGGACGACGGCTCACGCAGCCATCGTCGAATCGTGTTTCTCGACAGTCCTGTCTGTCTCGCAATGTCCCGAAGCGGGACGCCGTCGCGGAAATGCATCCGCCGAATCTTGGCCAACATGCTCACGGTTATCACTCCGTTCTCCTGCTTGGCGTCCAAGCAGGAAGTTGAACATGTGGGTCAATTTTCGATGCAAATTTCTAGCAGAAGTGGGTCAGTTTTGCGTGCGCATCAACAAGATGAGTTCGACATCGCATCGACGGTCGGTATGGGAACAAAAGTCACCATTACTCAATGGAAACGGCGTTAGATATCTAGCGACTATTTAACATCTAGCGACGACCAGCTCCTTCTCTTTGTGATTCCATTGCCATCAGTCGGGCCTGCCTGCTCAAGCCAATAGTCGTGGTCACCAAGCGAACACAGCTAGTGAAGCAAGACGCCTCATCGGATGTGAGTGACTGGAACGATCTGAAACCGCCATCCTAAATACAAGTTTTGGCCAAAGCGAGCGACGGCTGTTGGCCGGTTGCTGAAGTTCACGGTCCAAACGCCGACGCTTCAGCCTCGCGGCGAACTTCCGGAGCGAACCCGTAAAGGACGTCCGTCCCTCTAACTATGCGCAAATAGTAGAAGCGTCGATGCCAGCTTTTTCAAACGGTGTAAGTTCGCCACTGAAAAGAGCTAGCGTAAAAACCTTCCTGTCGCGATTTGCCAAGCCTTTACGTCATCGTCATCCACCCAGCTCGCCGCCAGTTCGCACGCCGCTTTCGCGGCCGCACCAACTACGTTGCCATCTTCGATCGTTACTTTGGTTCTTCTACGTCCGTCTTCGGCTGCGACTTCCATGTTACTGGGACGGGAAAAAGAAATGCCCGTTTCCACGAGCAACTTGATCAGGTCGTCAAGCGAATTCATCGGGTCGAACCGTTCAAGGTTCACGGGAACCACACGGTCCGCATCCGAGAACGCGGCCAGTCCCGCACGCAGGTTAATTTCTTGGTCATTCATCGTGTACTCCTATGCTTAGACCGGCGTACTTCTCAACCACAGGATGTTTCTCGACCTAGACTTACATTGTCGTGGTCCCCAAGCATTTCATCATTAGGCCGATCAGCCAACTAAGCCCCAACTCCGGTATCGCCTGCCTCAACCGCCTGCGATGGTTTGTTCGGTAGAGCATGCGGGTCACTCGGTGTGCAGATCTACACATCTGTTTCCTTGCATGCAACGGCGACAGTCGCGTCTCCATATCGTTACAGATTCAGCCGCCCATGCCTAAACGCTCGC
This sequence comes from Caballeronia sp. HLA56, assembly GCF_054655155.1. Classification (NCBI taxonomy): domain Bacteria; kingdom Pseudomonadati; phylum Pseudomonadota; class Betaproteobacteria; order Burkholderiales; family Burkholderiaceae; genus Caballeronia; species Caballeronia sp. HLA56. The sequence goes on along the minus strand of NZ_BAAHOB010000006.1, from coordinate 86,726 downwards.
CAGGCTCTAAAGTCCGACCGTGTTGCGTACGTAGGCTTATCCAACCATGCGTCAAGCTCCGGACTCCAGTTAAGCCACGTATTTTCATCAAACTCGAACTCTTCGTCGAGCAACCCTTTGCTGTCCTTTGATAGAAAGACACCCACCAATCCGTCTACATCCAAATACGCAACTGCGACTTCGGTCAATTCTGCTGTGGTGCCGGCCGGCTGTTGACCCAGCAATGCTGACAATCGGCCTACAAAAAATGCTACCGAGGGCGAGTCCAAATTGTTCTCCAGTCAGTGCCTCCTTCGATTTTATGCCTATTCCTACCTGCGACGGTGTTGCGTCCTTCTGGCCAGCTTATTCACTAGGAACATAACTTGCGCCTTCGACTACGTTCTCCTTTCGCCTATGACGTGTTCCATGTCGACCGTTTCCGTCCTGTCAGATTCCGGCCGGCTTTCGCAATTGAGATCTCTCAACATACTTGGCAAGCCCGCCGAATCTCATTTTGATGCGGTAGTGGAGCTTGTTGCGACTGCTTTGCGCGTCTCCGCTGCCTTCATCAACTTCGTTGATGATGTGCAGACCTGGTGTCATGCTGCGTGGGGAGCTGCTCGCTTGAATCGCCCTAACGAGCACTGCCTATGCGCCGCCGCCGTTGAAACCGGTGATGTACTTATCATTTCTGACGCATCGCGCAGTCCATCCTTCGCAAACCATCCCATTGTTACCGACGAACGCCGGGTGCGCTTTTACGCCGGTGTTGTACTGAGATTGCCCAGCGGCCTGCCGCTTGGAACACTATGTGTGACCGATACCCAAGCGCGTGATATCGACGATAGAGAGATTCGGATACTCCGTAAATTTGCGCAGCAAGTCATCAAACACCTCGAAGCTATTGAGGCACAGCGAGAGATTCGGTCTTTACGCGATCGTCTTGAGCACGCCCAGCTTAACCGCGACCAGTTTCTAGCGATGCTCGCCCACGAATTGCGTGCGCCCTTGGCCCCGATACTTACTGCCGTGCAACTGCTGCAGCAGGTAGAGATAACGCTCGATCAACGGATATGGGCCAAGTCGCTGATCGATCGCCATGTTCGGTATATGAGTGAAATCGTCGACCATCTTCTATCGGCTTCATTGGTGTCATTTGGTGTCGTTGAACTCGAACTCGGGCCAGTCTCGTCCCGAAAGCTTGTAGACCAAGCTATCGAGATGAGTCAGGGTTTCATTCTGGATGGCCGGCATGCCTTTTCTTGCACGATTGTGGATGACCCATGGGTGCTTGCGGATCAAACTCAGTGCCCACTGCTCATATCCAACTTGCTGACCAATGCTGCGAAGTACACGCCGGAAGGCGGCAACATTGACGTTACTGTTGAGGCATCTGACGATGGCGTCGAGATTCATGTGTTGGATTCTGGCATCGGCATCGACGCTCAAGACATCAACGAGATATTCGAAGTATTTGGGCAGAGCAAGCAGCCACTTGATCGAGCCAAAGGCGGCATGGGCCTGGGACTAGCGCTCGCGCGGCGGTTAGCTGAGTGGCACGGGGGATCACTAGGGGTAAAAAGTGCGGGGCGCGGGCAAGGAAGCGAGTTCATCCTGACGCTCAAACCTGCTGATAGACCAGTGGCCCCAACTGTTGAAGATCAGGCCAACCTCGGCTCCACGCTTGATATCGTCATCGTCGAGGACAATGTTGATACGGCTGACGCATTGGCGCTCTACTACCGCATTTACGGACATTCGGTCCGAGTAGCCTATCGGGCGCAGGACGCGTTGGCCATGATGATCGAACAACAGCCAGATGTGGTGATCAGCGACATCGGATTGCCCAACACGGATGGCTACGAACTGGTCCAGAAGCTTGCGAAGATAAACTCGATGGCGCGCACCGCGTTTATTGCGGTGACAGGCTATGGAAGCGAAATGGATCGGGAACGTGCATTCAGGGCTGGATTTGATGCCCACTTTGCAAAGCCCGTTGATCTGAAAGCGCTCGATACCATGCTCGCGCGACTAACACTGAAAAAACAGTCAGCCCCGAGCTAAATAGTGTCGCTCCGAAGCATGAACATCAAGAACCGGCAAACGCTCTGCATTACGTGAGGTTGTTAGCTTACAGAGGATGACATATAAATATTATATATGGGTTCCTTATTTAGGTGATGTACATCCCGCTTTTGAGCCAACAAGATCTAAGGATCCGAAATGAGCGATGGGAGTCATCGCGGGCCAGCTTGAACACTCCCTACTGACCCTGAGCAGCCCATGGCTCGGTTGAGAGTTGTGCATCCCGCTTTCGAAGTTGAAGCGGCCCGTCCCTTACTAATGCCAATGATCGAAGGCAGTCGTCCGAGCCCTAAACGATTATTCCCGCTGCGTGAACTGTCGGGCTTTTCAGTCCACATCGCTTCAATGCCGCCTCGCTTTATGCCTCCCAAGAATGACTGTTATCGACGGCGCCTGCCTTCTTCGAGGAAGTGCTGACCGTCATCATTTGCTCACCGTCAACTAACGTGAGCAACACGATGAGCAGCTTCCCGACCTACTCGATCGAAAACGCACCGGCCGCTTCGAAGGCCGTTCTCGAAGACACGAAGCGCGCATTTGGCTTCGTCCCCAATCTTCAGGCGCATATGGCGGAGTCGCCCGCGCTGCTGGCCGGTTACTCGGCGCTGTGGGACCTCTTCTCGAAAAGCACGCTGACGCCGCCTGAACAGCAGGTGGTGTATCTGACCGCGAACTTCGAGAATAACTGTCACTACTGCATGGCCGGTCACAGCACGCTTGCAAAGATGATCAAGATGGACGCGGTTGTAATTGCCGCACTGCGCGCCGGCACGCCGCTGCCCGATGCAAAACTCGAAGCGCTGCATCGCTTTACGACGCTCGTGGTGCGTGAGCGGGGTTTCGTCCCGGACGCCGATGTCGACGCATTTCTTGCCGCCGGCTACACCCGTCAGAACGTGCTTGAAGTGATCCTGGGCGTGGCGACGAAGGTAATGAGCAACTACACAAATCACATCGTCCACACCGAACTCGACGGCTTCATGGCCGTTAATGAGTGGACCAAACCGGTTGCTGCTGCGGCATAAGCCTCCCGGGAGCCCTCACGGCCTTCATCCATCCCATACAGAAGCTCTCCGAGAAACCGCCATGTCCACATTTGACCGCTATAAAAACGCCTACCCTAATGCACGACTGACGCGCACACCGGACGGCGTGCTCGAGGTCCGCTTCCATACGGAAGGCGCGAAGCTCGTCTTCAATGGCCACACGCATGAGCAGTTCACCGATATGTTTCATCAGATCGGCGAAGACCCGGAAAACCGCGTGGTCATCCTGACGGGGAGTGGCGACGCCTTTATGGACGCGATCTCGCCGGAAGGCTTCGACTTCTTCACGCCGCGCGGCTACGACAAGATCTTCCGCGAAGGCCGCAAGATCCTAATGAATATTCTCGACATCGAAGTGCCGATGATCGCCGCACTCAACGGCGCGGTCCTGCTGCATTCCGAATATGTCTTGCTGTGCGACATCGTCGTGGCGACGCCTGAGACTGTGTTCCAGGACATGCCGCACGCTGCATTCGGTATTGCACCCAATGATGGTGTGCATCTGCTGTGGCCGGAAATGATCGGCAGCATTCGCGGCCGGTACTTCGTGCTTACGCAGCAAAAGCTCGACGCTGCGGAGGCGCAGTCGCTGGGTGTGGTGAACGAAATCGTGCCTGCAGATCAGTTGCTCGAACGTGCGTACACCATCGCCGCGACGATCGCAAAACAGCCGCCGCTCACCACCAAATACACGCGCATTGGCCTGACTCAACGCCTGCGTCGCGTGATCGACGAGGGCATTGGCTACGGCCTCGCGCTCGAAGGTATCACCGCAGCCGAAGTGGCGCGAATCACAGCAGCACAGAACGCAGCCTAAATTGATTCATTCGTTTAATCCTCTCAACGGAGACACTCATGTCACTGCAAGACAAACTCGACGCATTCCGGGCCGACTTCAAGGCGGGCAAGCCGCCCTTTAACGCACCGCCGGAGATTCATCCGGTGATGGAACGCGCTACAGCAGAACTGATTGCGAGTGGACAGGCTGGCCGCGCAATCAAGGCTGGCGACCGAGCCCCGCATTTCAAGCTCAAGGATCAGGACGGCAATGATGTGTCGTCCGCTGCGATGCTGGCGAAGGGTCCGCTGGTGGTGACGTTCTATCGCGGTGTGTGGTGCCCGTATTGCAATATCGAATTGCAGGCGATCAACGAGGCGCTGCCGCAGGTTCAGGCCTATGGTGCGAACGTGGTAGCGATTTCTCCGCAGACGCCAGTGAACAGCCGCAAGTCCGTACGCACCAACGAACTGGGCTTTCCGGTGCTGAGCGATGTAAGCGGTCAGACGGGTGCCGACTTCGGATTGCGTTTCGTGTTGCCCGATTATTTGGTTGGGTTGTACAAAAAGCTGAAGAACGACCTGCCCGCGTTCAATAACGACCCGAGCTGGACGCTACCGATGCCGGCGCGCTACGTCATTGGACAGGATGGAACCGTGCTGTATTCGGAGGTCAACCCGGACTACACACGCCGCCCAGATCCATCCGACATGTTCCCAGTTCTGGAAAAGGCGACGGCCAGCGCCTGAGCGTTACTGCTCAAAGCCAGGCAACTGCAAGGCCGCGCCGGAGAACCCGGCACGGCGTTTCAATTCCCTCCGGGTTCTTCAAGGACATTTGATGATACAGCGTAAATTTCTCATCACCGGCGCGACCAAAGGCATTGGCCTCGCGTTGACAGAACAACTGATTGCCGATGGCCACTACGTGGTGGGGCTCGCGCGCGAAGCAAGCGATTTTCCGGGCGAACTGGTCCGCGTCGATCTGGCCGACCGTGCCGCAACCAACGCGGCGCTCGATGACCTCGTGCGACGTCATGCCTTCGATGGCGTGGTGAACAACGTCGCATTAGTCAGGCCGCAACGCTTGGGGGAAGTCGCGCTCAACGATCTCGACGACGTTCTCGCGCTAAATCTTCACCCTGCCGTCCAAACGGTCCAGGCGCTGCTTCCCGGCATGCAGGAACGCGGCTGGGGACGCGTCGTGAACATTTCCAGCCTGACAATTCTCGGCATGACGCAACGCACGGCGTATGCAGCGGCGAAAGCAGCGCTGGTAAGCTTTGCGCGTTCGTGGGCGCTGGAACTTGCAGGCACGGGCATTACGGTGAATTCCGTCGCACCGGGTCCGACCGAGACCACGCTGTTTCGCGCGAACAATCCGCCCGGCAGCGAGGGCGAGAAGCGCTATCTGTCCGCAGTACCGATGGGTCGCTTCGGCCAGCCTCATGAGATTGCCGCGACGATCGGCTTTTTGCTATCCGAGGCGGCAGGGTTCATGACCGGTCAGACGCTTTACGTCGACGGCGGTGCGTCAATCGGCAAGCTCGCTTTCTAAAGGGGCGTTTCGGTGTCGGTGCCCGCAGCACCGAGTACCTCTGCCACGAAGGCGACGAACGCTCGCGCCTTCGCACTTACCAGGCGTCCGGCCGGGAAGACTGCCCACAAGTCGATCGGGGGCAGTTCCCAGTCAGTCAATACCGCCTGTACCGAGCCGTCGGCGAGCTCCGGCGAGAACATCCATTCCGACGCGATTGCCAGGCCCATGCCGCCGAGCAAGGTCGTACGCATGCCCTCGGCGGCGCTCACGCTGACGCGCCCCGACACCACCACCGCCACTTCCTTTCCCTGCTGGCTGAACGCCCACGACTCACCGCCGCCTCGCAACGAATACACGATCACCTGATGCTGACTGAGCTCCGCAGGTGTATTTGGCACGCCCGCTTCGACGAAATACGCGGGCGTGCCGACCACCAACCGACGGCTTTGCGCGATGCGGCGTGCGGTCATCGTCGAGTCGTCGAGCGAACCCATGCGCAGCGCCACGTCCACGCCCTTTTCGAGCAGGTCGATGTTGCGATCGTCCAGCACGATATCAATCTGCAACTTGGGGTGCCGGTCCAGAAAAGTCTTCAGCGCCGGAAGGATATGCAGCCGCGCAAAGGTCACGGCTGCACTGATGCGCAACACACCGGATAGGCCTGTCGACGCGTCGCGCGCGACATGCTCGGCAAGGTCCACTTCTTCGATTGCGCGCCTCGCGTGTTCGTAAAAGCGCTGGCCTGCATCGGTGGGCGCTAAGCCGCGGGTCGAGCGCAACAAAAGCCGCACGCCGAGCCGCTCCTCGAGCTGCGCGATCGACTTAGATACGGCCGGTTGCCCAAGCTTGAGCCGCTTGGCGGCCGCCGAGAATGAACCCGCCTCCACGACGCTGACATACGTTTCCATTGCTGCCATGCGGTCCATGTCGTTGCTGCTCCTTGCGGACCGTGAAAGTCCCTGTTGTTGCTGAGATGTGTTCAGGCGGAAGTCTAGCGCGTCATAACAACCGCTCGATGGAAATCGCCGATGATTGGTTTGTGTCATCTGCTCCCGTTTAAGAAAGCAATCCGCAAATACAAGCGGCCCCGCCGCAGACGATCCTGCGGCGGGGCCGGATTGCGATGCGTGCAGTCCGGTTCAGGCAACCGGCGCGGGGCTGTGGAAGGAATAGTCGGTATAACCGCGTGCGTTGCCGCCGTAGAACGTCGAACGGTCGCGCTGGTTCAACGGTGCCCCGACGCGCAGCCGCTCGGGCAGATCCGGATTGGAGACAAACAGGCGCCCGAATGCGACGAGATCGGCGTCGCCTGTTTCGATCATGCGACGCGCGCTGTCCGCAGTAAAGGCGCCTGCCGCGATGAGTGTGCCCTTGTACACGCGTCGCAAGTCTTTCACCGAAATGGCGGTCGCCGCTGCGGCGATGTCATCGTTACCGCGCACTCGTGGCTCAACGACGTGCAGATACGCGAGCCCATAGCCGTCCAGACGCCGCGCGACGTACCCGAACGTAGCATGCGGATCGCTATCGAACATCGTGCCATACGTGCTTCCCGGCGATAGGCGCACTGCAATCTGGTCGGCATTCCACACCAAAACGATTGCGTCGATCACCTCGAACAGAAAGCGCGCCCGGTTCTCAAGCGTCCTGTTAAATCTGGTCGGGCAGATAACCGTTAGCAACATGCCGTTCCACGCCATCGAAACCAGCCTGTCTCACAAGCGTCGCGGCGCGACGGAATTCTTCGATCACGCCAGCAATCTCTTCAAGCATCAGTGCGCGCGGGACGACCTGTTCGAAGTCGATCACGCGCCCGTCTTCGTCTTGAATTGCGAGTGTTCATAAGCGCGCACGGCAGATGGCGCGACCGGCAATACGCCGCCAATGTTGGCGGGATGCGCCTGTCGTCCCTCATGCCATAACGGCAGGTAGATTCGTCCGCCTTTTGCGTGGATGGCGTCAGTAACGCGTCTCCAGCCGCGCCTGTGCGCATCAGTAGAAATGCCTGGCGCGCCGACATAGGCGAAGCCGAGCGGAGACACGGACGTCGCATCAGAAATTAACAAGCCGCCGGCCGAAGCACGCGGCGCGTAGTACTCGACCATCAGATCGCCGGGGACGTTCTGCGCTTCGGTGCGCATTCGTGTAAGCGGCCCCATGACGACGCGGTGACTTACCGGATAAGGGCCGACCTGAGTGTGAGTAATGAGTGGGTTCATTGCGCGTGCCTGAAAAAGGGTGAAGACCTGTGGATCATTCAGGGCGAGCACGACTCCGCAGAAGACAGCAATGAGCGATAGCTGTCATTCCTGCGCGGAATAGCAAGAAGCATCCTGAGTCATTCCTGCGCGGAATAGCAAGAAGCATCCTGAGCCATTCCTTGGGGGAATAGCGCTTATCACTCCGGTCGGACTTCACTGGAGAACGAATTCCGCGCAAAGTTCGTCTCACGCTAAGCCGGTATCTCTCTGAAAGGATCATTCTCCATGTACCAAGTCCATGCATTCGCCACACCCAACTCCGTCAAGGTGTCGATTGCACTCGAAGAACTCGCATTCGACTAAACGCTGCACGCCATCAACGTTCGAAAGGGCGAGCAGAGGAGCGATGCGTTTCCCGAATTGAATGCCAACGGAAAAGTGCCAGTGCTGACCACCGAAGACCGCAATTTCGTGCTGACCGAGTCTGCGGCCAATCTCGTTTATCTTGCCGAAAAAACACGGCAAGCTTCTCTCGTGGGACCCTGTACACCGGGCGCGCACGTTTGAGCAACGGTTCGCTCACGCGTCTGGCCTGGGCCCCGCCTTAGGGCAGGCAGGTTACTTTCTCAAATTTGCACCGGAAGTGATGTTCCACGCCATCGAGCGCTTTTCCGGCGAAACAAATCGTCAACTGAAACTGCTCGTCACTTTTCTTGCCGAACAGCCCTTCGTCGCGGGCGACGGATACTCCATCGCGGATATCGCCGACTTCGGATGTACATGGCGACGAGCCTTCGCAAACGTGACACTGGACATGACGCCGCATGTACAACGCTGATGCGACGAGATGCTTGCACGGGCGGCGGTAACGAAGGCGATCGACAAGCTCGAACTGCTTGCAAGAGAGAACGGTTGAACGGATGCGTGCCCGCGAGGCTCCGCAGCACACAGAGGCGCAATGTCGCGGACAGCTATCGCGGGTGACGGGATCCACTCGTAAGCTGCCACCATCGGCGCGAACGTCGGCTTGTGGCCGTTCGCTCTCCGCCGACGCCCAGTTTTCCTCACGACGAGAGATTTAGGCAGCGGCGAACCGTCCAGACATTACTCGGCGGCATTTGTGTTATGACTCCGGGGCGTTTGCACGCGGTGCGAGGTGTCCAACATACTTTCCGAAGGCCACACCGAGGGCGTCGCGGTTGCTTTGGGTCTTAGGAATAGTCATCTCAACATTTTGATGAAGGAGGAATCGATATATGACGAACACTAAAAAAGTCTTGATCATTGGTGCATCGCGTGGTCTAGGCTTCGCGCTCGCCCAAGAGTGGCTTTCGCGAAACTGGAACGTCGTCGCTACCGTACGAAGTGGCGATACGCCGCTGCATCGCTTAGAACAGGTGTTTCCAGGGCAAATACGTATCGAGCAGATGGACGTCACTGATAGCTCTGATATTGAGGCCCTCGCGGGCCGTCTGCCTAATCACGAGTTTGATGTCCTGTATGTCAATGCCGGCGTCGCTCTTGGTCCAGAGGATCGCGCGGACAATGTGACGACCGAGGACTTCAGCCGTTTGATGGTGACAAACGCGTTGAGTCCGATCCGCATCATTGAACGGCTATACAACAAGGTGAAACAACAAGGAACGATAGCAATTATGTCCTCAAGTCTCGGTAGCGTGGCACTGAACGACAGCGGTGGATGGGAAGTCTATCGCGCCAGCAAGGCGGCTTTGAATATGCTGATGCGCTCCTTTGCCGCGCGCCACGCGAGCGCTTCAAAAAGCCTCGCGCTGGTCGATCCTGGATGGGTTCGGACAGAAATGGGCGGCGCCGATGCCACCCTGAGCATTGATGAAAGCATCCCCGGGATAATAAAACAGATAGCCGCGTCGTCGGGCAAGGCAGGACTTCGTTACTACAACTACCGTGGCGAGACGCTTCCGTGGTAGTCCGTTTGCTGGCATGTTGTCGGTCGATTACCTTTCCGGCCAGATTAACGATAATAGGTGATGGCAGAGACAAGCGCGCACTTGCCACCACCCACTCTCTACTCATTTAGCGAATCTCCGGATGCTTCGGAGCAACTGCTTCCATACCGGCACACGGTCCTCCGGGCGCGGAGGGCGCTCCTTGGGCGCCCCTTGGTTGGTCAACGTCCGGCGATTAGACCGCCGTCGACGTGAAGGATCTCCCCGGTTGTAAAGGCGGCGTCCTCGAGATATAGCACCGCTCGAACAATATCCTCGACTTCGCCGAGCTTGTTCATGGGATGGAAGGCAGCCAGCTTGTCAACCATGCTCGGATCGTGCATCGGCGTGCGGATAACGCCCGGAGCCACGGCGTTCACGCGGATCCCGCCCGTGGCGTACTCGATCGCCATGCTCTTGGTCGCGGCGTTCATCCCGCCCTTCGTCAGCATGGCGATGAAGGCGGGCGAGCGCGAGCTCGCGAATTCCGCCGTCGAAGCCGTAATCTGGACGACATGGCCGCTGCCCTGCTCGAGCATCACTGGAGTAACTTGCTGCGTGGTAAAGAAAAAGCCGTCGAGGTTGGTCTTCACCTTGAGCCGGTAATCCTCTTCTGTATATTCGGTGAACGGCTTGCCGATGAAGATGCCGGCGTTGTTCACCAATGTATCAATGCGGCCGAAGCTGTCGAGAGCTGCTTCGACCAGACGCTTACCCGTGTCGGGGTCGCCGATGTCGCCGGCGATGGTCACGAGGTCAGGGTCGGCTGAAGGCTGGATCGAGCGCGATGTAGCGACGACGCCGTAGCCCCGGGCGCGGAAGCCGTTGACGATGCCTTCGCCAATGCCCTGCGAAGCGCCGGTGACAATGGCTACCTTTTTCTGGCTCATGCTGTTTCTCCTGGCTGTTGAGTGAACCTGGATGCAGTTGGCATCCCGTGGTATGGACAGCAGGTTAGCTCTGGACTTTCGGAAAAAGGAGCCGCTATCCTCGCGCAATGACTGATAAAAAACGCACAGAACTCGACTGGCAGGACATGCGGATATTCCTGGCGCTGGGGCGCTATCGAAGCCTGTACGCCGCTGCCCGCCCCCTGCGGGTCAATCACGCGACGATTGCCCGCCGTATCCAGTCTCTCGAGAAAAGCGTCGGTCAGAAGCATGTCGAGCGCCGGCCTGAAGGCTACCCACTGACGCCTGCTGGAACACGCGCGTTACAGGTTGCAGCGGAAATCGAAACCGCCGCGCTGACGATAGGGCATGCGCAGGCGAGCTGTGGCGACGCTATCCTTCGAGGCCTGGTGAGCATAAATGCACCGCCCGCGCTATGTCAGAGCTTCGTCCTTGCACGCCTCACGCGAATCACCGACTCCTATCCCGGTATCGACATTGATCTTGCGACAAACCTTCGTTCCGTCAGTCTCGATCGGCACAAAGCCGATATTGCGGTGCGTGTAGGACACCTCGTCGACGCGGACTTGATCGCAAAGCCACTCGGTCGCATGGCGTTCGCCTTTTATGGCGCACCAGCGCAGTGCGAACGAGCCGAACGCGGGGAGGTTCCGGTTTTCGTGAGTTTCAACGAGGAAAGCGCCGACATGCCGGGCACGAACTGGCTGACACAGCATTTTAAGTACTCGCGCGTTTCACTTCGCGCCGAGAATCACATCTTGCAGGCAATCGCCGCGCGAGACGGTGCGGGCCGAGCCTTGCTGCCTCATTATCTAGGCCGAAGCTTGCCTGGGCTGAGCCCGTGCTCGCGGGGGCCGTTGCCCCCGCCGCGAGACGTGTGACTATTGACACGCAGACAGGACCGAAACGTCCCGACGATACGCGCGGTCATGCAGCACCTTATCGATTCATTCAAGCAGAGCGAAACACTTTTCGACGCTTAAGTTCTAGGCGCATCCGACCCGCAGCTCGCCGCACACCGACGAGGAAGAAGCGATACTGCCGAAGAATATGGCGTTGGGCAACGCCTAGTACACTGCCGATGAACAACCCTCACCGGCCGCTCGCAGGACGATAGGTCGGACGTCGCCTCTTCAAGACAACGGCCAGTCGCAGATATCGGCTCAGATTGCCCGATACGCAGGGCTCTCGCACTCAACGCAACCGCACATCACGCATTGCATCTACCGGCTTACGAATACCCTTGCGTCGAGGACGCCGACCACAGTCGGCCGCAGAAAGCGCTCGATGAACAAGCCCGACCGTCCGGCTACAAGTCTCACGTAGCCGCGCGTTCGGGCACCCTCGCCAACAACGGCCCCAGACCCTCCGCCACGGTCAGATGAGAAATCACGGCGTCACGTAGCTTCTGGTACGGAAGCTCGGCGATCATCGCAGTCTGAATTGCCGCAAGCACTTCGCCTGCTTCCGAGCCGATCATCGTGAAGCCGAGGATGCGGTCGTCGTCAGCGCCAACGAGCACTTTCATGAAGCCCTGCGTTTCGTCCGTCGCTTCGGTGCGCAGGACGTTGCTCATCGGTAGCGTCGCAATGCGCACGCCGATTCCCGCGCGCCGTGCGTCGGTTTCGTTGAGGCCGACGCGCGCCAGCGGCGGATCAGTGAACAGCGTGTACGGAATCAGCCGGTCACTCGTGCTGCGATGTCCGCCTGCCATGTTGTCGCGCACGATCCGGAAATCGTCGACGGAGACATGCGTGAACTGCGGGCTTCCCGCCGCTTCGCCAATCGCCCAGACGTCGTCGGCCGATGTCTGAAGGCGATCGTTCACGCGAATATAGCCGCGCTCGTCGATCTGCACGTCCGCCAGGTCGAGGCCGATATCGGCCGTGTTCGGCACGCGTCCCGCCGCGACGAGAATGTCGCTGCCCTCCAGGGTCTGCTCGCCCGAAGGCGTCCGCACGACGACGCGCACATGCGTTCCGGAATGACCTTCGACGCGGATCGTCTGTGCATCGAGTATCACGTCGATGTCTTCCGCCCGGAGGATGCGCAGCGTTTCTTCGCCGATGTCCGCGTCTTCACGAGCCATAAGCCGCGCGCCGCGCTCGACGACGCTCACGCGGCTCCCGAACCGCCGGTATGCCTGCGCCATCTCCACGCCGATGTAACCGCCGCCCAGCACGATCAGATGCGGCGGCACGTGATCGAGCTCCAGCGCGCCGATGTGCGTCAGCGGGTCGGCCGCCTGCAGGCCGGGCACCTCCGGAAGCGCGGCGTGCGTGCCGACGTTCACCACGACCTGATTACCGCCGAGCGTACGGGTGCCACCATCGTTGAGCCGCACTTCGACGGTCTTCGGCCCGACGAACCGGCCCACCCCCATGACAAGCTCGGCGCCGCTCGACCCATACGCCTGCACGTGAAACGCAGCCTCCCGCTCGACCATGCCGCGCTTACGATCGCGCACCTTCGCCATGTCGACGGCCACGGGCCCCGTCATCACGCCGAAATCGGCGGCGTGGCGCGTCAGATGCGCGACGCGCGCGCTCCATATCTCGTTCTTGCTGGGCAGACAGGCGACGGCGGGACACGAGCCGCCGACCCATTGGCGCTCGACCACGGCGACGCGCTGTCCCGCGCGGGCCAGATGCCACGCCAGGAGCTTGCCGCCCTGGCCGCTGCCGAGAATCAGCGTATCGAACTGTTCGATCTGAGACATGACTTTCTCCAATGTGCTGACGATGAATGGTTGGATCACTCGACGGCCGGAAAATCGACGTCGGTATCGTTGATTCGATTAAACGTGTTGGTGAAGATCGTCATCGCAATCGCGAGCGAGACGTCCGCCAATTGCGTGTCGCTGTAGCCTGCCGCGCGAATGGCGGTGAGCTCGTCTTCGTCGATCGTGCCGCGCGTCGTTTGCAGGGTCCGCACAAAGCGGATCAGCGCATCGCGCTTGATATCGCCCGTCGGCTGGCCGGTGCGAATCTGCTTGAGCGCCGCTGGCGTCAGACCGGCCATCTTGCCGAGCATCACGTGCGCGGCCACGCAGTAGTCACAGCCGGTCAGTTCGCTGATCAGCAGCTTGATGGTCTCCAGATCCTGCTTGCTCAGACTGCTCGAGGCCAGCGCGCCTTCGGCGTCCAGCGCGGCAATCAACGTCGCGGGCGCGAGATGACCGAGCGCCGCGAACAGATTCGGCGCGCCGCCGCCCGCGATCTTGCGAACGCGCGCGTAAGCATCGGCGGTGTTGCCGGCTGCATCCGAGAGTGCGGAGATAGCGATACGACTCATGGTGAACCTCGTTTGGTGGTGGTCAGGAGCCTCCACTTTAGGTTCGCAAGATGAGCTTGTTGAGTCTAGAAATACTCAATATCATGCTCGAAAGTATCATACGGAGACGAGCATGGCGCTTTCGATCGACTGGCTGAGCCGTCTGCTCGGTATGATGACCGTGCGCGGTCAGCTGGAACTGCGGTGCTCGTATGGCGCGCCGTGGGAAGTTATTTACGCCGATTCGGACGACGGCGAAATGCCCTATCACATTGTGCTGGGCGGATCGGCCATTCTGGAGACGCCCGGCGCGGGCAAGCCGCAGCCGCTCAGTGCCGGCGATATCGTGCTGCTCGCGCACGGATCAGCGCACACGCTTCGCGACGGTAGCGGCGCGCGTCCGAAGCCAGCCCGCCAACGCGCGGTCATGAACCTGATCGTCAGCGAAAACAAGGGTACGGGGGAGCATCTGGACATGCTGTGCGGACGCATCGTGCTCGCGCCGCCGCATGACCGCTTCGTGCGGACATATCTGCCCGGACGGCTCGTCGTGCGCACGGCGACGTCGAGGGGCGCGGGACCGGACGGCGCATTGAATCAGTTGAATTCCCTCGTCGCGCTGATGCGCGCGGAATCGATCGCGGACAATCTCGGTGGCCACGCGATGATGAACGCGCTGTCGGCGGCGCTGTTTGCACTGACCTTACGCGCCAGCACGGAGTCCGACGAAGCACCCGCCGGGCTACTGGCGCTCTCAGGGGACTCGCGACTGTCCCCGGCGCTGGAGGCGATCTTCACCGAACCGGCGCATGACTGGAAGCTGCCCAACCTGGCGGCCTTATGCAATATGTCGCGAGCCACATTGATCCGTCAGTTCCAGACCAAGGTCGGACGTTCGCCCAGCGATCTGCTGATCCATGTACGCATGGCGCTGGCGGCGAACGAACTGAAAAAACCTGCGGTGTCAACCGAAGCTGTAGCCGAGACGGTCGGGTATCAGTCGGTAGCGGCATTTAGGCGCGCGTTCAGTCAGCAGTTCGGCGTGACGCCTGCGCTCTGGCGGCGCACGCATGCGCAGACGCGGCAGGCCTAGGCGGGCCGCCGCGCGGTGCATCGGTCACTTCGCTCGCTACATCGTAAGTTCCATTCCGGTTTCGGGCGCGATGTCGCGGTAAGCGCCAAAGGTCGGGCATCCGTCCGGCCTTTGGCTTCTTCCCTTCAGACCGATTTGACCTCGCCGCCGTCCATGCGCAGCGTGCTGCCGGTCATCCATTTGGCCGCGGGCGAGACGAGGAACGCCATCAACTCGGCGATTTCTTCCGGCGTGCCGTAACGCGCGATGCCAGCTTCTTTTGGGAAACGCGCCGTCGCTTCTTCCACGGTCATGTCGTGCAAGGGCGCCCAGTGCTCGAGATATGAGCGCCGGCGGCCGGTCATCACCGCGCCGGGAAGGACGCTATTGACCTGCACGCCATCCGCGATGCCGCGATCGGAAAACGCTTTCGCCAGCGCGACGATTGCCGCGTTGATCGTGCCGACGGCCGCATACGGCGCCTTCGGAAACAGCGCGGAATTCCCCGACATCAGCACGACCGATCCAGACGACTGCTTGAGCGACGGCCATGCCGCGACCGTCAGCCTGCGCGCGCCGTGAAGCTTCAGCGCGAGGCCGGCGTCCCATTGTTCGTCGGTCATGTCGAACAGATCGATATGCGGAACCGCGCCCGCGATATTGAGCAGCGCGTCGATGCGGCTGAACGCGGCGAGCGCTTCATCGACGACGTGTTGCGCGGCCTCGGGCCGTGCGAGGTCGATGTCGATTGCGATCGTCTTTGCGCCGGCGTTCTGAACCGCGTCGGCGGTCTCTTCGAGATTGGCGCGATTACGTGCGACGAGCACGATCGAATCGAAATCGCGTGCGAGGCGGATCGCCGTCGAGCGCCCGATCCCCTGACTCGCGCCCGTGACGATGGCGGCTTTAGTGGGCATGTGGTTCCTCCCGGCTCAATGAACGACGACCATCTTGCCGTTCGCTTCGTTGGCTTCCATCACGCGATGGGCTTCGTGAATCTCGTCGAACGAGAACACGCGCGAAGGCTTCGCATTGAAACGGCCGGCCGCGATATTCGCTGCAATGGACTGCAGCGGCACATCGGAAAGCGGAAAGCCCGGCGTGCCGAACACGAAGCTGCCGAAGAAGGTCAGATACACGCCGCTCGACATCTGCAGGAGCGGGTTGAAATCTGGGATCGGCGCAAGTCCGCCGAGCCAGCCCGCAAGGCACGCGCGCCCGCCGCGCCGGAGCATCGTGAGCGAATCGAGAATCGTGCTGTTGCCGACGAGGTCGAGCACGGCATCGATATGCTTAGCTTCCGCGATTCGCTTGCTGAGGTCCGGCCCTTCGAGTTCCACGCGCCACACGCCCGTTGCTTCGAGCTTCGCGAAGCGCTCCCGGCTGCGCGTCGTGGCGATCACTTTCGCACCCGCGTTGACGGCGAGATTCACCGCCGCTTGCCCGAGCGACGAGGTTGCGCCGCGAATCACCACGGTTTGCCCTTCCTTGATTTCAAGGTTGCGGAACAGGGTCGTCCACGCCGTCGCATAGCTTTCGGGAATCGCTGCGAGTTCGGCCCATGACAGATCGGATTCGATCAGCGCGACGTTCGACGCCGGCGCGCGCGTAAACTGCGCATAGCTGCCGTTGATGGTGCGCCCGAGCCCGCCCATCAGCGCGGCCACTTTCGCGCCGACGGGAAACTCGCCGCCCGGACACGACTTCACGATGCCCACGCATTCGATGCCACTCACCTTTGCCGCTTCGGCCCATTCGCCGCGCCGCATGTGCATCTCGGCGTGATTGATGCCGAATGCCTTGATTTCGATGACGACATACCCTTCCAGCGGTTCAGGCTCCGGAATCTGCGCATAGACGAGGCTGTCGAGACCGCCGAACTTTTCGAGGACGATTGCACGCATGATGTTTCTCCTTTGGTAGATGAACGCGGTGCGACCGCGCTTTAGTCAGCGAGGAATTCGTTGATGGCTGCCGCGATCTGCGCCGCGTGCGTTTCGAGCGCGAAGTGGCCCGTGTCAAAGAAGCGCACATCCGCATGCGGAATGTCGCGCTTGAATGCTTCCGCGCCCGGCGGCAGGAAGAATGGATCGTTCTTGCCCCACACGGCGAGGAATTTCGGTTGATGCGCGCGCAAGTACGCCTGGAACGCCGGATAGAGCGCGACATTGGTGCGGTAATCGCCGAACAGATCGAGCTGCACTTCGTGCGCGCCGGGACGGTTCATGTAGTAGTCGTCGAGCGAGTAGCCGTCGGGCGGAACAGCAGACTCGTCAGGCACGCCGTGCGTGTATTGCCACTTCGTCGTTTCCTTCGTGAGGAACGGGCGCAGTGCATCGCGATTGGCCTGCGTATGCTCCTGCCAGTAGGCGCGGATCGGATTCCAGCCCTCGCTCAGTCCCTCCTCATACGCGTTGCCGTTCTGCGAAACGATGGCCGTAATGCGCTCCGGATGCTTCAGCGCGAGGCGGAAGCCCGTCGGCGCGCCGTAATCGAAGACATAGACGGCGTAACGGTCGAAGCCGATCACTTCTGTGAAGCGGTCGATGACGCCGGCGATGTTTTCGAAGGTGTACGCGAAGCTGTCGCGGCTCGGCATGTCGGAGAGACCGAAGCCCGGAAGGTCCGGCGCGACGATATGAAAGCGGTCGGCCAGCAGCGGAATCAGATCGCGAAACATGTGGCTCGAACTTGGAAAGCCGTGCAGCAAAAGCAGCTTCGGCGCGTCTGCAGGACCGGCTTCGCGATAGAACACATCGAAGCCGTCGACGTCGGTATGGCGATGAGCAATAGCCAACATGGTCGTTTCTCCAGGGTGAGGTCGTTTCGTTGAGTAACCGCTAGAGTATTTTGAAAGAGGTTACAAATTAGCGATGTAACTTGTCAATACGTTTTTTAGCGGTTACGATGAAGTCATCGTAGAAACACGGCTGGCTCGAAAAATGGAATACCGCTCACTTCCCGCGATCTTCGTGGCCGATGCGCCCGGCCTCGATTTCCTCAACTCGATCGCGACGCCGGTAGACGAACCCGTCGACTGGATCGCGGACGGCGATAGCCTTCTGTCGTGGCTCGAACAGGCGCAACTGGTGCCCGCCGAGGTGCTTGCGCACATGCGTTCGCAAACTGCGCCCGCCGAGCTGGACGAGATCGCGGTCAAGGCGCGCGGCCTGCGGGAATGGTTCAGATCGTTCGTGCAGAAGAGAAAGGGACGGCCGCTCGCGGCAAAGGACCTGATCGAACTCGAAGCGTTGAATGGCGTGCTACAGCGCGATGAACAGCACGGCGCGATCGTCGAGGATGGGCGCGCGTCGAGCGGCCTTGCATTCGCGATGCAACGCCGCTACTCGACGCCCGAGTCGCTGCTGATGCCGATCATCGAGACGCTGGCGAAGCTCGTGTGCGAACAGGACTTCACGTACGTCAAGGCGTGCGAGGGCCCGAAGTGCACGTTGCTGTTTGCCGATCACACGCGTGGGCATGCGCGCCGCTGGTGCAGCATGGCCATCTGCGGGAATCGCGCGAAGGTGGCTGCACATCGCGCGCGGCTCAGGGAAGGAAAGGGCGGTTGAGCCTTAGCGTTCGATCCGGATGTTCAATGGAAGGAAAGAGCATGAATCACATCAAGGCGATTGCGCTAGATCTCTACGGCACGCTGTTCGACGTGCATTCGGTCATCGATCAGTGCGAGCAGCGGTATCCGGGACGCGGGCGCGAGATTAGCAGGATCTGGCGGCAGAAGCAGCTGGAATATACGTGGTTGCGCAGCCTCATGAATCGCTACGTTACCTTCGAGCAGGCGACGGAAGATGCATTGCGCTATACGGCGCAGCATCTGAAACTCGACCTGGACGACGACACGCAGGCGGCACTTTGCGACGCGTATCTGAAGCTGCGGCCCTTTCCCGAAGTCCCGGAGACGCTCTTGCGGCTCAGGGAGCGAGGCCTCGGGCTCGCGATTCTCTCGAACGGCTCGCCGCATTCAATCGGCTCCGTGGTCGGCCATGCGGGATTGCGCGATCGATTCGATCATCTGCTGAGCGTCGATCCGGTGCGCATCTACAAACCGCACGATCGCGCCTACGAACTTGCTGAATCGGCATTCGGTCTTTCGCGCGCGTCGATTCTCTTCGTCTCGTCGAATGCGTGGGACGCAACCGGCGCGCGCCATTTCGGCTTTCCAACTGCGTGGGTCAATCGCAGCGGCGATACGTTCGAGGAAATGGGGCAAAGGCCGGACTGGGAACTGTCCGGCCTCGATGCCTTGCCCGATCTCTTTGACAAGGCGTAATCAGGATCAGTTGCGCGCTGCTTGCGCCGTCGCCGCGGCGAAGTTCGCCGTCTTGGATTCGCTTATAAGTCCTTTTGGTCGGTGACATCCGGATAACGCAGGCGCCACGAAGCGACGCTCAGTCGGTGATGCGTTCGGCCACTGAGCGCGTCGAGGGCCGCGGGACAGGGCGGCATCCGAACTCATGCACAACGTTGCTGGCAGCGTGTCGGCTTTCGAAGACAGATTAGGCTTCACCGACAATGAGGAAAACAGCTAACGAGATAATCACGCTAGCGTGGTGGGGTAACAAGGACCGGGAACATCCGTTTCACGCGTGCGACTCAACTTGCGCAGCCAACTAAACTTACTTTTTTGGCAGTGGGCAGAGGTGCTTGTAGATCTGCATGACTCGCGCGGCATTTGCCGCGTTGATTGCCTTCCAGCTGTAGACGGGGCGGCGTTGTTGTTTGGGGCTTAGGTTCGCGTTCGGCTTAGTGGCGTTCGACCTAATGCCGTTCAATGTACATCGCGAGCGCCGTAGCGGCTGCGGTATTCAGCACTGAATTGCCGTCCTTGTCAGTCGACCTCCGCGATCATCCCCGGAAAGCATCGTCGCCATCCGCTCTTCGTCGAGATCCATCTTCATGCGTGATGCGTCGCAGCGATGCCGGTGAAATGGTGGGAAGGTCGCCGTGCACGCCGTGGGGATGTGCATCGATGTTCTCCTCGCCGCGAGAGATGGCGGGCCGGCCTCAACGAGGCGCGGTCCTTGCAGCGGCATGAGCACTCGATCTTGAAGCGACGATAGACAGGACGGCGGAAACGGTCAAACTGCCGCCGACGCACATCATTGCGACGACCAGTGCCCTGGCCAAGGTCAACGGATCCGGTGAAGTCCCTGCGACACTGAAGAAGACTCCGCCGATGACCGCGACACCCAGTGCTGCGCTGATTTGCAACGCCGAATTCGTGATGCCCGCGATCATCCCGGAACCGGTCGTCGGTGCGCGATTGATGACCGAGCGCACCAGCGTTGGCAGCGCCCAGCCCTGACCGAATCCCAGGAGTGCTACCGCCCCAATCACTGAAAACTGAGCCGGCATCTGTCCGGGCGCGCCGGCCACGAGGGCGGCGAGGAGTATGCAGCCTGCGACCTCCAGCATCATGCCGATGGCGGGGACCCGGTCACCGAAGAGGCGGATGGCTAGTGGCGTCGTAAGCGGCCCGATGAAGGCGCCGACCCCGAACGGTAGGAAAACCTGCCCTGTCTCGAATGGGCTCATTCCAAGGCCCGCCTGGAGGTAGACGGAGAACGTCAGGAAGAAAGCAGAGACGACGTAGAAGAAAAGGACGCCTGTAAGCCCGCTCATCAGGCCAGGCCTCCGGATCAGCTCCAAGCTGATCAGGGGTACGCCGCCTCTGCGGGCGTAGCCCATCTCGTATCGGCAAAAGCCTACCCCAGCGGCGGGACACGCAATCAGCATTGCAACAGTCCACCACGGCCAATCCAGCTCCCTCCCTTCTACCAGGGGCACGATGAGCAAGCCCAGCATGAGCGCGCAGAGCAGCACCCCGATCCGGTCGATGGGTGCCGGGCTGTCCCCCCGGACGTCGGGTAGCAACGGCAGCCCGAAGATTAGAACGGCCGCGACGACGGGCAAGTTGATGAGAAAGATGACTCGCCACGCCAAGTGAAAAAGGTCCGCAGAGATCAAAGCACCCCCGAGCGCCTGCGCGGCTACTGCGGCCAGTCCTACCGCTGCGCCGTAGAGGCCCAAGGCGCGCGCGCGCTCTTTCTCGGGGAACAGTGCGTGGATTGAGGCAAGCCCTTGCGGCGCCATGGCGGCGGCGCTCAGACCCTGCAGCACACGCCCGAGTATCAGCATGGCGGGCGACGATGCGAGTCCGCAGATCACCGATGTCAGTCCGAAGCCCGTGACGCCGATAAGAAAGATCCTCCGCCGGCCGAAGAGATCGCCTAGCCGTCCTCCTGTAATAAGGAAGACCGCGTAAGCCGCGGCGTATCCGGAAATAACGAGCTGCAGCTCGGCAGCGCTCGTTTGGAGGGTACTTTGGATCGATGGCAGGGCTACGTTCACGATGAAGAAGTCCAGCGGAGGCAGAAATGCTCCCACCAGCAACACCGCGAACGCCGACCATCGACGCGTGGAGGAGGTTGTCGTATGCATAAGTTTAGGCGCTCGCGGGCCGCGTCAGGCCGGGCGGCCGAAGCGTTCCGTTCCGCCGATGGGGTTCCAATTTTGGAGCGGCGTCGCGTAGTGCATGGTAAAGGTGCGCTCCAGAAATGCCCAGCGGCCTTCGCGTCGATGATAGACGTCGCGGTATTGGCCGCTTACTTGAAGCGGGCCCTGATCGACGTCGTAAAAAAGACAGTCCGCTGCCACCAGCCCGTGGCCGTTGTCACCGTCCACCGTGATCAGGGCATTCGCCATCCAATGATGCATGTGGGGCATGCGCGTCATGTTGATGCGTGCCTGCGCCAGGATGGCTTCCAGGCCCTCGGAGTTGCCGTTCGCGCCTAGGAGCAGTCGCGATTCGGGATGCCAGAGCGTGGCTAGCAGATCGATGTTCATGGTGTCGAACGCCTCGGCGTAGTTAGCGATCAGCGCATCGATGGCAAAGCGGCTTTCGATGGCGTCAAGACGTGCTTCGATTTCTTTGGACATTTTCATTAGATACCGATTGGTACAGAATTGGCTTAAAAAAATGCGGGGTTTGTGTGGTGACCCCGCACTGCTCTTTATTTACATACCGACTGGTACAAATATAAGCGAGCGTGAAAACGGTTGTCAACCGCTGTGTTGAGCGGTCCGCTGCCATGCGCGGAAGTCGTCGATCGCAACTTGCTCGAAGATTGTGTATCGACTAGTATGTATTTCTTTCATTGACGGAGATGTTCATGGTTCAGCGGGGCCGGCCACGCGCGTTCGACCGCGATGCGGCGATTATTTCGGCGATGCACTTGTTCTGGGAACATGGCTACGAATCGACGTCTTTGTCGCAGTTGAAGGCGGCGATCGGCGGAGGCATCTCGGCGCCCAGCTTTTACGCGGCCTTCGAGTCCAAGGAGGCGCTGTATAAGGAGGCGCTGGGCCGTTACATGGAGGTTTATGGCAAGGTCACCCGTAGTCTTCATGACACGTCGCTTCCGCCACGGGAGGGCGTGTTCCTGGCGCTGCTCCGGTCGGCACGGATGCAGACTGAGAGCGGCCACCCAAAAGGCTGTATGGTCGCGCTGGGCGTCGTCGGGGCCAGTTCCATCGGCAGTGAGGCCGTCACCCAGTGGCTTCGTGATGTGCGCATTCGCACGCGCGCCGGCTTCCGCGCCTGCGTTGCGCGGGGCATCAAGAGCGGGGAACTGCGCAGCAGCACGGATTCGGCAGCGCTGTCCATCGCGTTCGACTGCTTTTTCCAGGGGCTGTCCGTGCTCGCCCGCGATCGTGTCCGGCAGGCCGTCATCGAGAAGGCCGTGACCGACGCGATGGGGATGTGGGATGCCGCAGTGGATCAGCCGGTGTCTGAGAACGTCCGCAAAACGTAGTATGGACACTCGATGCCTAAGGGAATCTGAGCTGCGAACATGGAGCCTATGCAGCAGATCAGCCTGGAATCTAACCTGTCGGCGAAGAAGACGCGCAAGCGGGAGATCCCCGACGAGATGGAGCGCGTGGTGCTGTTCAAGGTACCGGTGCAGATCATCAAGCCGCACTGACTCAAGAGCAAGGCCGGGCGGCCGCCGTCCCATAGCCTCATTTTCGATTAGCGCACGCACGCGCGCTGTTCGGTTTCGGTGAAGCGCGGCAGATCCGCCATCTTCTCCGAGGCTTCCGGCGACGCGAACGCCGCATCGACCAATGCTTCGTCGCGAATCCGGCATTCGCAGATCGCGAGCGTACCGGCCTCCTCCACACCCGGAAATTGCGGCGACACCGGGCAGGCCGTAACGCGACCAGTGACGCATAACGAGCGGCAGGTGATGCTCGACGTAGCAAGCCCTGTCGAAACGCACGCCAGATTCGCCTTCATACGTCACGTAAGCCGTGACGGAGGAATCACGCGTCATCGCTTCGTCCCAATAAGCAGCCGCCGTGCGCCGCACGATAGACTGCATTGACGATGCTTTCGTAACCCGTGCATCGGCACAAGTTGCCGCTGATGGCGCGCCGTATCTCTTCGTAATTTGGCAACGGATTGCGCCTCAACAGATCCGCGGCCGCGACGATCATGCCGCTCGTGCAAAAACCGCACTGGAATCCGTTCTCAGCGATAAACGCCTCCTTCAGCGTCTCGATACCTTCGATGCCTTCGATCGTCCGCACATCATTGCCCGAAATCGACGCCGCCAGGACGAGGCAGGACTTTCTTACGTCGCCATCGATCAGCACCGTGCACGCTCCGCAATCGCCGGTGAGACAGCCGACGCGCGTCCCTTTTGCATCCAACGCATCGCGGATCAGTTCGACGAGCAACAGCCGCGAGTCCACATCCGCGACACGCGGCTCGCCATTGAGCGTGAGCCGCACTTGAATCGATTCTTTCATGTCTTCGCTCCCGCGAGCAGCGTGCGCAAATGTCGACTCACGACACCCGGTACGATGGCGCGACGGTAATCGCCGTTGGCGAGTTCATCGCTCCAGCCTTCGCCGACGAGATCGAGCGCCCTGCTCGCCGCCTGTTCGATGAAGGCATCGGGTGCGAGCAACGATCGCTCGTCGACGACAAAGCGGTGGTACGCCGGTCGGCGCCCTGCCGCACCGACCGCGAGCCGCACGCTCGTCTGCGCGCCACGATGCAACGAGCACGCGACGGTCACGATGGGCCACGAACTCGCGCTCGCCTTGTACTTTTGGTACTGACAGGCGACAAGGGTCGCATCGCGCGGGACAAGAATGCCCGCGAGGAATTCGTCCGCGCGCCGAGCGGTACAAAACGCGTCGGCGAAAAAATCACCCGCCGGCATGCAACGCTTGCCCTGCGACGAGCGCAACTCGAACACCGCCTCCAGCGCCGCAAGACAGCCCGGCGCATCGGATGAAGGATTCGCGAAGCTCGCGGCTCCGCCAAGCGTTCCCTGATTGAGGATCGATGCGCCGCCCGTCACTTGCGCGGCCATCGCAGCGAGCAGCGGCGCATGGCTTGCCACGATCGGCGAGGCGAGCAGTTGAGCGTAGGTCGTCATCGCGCCGATACGCAGGTGTGTGTCGTCGAGCACGATCGGATCCAGACCGAGCGCGTTCAGACTGATGAGATGCGCGGGCCGCACGAGATTCGCCGACATCGACGGCACCAGCATCGTGCCGCCGCCGAGCACTGACGCGTCCTCGCCGAACCGAGCCAGCAAGCCCGCTGCTTCGTCGAGTTCCTTCGGCTGATGAAGATTGAAGCGATGCCCTATCACGCGAATCGCTCCTGCAGGGAAGCAATAACGCGCGCGGGCGTCGCCGGCACGTGCGCGACGCACGCGTCGTTACCCAGCGCATTCGCCACGGCATTGCTGACGGCCGCAAGCGCGCCGCCAAGCCCCGATTCACCCGCGCCCTTCATGCCGAGCGGATGAAACGGATTGAGCGTGACGCGATGCCCGACGCGAATCGGAGGAAGATCGTTTGCACGCGGTAGCAGGTAGCTCTTGAAGCGATCGGTGATCATGCGATTATGCTCGTCCATCTTGATGAGTTCCCACAGCGCCACGCCGATGCCCATCACGATCGCGCCCCTGAGCTGCGCTTCTACGAGCGCGGGGTTGATCATCGCGCCGCAATCGTGCACCACGGCATAGTCGAGCAGCGTGCTGTTGCCGGTGACCATGTCGAGTTCGAGCGCCACAGCATGCACCGAATACGAAAATGTCGGATAGGTCGCGATGCGGCCTTGCGCGTCCGGCTCCACGCGTACGTTCTTCGGCGCGAAGCTGCGCGTCACCTCCAGCGGCAACGTCACCCCCGCGGCCACGGTGAACGGCCGCAGATGCGCGCCGAGCGTGAGTTCGGCCACAGTGATCTGCGCGCCGTTCGACTGGCGACGCGCATGACCGTCGCGCAGCACGATGTCGTCGGCCGCTCCGCCGAGCATGTTGGCGGCGCACTGCGCGAGCCGGTCCCGCAGTTCGCACGCGGCAAGGTACGCGGCCGTGCCGCCGTACATTAGCGCGCGGCTGCTGGCGTTGCCGGTGCCGAGCGGCGTCACGTCGGTATCGCCTTCGATGATGCTCACCTGGTCGGCGCGCAAGCCGAGCTCGCCCGCGACCATCTGCGCGATGCCGGTGTCGCTGCCGCTGCCGGGGGACGTCACGCCTGTCAGCACCTGTACATCGCCCGACGGCATCATGCGTACCGTGGATGTCTCGTAGCCGTTGGGAAAATTTCCTGGCCGCGCGCCGCCCTCCGGCGTGAGTTCGAACGCAATGCCGATCCCGATGCGACACTCCGAATCGCGCGCGGCGCGCGCCCGTGCCTGCCATCGCGGGTAGTCGAACATCGTGAGCAACTGCTCGAGGCCGCCCGGATAGTCGCCGCTGTCCACGTTCAGGCCGGATGGCAGGAGGCGCGGCAAGGAATCGCGCGCGACGAGGTTACGTCGGCGCAGTTCGACCGGATCCATGCCGGTCTGTTGCGCGAGCAGATCGATCGCGCGTTCGAGCACGAGATTGCCAATCTCCTTGCCGTAACCACGTATCGCTTGCCACGGCGGCTGGTTGGTCATGGCCAGTGAGCACTCGACGTCGCAATGCTTAATCTTATAGACGGTCGGAAACACCGCCGGCGTAACGAGCGCCATTGCCCAGCTATGACCAGCGCCGATGATCCCGACATCGACCAGAATGCGATCACGCCAGCCGATCAGCCTGCCGTTCTCATCAGCGGCAATCTCGAAGCTGTGATGCTGTGAACGCGCGCCCGCGAGCAGGGTTTCTCGCCGCTCCTCGATCCATGCCACCGGGCGCTTCGTGAGCCGGCTGAAAAGCGCGACCAGCACTTCCTCCGGATGCCCCGCCATCTTGAGCCCGAACGTGCCCCCGATACGCGGCGTGATCACACGCACCTGTGACTCCTTCACGCGCAGCGCCGCAGCGATCAGCCAGCGGCTCGTATGGGGATTCTGGAACGTGCCGGTGAGCGCGTAACGCTCGCCGCGCGCATCCCATTCGGCGACATAGCAGAGCGTTTCCATCGGCGCGCTCGTCGACGAGCCGATGGTCAGTTCACCTCGCGCGACGTGTGCCGCGCGCGCGAAGGCGGCGTCGGCGTCGCCCGAGCGAATGCGGTCGTGCACGAGCAAATTCGTGTCCCAGCCGGGCTGGACGATCCGCGCACCGTCGCGCAAGGCTTCTTGCGCGCTGACAATCGGCGTGTACGTTTCGTAGTCGATGCGAATTTTCGCGAGCGCCGCTTGCGCATCGTGAACCGATGTCGCCACGAGCGCCGCCACGGGTTGTCCGAAGTACGTCGCTTCGCCGAGCGCAAGGCAGCGGCTCTGCAGGGGACCGCGTGCGCCCTGCGCGGGCAGGTCCATCGCCGGCGGCATCGCATCGCTGAAGCGGGCCGCTTCCTCGCCCGTCAGGCCGGCGACGACGCCGGGCATCGCCAGCGCGTCGGACAAATCGATCGACAAGATCCTCGCGCACGCGTGCGCGCTGCGCAGTATGGCGAGATGGAGGGCATCGCGAGGAACGAGATCGGCACTGTAGTCGACACGTCCCGAGACGAAGCGCGCGCCATCCAGTCGCGCTACGCTCTCTCCGAGCAGGCTCCCCGGCGATGCGTCCTTGAAGATCTGTTCCATGTTTGCCGCGAGCGGGCCCGATTGCGCAGGCCTCGACGTTCGTTGGTTGATCATGCATTCGCCTGGCGGCAGGTGCGCATGCACAGCAACGCGCATGCGCCCAGTGCAAGCAGCGTAGTCATCAGATAAAGCCCGCTGCTCAGCGTGCCGCTCAGTGTCTTGAGCCAGCCCATTGCGAACGGACTAGCAAAGCCGCCTAAGAGGCCGAGGCTGTTGACGAACGCGATTGCAGCCGCAGCCGCCCACGAGCCCGCGAAATAGTCCGATGCGAGCGACCACAACAGCGGAAGCGTGACGAACACCGTGGTCGATGCGATCGTCAGCAGCACGATGGTCGCCGTCAGATCATGCGCCATCAGCGGCAGCAGCGAAAGCGCGATTGCCCCTGCGAAGGCAGCCAGCGCGCCATGCCAGCGACGCTCCAGCAGCCGGTCCGAGTTTCGGCAAATCAGCACCATGCCCACGGCCGCGATCCCGTAGGGAATCGCCGAGAGCCAGCCGATACGCTCGACGCTCGTCGCGCCCGCGCTTTTTAGTACCGTCGGCAACCAGAAGCTCAGCGCATAAGTGCCGCAGATGAACGTGAAATACGCGAAGCTCATAAGGTACACCTTCGGATCGGTGACCACCTGCCGCAACTGCCCGGTATGCTTCGGCTCCGCGTCGCTCCCTTCGACACGCAATGCATGGCGCAAAGCGTCGCGCTCCGGTTCGGTCAGCCACTTCGCACGCGCGATGTCGTCCGACAGCGTGAACCACGTCACGATGCCGAGCAGCACCGCAGGAGCAGCTTCGACGATATAAAGCCACTGCCAGCCCGCGAGGCCTGCGACGCCGCCGAGCCGCGACATCGCCCAGCCCGACACCGGTCCGCCGATGGCCCCTGCGATCGGAAAGCCCGTCATGAAGAGCCCGAGAATCTGGCCACGGCGATGACGCGGAAACCACTGGCTCAGGTAGTACACGACGCCCGGAAAGAAGCCGGCCTCGAACACGCCGAGCAGAAAACGCAGCGAGTAGAACGCCGTCGGACTCGATACCGTCGCCATCGCGCAGCCGGTGATTCCCCATAGAGCCATGATGCGCGTAATGGTCTTGCGTGCGCCGATGCGCTGCAAGAGCAGATTGCTCGGCACCTCGAACAGAAAATAGCCGATGAAGAAAATGCCGGCGCCCAAACCGTACACCGCATCGCTGAAGCCGAGCGCGTCCTGCATCTGGAGCTTGGCGAAGCCGACATTGATGCGGTCCAGATACGCAACCACATAGCACACTATCAGCAGCGGCACGAGCCGCAGCGCGACCTTGATATACAGCGCACGTTGCGTGTCCATGTGGGCCGTCGTCGGAACCGGCGAGTTGCTATCGAGAGCGATTTTGCGCGACATGATGGCCCTCTCAATGTTGATGGACGGAACGGCATACGAACGACGGAAAGCGTCTCATGAAGCTGTCTCCTCGAAGCCGCGGATATCCGGAAGGTCCGCGGCGTCTGCTTTTGTCAGGGCGCACTGGAAGGCGGCAATTCGCTCGCATCAAAAACTGATTGATCGAACAGTCAGCACAGTAGCGGAGGACCGAACGCGTGGTCAACCGGAAGCGCGGCCGGATTTTCCCTTGTTGACTGATCGATCAGTCAGGCGTAGTGTCGGCGCTTGATTACCTCGCGTGGATTCACGCCAGCACCTCCGCCGGCGTGCGCCGGCGAGTTTTTCCAACGTTCAGCAGAGGACAAAGCCGTGAGCAACTTCGACGAATACGCAGACAAATTCGAGACCATCCGCATGACCCGCACCGACGGCGTGCTGGAGATGCACTTCCACACCCATGGTGGGCCGCTCGTGTGGAATCTGACGGCGCACCGGGAATTCGAGCAGGCGTTCCTCGACGTCGGCCGCGATCGGGAAAACGACGTCGTGATCATGACCGGCACGGGCGATGCGTTCAGCGGGCCGTCCATCGCGCCCGGCATGCACCAGAACCGCAATTCGATGACACCCACGATCTACGATCCGATCTACTGGGAAGCGAAGCATTTGCTCATCAACCTGCTCAACATCGAAGCGCCGGTGATTAGCATCATCAACGGGCCGGCCGTGCGCCACGCCGAGCTTCCCCTGCTGGGCGACATCGTGCTGGCATCGGACACCGCGACGATCCAGGACACCGCGCACTTCCAGGGCGGCATGGTGCCGGGCGACGGA
This sequence comes from Caballeronia sp. HLA56, assembly GCF_054655155.1. NCBI lineage: Bacteria > Pseudomonadati > Pseudomonadota > Betaproteobacteria > Burkholderiales > Burkholderiaceae > Caballeronia > Caballeronia sp. HLA56. Next base: position 57,592 of record NZ_BAAHOB010000006.1, on the reverse strand, counting down.
ATGCATCTGATCATGCCGCTGCTTATGGGCCGCGCGCGTGGCCACTATTTTCTGCTGACGGGCCAAAGCATCTCGGCCAACGAAGCGCTGGCGATGGGTCTCGTCAACGAAGTGCTGCCGGCGGCGGAACTACTGCCGCGGGCCCGCGAGCTCGCGAGCTCGATGCTCAAGCAACCGCGCCTTGTGAGACGTTACACGCGCACCTGCCTGAATCAGGAACTGAAAGCCCGGCTGCACGACGTCCTGGGTTACGGACTCGCGCTCGAAGGCATCGCCCGCATGAAGGAGCCGGCCGCCTGAGCGGACGGATCAAATTCGTCGATATGAACATTAATTTTAGGATCAAGGAGGCAACATGACTGTCAGCAGCATCACGAGACCGATCGACATGGTGGGTTCGATCATCGACGTGATCGATTCCGCGCCCGATGTGCTGGGCGAATCGATCATCTGGGATGAAAAAACGCAACTGCTCTGGTGGGTGGATGGCATCGGGCAGGCAATTCACCGCCTCGACATGTCGAGCGGCGCCAAGAAAAGCTGGCCGATGCAGGAAGAAATCGGCAGCATCGGTCTGCGCGCGAAGGGCGGCCTGATCGTGGGGATGCGCTCAGGCTTCTACTTTTTCTCCCCCGAGACCGGCGAGCTGACCGAAGTGGCGCGTCCCGACGCCGAGCGTCCGAAGAACCGCTTCAACGACGGCAAATGCGATCGTCACGGCCGCTACTGGTCCGGCACGGTGGAAGCGGCCGCGTACACGCCGCGCGGACGTCTGTTCCGTCTTGATCCCGATCTGCAGCCGAAGCTGGTAATGCAAGGCATCACCTGCATCAACGGCATCAGCTTCAGCCCCGATAACCGGCTCATGTACATGACCGATTCGTTCAGTTGTCAGATCGACGTGTTCGACTACGATTCAGTCGATGGCGCCATCTACAACCGCCGCAAATTCGCGGAAGTGCCGCTCGGGCGTGGCATTTGCGACGGCTCGACCGTAGATGCCGACGGCTGCTTTTGGAGCGCGAACATGGACGGCTGGTGCGTCACGCGCTATGACCCGCGCGGGAGAATCGACATGGTCGTCAATCTTCCGGTGCGACGCGTGAGCAGCTTGTGCTTCGGCGGTCCGGACCTCGACACCCTCTTTATTACGACGGCGCGCCGGCGGATGAGCGAGAAGGAACTCGCGCAGCAGCCGCTCGCGGGCAACGTGCTCGCGGTGCGGCCCGGCGTGAAGGGTCTACCGGAGCCGGAGTTTCTCGGATAAGGGCGTACCCTGCTCGGTGCATCGCGTTGCAGGTTGCGACGCGGTCCGGATCGTCCGACCCGCGTCGCGCGAGGGTCGCGATATACTGACTGATCGATCGAATAGTGATTCTATGGAGTTTGCGGAGATGAAAACACAACGCGAAAAGAAGGCGTCCGCACGCGCCGGCAACGGTACTCAGGAACCCGACCGCGCGCCGAGGACGCGCCTGTCCGCGATCATGAATGCGGCCGAGCGCGTGTTCGGCGAGCACGGCTACGCCGGAGCGAGCATGCGAAACATCGCGGACGAAGCCGGCGTCGCGCAAGCGCTCGTGCACTACCACTATGCGACCAAGGACAAACTGTACGAGGCCGTGTTCGAGCGGCGATCGTCGGCCATCAATCAACACCGCGGCAAGTTGCTCGACGGCCTCTTTGCAAGCGAACGCACTGCGACCGTCGAAGACGTACTGACGATCGCCTTCACACCGCTGTCGGAGATTTTTCATGGCGAGGATGCCGTTAATCTGGCGCTTTACGTGCAGCTGGTGGCATCCGTCAGCCTGGGCAGCGACGAGCGTTCGCGGCGAATCCGCGAGACTTACTATGACCCGATCGCGGAACGCATCATCGATGCGCTGCATACGGTCATGCCCGGCATCTCGCGCGAACATGCGACGTGGGCCTATCTGTTTTCCGTCGGCGCACGGCAGCAGGCGCATGCACTCAACGGGCGTGCCGCGCGCCTGGGCGCTTCCGCGCGGACCTCGAAATCGACCGGCCATTACGAGCAGCTTGTGCGATTCGCCGCGGCGGGCGTTCGGGCGCTCGTCGAGCATTCGGTGGAGCGTCCCCCGCAACGCCCGACGAAAGCCTCGGAGCCGAAGCGGTCACGTCGAGCGGAACCGGTTCGATCCGAGTAGAGGAAAAGGCACGGAGAAACCGTCGAGCGCCGCGGCGCAATTTCGAAAAATGTTCGTGCCGACCCCAAACGACCGCTGAGAATCGGATCGACAACACTCTACCTCCGTCGAAAATCATCGATAGTCGCACATCGCACGCCCCTCTGAGGAAGTTCAATCTTTGCCATTGCGAGAAATCCCGCCAAACTCTATTGTTTCTATTCGTTTTCGCGATTCAACTTACTCGGATAACTCCAACATCGACTTCAAGGCTCGAATGGGTGGATCGATCGCGAACTTCATTTAAGGCGAGTGAAGTGATTTTTCGATGTCCTGTGGAGGACCACTCACTCACGACGACATGACGCAAATCTCGGTTGACGGTTCGACCTCTCAGTCCGCTAACGGATGGTCACGGACGACCGAATTTCAATGCGCACCGAAGTTGTATGAAGGAAATGGCCCGTTTCCGCCAACAAGCAGCGCTCTCTTCCGTGCGAAATCTAGGTGTTCCCTGATGTCAGCGGTTGAAGCGCTCTCAGCTCCTCTTCGAGAACATCGGCCGCGTCGGCGTGCAGTTGTGCAAAACCAGCATCCATGTCAAAGCCAGACGGCCTGCAACGCGCAGCGGCAACGTCGCGTAGCAGTTCTGCAGCCATAGAAAGAGCGTCGGAAATCGAAAAGGTATTTATAGCGTATTAGGCGATAATCGCGGCTCGCTTGGCCGGCCTGTATTCCAATGTAGGAAGAACGCGCCGGGCCGGCGCCTGCTTAGCCCGAGGGCGACTGCCTTGCCAATGCCCGAATTCGCGCCGGTGACGAGAGCCGGCTGTCCCGCCAGCATCGGATAAGCGCGTGGATGGGGCAAACGGCGAGCGTTGGGCGCTGCCGGGGCTGAAGGATCTTTAGCGCTTGAATGGGTCATGGACACTCCTCAATGCTGCTTGTCGGTTCGTGGATGCACGCGAGATGCGCTATCAACTACCGCCCCGGTTCAGTGTTGGACCGCAAAGATTGAGAGCCGTATTGACGATCGCAAGATGAGTCAGCGCCTGCGGAAAAATTGCCGGCGAGGTGTTTGCCCGGCACGTCGTATTCCTCAGAGAGCAAGCCAAGATCGTTGCTGACAGCGAGTACGCGTTCGAACTGCGCCCGCGCTTCCTCGGTACGCCCCTGCAGATGAAGACAGTCCGCCATCCAGCATGAGCATGCGAGAAACACGCCTTCGCTCGGACCGTCGCTTCGTGACGCCGTTCGTCGAATGAGACCGCCTCCCGAGAGTTCCCGCTGAATCGTAGCGATGGTCGAGGCCATGCGCGGATCGTCGACCGGCAGGAAGCCCATCAACGGAAGCAGCAACAGGCTCGCGTCGAGTTCCTGACCGCCATAATACTGAGTGAAGCTGCCCAGACCTTCGTTCCATCCGTCGCGGCATACCTGTTCGTGAACCAACGAGCGCAAGCCAAAGATGCGATTGTATAATCGCCGATCGACCGCACCTGCGGTTTCAGACGCTTCATGGTGGCGGATGAAGCGGTCGAATGCGACCCACGCCATGACCTTCGAGTAAGTGTAGTGCCGCGGTTCGGCACGGGATTCCCAGACGCCCGACCCCGCGCTTTCCCACATCGCGGCAAGGTGCTCGACGATCTTCAGCGCAACCGCACTCTCATGCTTTGTCGTCGGGACACCACCCCGGCGAGCCAGGTCCAGGCAATCGAGCACCTCTTCGAAGACATCGATCTGATGCTGTGTCGACGCGGCGCTGCCAATACGCACCGGCGATGAATACCGATCCCGGCAACGCATCGACGGTCCATTCGGCCAGATGCCGCGCGCCGTCAACGCGTTACATGATCCTCATGCGATCCGGCGAACCGGCGATGGCGCGCAACAACCAGTTGCGCCACGCCTGCGCTTCCCCGTGAAAACCGGCATTAAAGAGCGCACCCAAGGTAAAGCTCGCATCGCGCAGCCAACAGTCGCGGTACTCCCAGTTCATCTTGCAGCCTGGCGCTTCGGGCAAAGATGTCGTCGGCGCCGCGATCAGTCCGCCACTTGACTGATGGATCAACGCTTTAAGCGTGAGATGGGAGCGGCGCACCTTGTGAGGCCAGTCGGTTGTGGAATCATCGAATCGGGCGATCCAGTTGCGCCAGAAGTTCCGGGTGGCGACCAGCGCGGCTTCGGCATCAATGGCTGCCGGCGCCGGCTGATGAGACGGTCCGTAGCTCATCACGAACGCAACCCTGCTTCTGGCCTGGACTTCGAATTCGGTTTCGGTTTCGGTTTCGGTTTCGGTTTCAACCACATGCGACTTCACTTCGAGGGGGAATGGCGTGCGTAAAACCACAAGATCGGGGCCGACCTTCGCGACCATGGTGTCACCATCCGCCATCGACCAGGGCGGCAGCGCGCCATAGTCGAATCGCAAACGCAAAGTCGAGCGCATCTTTACGTTCCCGCTCAGCCCACAACGATGCGAACAACCGAAGAAAACGTTGTACGAATCGGCATGAAGTCGTTGACCCGGACGGCGCCCTCTTCTGTTTCGAAGTCGGTCTCCATGACGAGCGTATCTTGCTAATAGCGGAGGCGCTGACGGCTGACCGGTCCGACTGGCGTCAACGACCAATGGCCGTTCTCCGCCGTGCCGAGCAGCGCGGCAAAGCAAGCGTCGTTATCGAAGCGTGGCCAGCACAACCAGTCAATGGAGCCGTCGCGACTCACCAGCGCGGCGGTTTCGCCATCACTCAACAGGGCATAGTCTTCAATCGGCTTACTCATTGCGACGTTATCCCGGGGGAGACCGTTTAAACTCTGTATTTTCTGGCGAGCAAATGCAAGCCATCGCGCGCGCATCAGGCTTCCAGCTTCCAGTCAATTGAATCGATTTCGCTGAGCGCCCCTTAGCAGCCAGCTTCGCAAAGCCGCCGCGTCATTAAAATGCGCACGCGAATCTGGCGCGCCGAGCAGTACGAGCAGCGTCGGATGACCCGACACCATGGTAACGATGATGAGGCAATGCCCCGCCTCGTTTGTGAAACCGGTCTTCTGCAAGCGGACGTTCCACGACGCATCGTAGACGAGCGGATCAGTGTTGTGATACATGAGCGGACCATCGCCGCCGAGCACGAGTTTTTCGTGCGACGTCGCATATTCACGAATCGTTGGGTACGCGTATGCAGCACGCGCCAGCCGCGTAAGGTCCCGAGCGGTCGACACGTTATGAGGTGACAGCCCGGTCGGATCGACGAAACGAGTGTGACGCATCTGCAAATTGCTTGCGGTGAGATTCATCGCATGCACGAAGCCCTTTCGGCCGCCAGGATAGTCCCGGCTAAGCGCAAAGGCTGCGCGATTCTCGGACGACATCAACGCAATGTGCAACATGGTTCGGCGCAACAGCAACGAACCAACCGGCAGACGCGAGCTCGACCCCTTCAGGTGGTCGACGTCAGCATCGGTAATACGCGCGGGTTTGATCAAAGAGCGGTCGGAATTGATCACTACCATGGCGGTCATCAGCTTCGTGAGTGAGGCGATGGGCATGCGCCGGTCCGCTTTTTTCGCATATAGCGTCCGTCCCGTTGTAAGGTCGAGCGCCACGGCAGCGCGGGATCGTACCAAGGGCTGATGGTTGCGCTTCTTTCTGACATGCTGCTTTCCAACATGCTGACCGGACAAGTGATGCTTGTTGATGTGGTGTCTTGCGATATGTTGCACGATGCGTTTCGCCTGTACAGCTGCTGGAAAGAAGCTTGCTAGCAGCAAAACGAAGAGAAAAAGATGGAATTTGGCCATGTAAGCTCCAACGGGATCAAAGCGCGCGATCAATTGCGATTAATTGCGATCAAGCGCGTGCGCTGAACGTAAGGACGTATCGACGCGACCGTTTCATTGCGCTGCCTTAGTGCTGTCGTAACGACGCGCGAGCGCTTCGTACAGCGGCGGAGCAAAAAGTCTCGACACGCGGCTCGCGATCAACGCAGTCGACATCAGCGACAGGACGAGCGTGTGCCCGTTGATCATCTCGATCACGATGACGAATGCCGTGATCGGACTCTGCGTCACCGCGGCAAGATAACCGACCATGCCGAGCGCGATCAGCATCGGCAACTGCACGTGCGCGAACACCAGATGCAGCGCATTTCCCACGCCGGCCCCGATTGCCAGCGACGGCGCGAACAGGCCGCCCGGCGCACCCGGCAAGTACGACCAGATCATCGACGCCATCTTGAGCACCGGATAACTCACACCGAGCTGTGACGTGCCTTCGAGCATGCCGCGCGCTTCCACATAACCGCTGCCGAACGTATGACCGCCCGCGACCAGGCCAATCAGCGCAATCATCAGCCCGCATGCGCCGCCGAACATGACTGGATGCGCCTTGCGCCATTCAACCAGCCTCCGTGGCATCCAGCGATGCGTGTTGAGCAGGAGCCAGCAGAAGACGCCGCCTGCGATACCCGTGATTACACCGAGCAAAACGACGACGAGCGCGAGCAGATCCGGGAAGTGTCCATCGATATTGATCGTGCCGAAATACGTGTAATTCCCTTGCAAGGCGAGCGAGACGATGCCGGCAAAGATGATCGCCGTGATGAGCACGCCGCTGGTTCGCGCCTCGAAGCTGCGTGTCAACTCTTCGATGGCGAACACGACGCCCGCAAGCGGCGCATTGAAGGCCGCGGACAATCCCGCCGCTGCACCTGCGAGCGCCAGATTGCGTTCGAACGCGGCACCGCCAAGACGACGCAGCCGCCTCGGGTAAAAGCGCCGCAAGCTGAACATGAGCGCGGCTCCGACGTGAATGGTCGGTCCTTCGCGTCCAATCGTGAATCCACCAAGAATCGACAAGAACGATACGACAACCTTGCCAACGAGCACTCGCAGACTTAAGAGACGCGACGCCGCTTCGCGTCCGTCGTGCAGCGTCGCGATGACTTGTGGTATGCCGCTTCCCTCCGCGCCAGGGAAAAAGCGCCGCGTGAGCCACACAGCCAGCGCTGCAATGGCAGGCGTGATGAACAGCGGAAGCCAGAAGTACCGGCTTTCAAGACGCAGAAAAAGGCCGTATCCGACATCGATTAAACGCGCATACAGTACCGCGACTAGGCCGGTCGCAATTGCGCCCAGCCAGAACACGCCGTAGTGCAGCCAGAGACGACGAGCGCGCAGGATCGTTCGTCGATCGAAGAGCCGGAGTAAATGCATCGGGGACGTCGGTCCAAAATAAGGCACATTGTGCCATAAACGGGCGACTGGATTCTATGCATCGACATCCTGCATATTGTCTTACTCTCGATTCTGCAAAAAGATCCAGCCGAACGATCCGTACTGCGCCTTGTGCTCTGCGGCTAGTTTGAGCAAGCACCGCTCGCCTCTTGCGGTGAGGTGAACCTGCACTTGCCGGCCATCAGTTTCATCCGCGCGGCGTTTGACGAGACCCGCCGCTTCGCATCGCGAGACCAACGCGGCGGTGCCGTTCGGTGCAGCCTGCAGGCGCTCGGCGAGCTCCCCGACAGTGGCCCATTGACGGCCCTCGAAACCGCGAACGTGCAGGAGCAGTTGATATTGGAGCGTCGTAATGCCGGCGGCGTTGGAGATCTCTTCCGAAGCGCGCAGAAACTTGCGCAACTCATAGCGGAAGTTTGACATGGCTTCGAAATCCTGCTTGTCGAGAGGCGGGATTGTGGCCGAATGTCTGCTCGTCATGCTTTGTCCTTCAGGGTCGATACAGTAAGTCATGATTGGTCGACGAGGTAGCGACTGTCGGACCATTGCGCGGGAGCCGGAAGCACCGCAGAAATTATGCACGGTGCGCCGATGCCATTTCGATGCAAATGGTCGGAGGACACCCCAGGGCTCACGACACTTTTCAACACCACCCCCAAGCGGATTTAGCGAATCAACTGGGCGATGTCAAGCGATCGAGATACGCCGAAACGGCTTCGATATCACTTGCAGAACAGGCGAGATACCCGTCAGGGCGCACGAGTGAGATTATGTCGTCTTGCAAAGCCGGCCTGACATTGCCGTCGATCAAGTCAGGATACATTTTCAGTAATTGCTCAACGCCTGGGTCACGTGCCCCGAACAATACGAACAAGGGTCGTGGGCCTGATCCGGCCGAAGGATAATCTTCGACCGGCGCCACTCGCGCGCCAGGCACCAGTCCGCCGTGATGCGGACCATTGAGCGGGCTATTGGGGTAATGAACGTCTACCTCCGACATCGTTTCGGCAACACCACGGGTGAAATGCGTGAGTCCTAGCGCGAAGTGACCGGCGAGATTGCGGAGTCGCTGTGCTACCGGGTTGCGAACCGTCGCAACGGCAGTCAGCCGCTCAGCCGCTTTCAGTACTGCGTCACCAACCGCGCTTCGTTCAGGACTGTAGCTGTCCAGCAAGGCCTTGTCTGCATCACCGCGAATGACGAGAGCAAGTTTCCAGCCAAGGTTGATGGCATCCTGCATGCCGGTATTCATGCCCTGCCCGCCTGCGGGGCTGTGAATGTGTGCAGCGTCTCCGGCAAGAAACGTGTGATCCTGCCGATAGCTTGCAACTTTTCTGCCATTTATACGAAAGCCGGACAGCCAGACAGGATCGTTCAACTTGGTTCCAGCAGGCCCACGCTTATCCACGAGTTGTTGAACCTGATCCAGTGTCGGCGTCGGTGGTATTGCGCCTGCGGTGGCCGGCAGATCACCGATGATTCTGTACCGCCCTGCCTGAATCGGAAAGATGAGTAAGACGCCCTCCTCATGCCAGTAGATGGAAGCGTCCGTATCCGGTCGAGGGTACCCGCTCATATGCACGTCAGCAAGGAACCAATCACTCAGCAAGGTCTCCCCGGCAAAGGGTATGGCCAAGGCGTGGCGCACGGTGCTATGCGCACCGTCGCAACCGATCAGCCATTCGGCACGGACGTCCTCCTTTCGACCATCAGAGTGAACCAGGACCACGTCAGCGCCTGTGCTGTCCGGTACGATTTGCGTTGCTTCGACCTCACGCTCGACGCTTATTCCCTGACGAACTAACCGCTCCTCCAGCAGTCGCTCAGTCTCGGACTGTGGCAAGGCCAGCGCATAATTGTGCAAGCTTGGAATGGAATCCATGGCGACCCGGCCAACCACTCGATCGTTCGCCATGAATGTAACGCCCTCGATCTTAAAGCCCGCATCGACGAACGGTGCGGCGCCCCCCACTCCTCGCTCAAGAAGCTCCAGCGTTCTGCTCCAAAGCACCATGGCTTTGGACTTATCGGTTCGATGCGCCGCCTTATCGACGATACGAACAGGAATGCCATATCGGCCAAGCTCGGAAGCAAGTGTCATCCCGACCGGACCAGCACCGACAATAAGCGCAGGCGTCTTCATAATTTTGGAATCCTGAATAACAGGTTGAAAAAAAAGCCCAGGATGCACTGGTGTTCACAACAAAGTGGTAAGCAAGCCGCGTAGCATGCTTGCTACGTCTTCTTGACCATCAGTGCGCCCGGTAGCTAGTGTAACGACTGCCAGGCCAACCGATGCGGCATGTAATAACCGCGCCGCATGTGCTCCAGGTTGGCGGTTGCTTACGCGACTAAGAAAAGCATCGATCTCAGTTGCGATACCATCCGCAAGTTCGCAAAACATGGTGCGGATTTCAGGAGCCTGGTCTCCCGCCTGAGCAAGCGCCATCAACACCCGTGTGTTGTCGGGCCGAGTTATCAAATCAGCAATGGCCATGGCCGCCTGGTCAGTCGATTTGAGGGCACTAAACAATGCTTTCACCGCAAACAGTTGACGATCAACGGCGGTTCGAGCAATCGCCGTTAAGAGATCGACCCGTGTGGGGTAGTAGTAGGTGAGGTGGCTAGCCGTAAGCCCCGCTCGGGTAGCGACACGTGGCTGGGTTAGCCCGGTGAATCCCTGCTCGCGAACGATGGCCAGTCCGGCATCAATGATTGCACTCCGACGATCAGTCATGAAACAATCTTAACTGGTATACCTACCAAACCCCTAACAGTTTCGTTTTTTCCCATTATTTGAACAGTGAGATAATCAACCCGGTTATCGCAACGGCATCCTTGCCTGTCGTCCTACGCCTTCCTTAATATGTTCGGGGGCAGGCGCAAAAAGGCAATGGCTTAAAGTCGCTTCGTCGGCGCGATCCACATGGAAGGGCGCCCGGAACAAACAGTACTCTTGCTGTCGATCGTGTGCTCGAGCAGCGTAGACAGGTCTGGGCCCGGCAGCGAGCCCATACGAACATGTCGACTGGGGCACATGGATCACCACTTCCAACCCACGCCTGCCATGCCGCTGTAGTCTTGCTCGTGTTTCGCAAAGTCCACACCAGCACGTGCGAACACCGACATGTTCTTGCCAATCTCCCATGCTCCACCCGTCGCTACATGGCCCACGGTGCGCGCGAGCGGCGTGCCCGATACTTGATACACCGCGCCCGGCGCTTGAGCCAATGACGCATTCAGCGTCTGCCCCAGGCTGCCAATGCGCTGCTGCACGTTCGCATCGATCTCCCATGTGTTGGTCGCTCCGTCACGGCGTTTCTGCGTGAAAAGATACCGCACGCCTGCGATACCGGTCGTCGCGGCCTGAGTGCTGCCCTGATAGGCGAGATCGAATACGCCGCCCTTGCCTTCACCAAAACCGTCCTGTGCGTACCGGCCCACGCGCATGCCGACATACGGCTGCAGCGCCATGTCATCGCGCAGATGCAAGTTCAGACCACCTTCCGCATAGGCGGTCGCGGCGCGCGTTTCGACGCTGCCTTGCGGCGTGCCCGACAAACCGGCAAAGCCGACGACGCGATTCTCCGCATTGCTCCATCGCCCGATGCTTCCCATGCCGCGCACGAAGAAGGGCTGCGCCGCCGGTTGCCACGCGCCGTAAATCAGCGCCTGCCAACCGTTCGTCTGACCGCTCGCACCCGGCGCATTGAAGCCGAGATCGCTGTAGTCTGCATCGACCGCCACGCCGGCGCGAACGTCGCGCGCGACTTCGCGGTCGTAGCCGACGGCAAGCGAACTCGACCGCGTATCGAGTGCGTTGCTGCCAAGCGTTGCATCGCCCGATACATGCGACTGGCCATATCGCACCGACGCCCACACGTCGTTCGACGGACGCACCTGCGCTACCGACGTCATGCGCTCGCTCACCGTATTGCCCAGCGCCTCGGTGTTCTGACGCGCGACGCGCAGCAGGCCAGTCGCCTCGACACCGGTCATCTGCGCAAGCGCAGATTGCGCGCCTGCCGTGGTTTCGAACAACAAGGCATCGGTGATGGCGTTGCCGCCCGCAAGCAGCACGCGGTTCAACGCGCTCGCCACCTGCAACTGATTACGGTTCTGTCCGACCATCCCGAAGCCCGAGAAGTCGCCCGCCTGATAGAAGATCGATGCGATCTTCAGCGTCAGGTCGATTTCGCCCGGCGCATACGAGAGTGTGGGCGAGAGATACGCGTAGTCCATGCCGACGCCCGCGAACGTGCCGTTGAGCGCGCCCGTGTAAGTCAGGATGGTGTACTTCGTGTTGGTTTTCCATGCATCGGGCAATGCGTTGACGACGACCTTCGCCCCGCCATTCGCCCCGCTCTGCGCGATGTCGACATCGCCCGTCACCGCGACGCTGCCGGTCTGGCCCGCCGCGTTCGCACTGACGACGAAGGTCGATCCATCGTTGAATGCGAGCGTGCCGTTCACGCGCAACGCCTGACCCGGCGTGCCCGCGACCAACGCGCCGCCCGAGTTGAACGTCGCGTTGCCGATGAGCGAGCCGCTCCCCAACAACACACCGCCCGCGTTCACCGCAACATTCGCCGCCGTGATGGTATCGACCTGCACCGTGCCGCCGTCGTTGACGATGCCGAGACTCGCGCTCGCAAGGTTCTGCACCAGACCGCCGCTCGTCACGGTCACGCCGGCCACGTTGCCGTCGCCGGTCAGCATGCCGCCGTTGTTGACGAGCGTCCTCGTCACGGTCGCGCCGTAGCGCACGCGCTGTACGCCGCCCGAATTGACCGTGGTCGTATCGGCCGCGCCGCCTGAACTGACGACCTGCGTGCCGCCGTTGAGCGTGGTTGCGCTCGCGATGCCGTCGGCCTGCACATCCTGCAACGCGCCAACGTTGACGATCGCATTCCCCGCGAAGCCGCCGAACGCCACTTGCTGAGCGCCACCGCTGTTGACGACCGTGTTGTAGGCGTAGCCTTCGATGGCGCCATCGACATATTGCAGGCCGCCTGAATTGACGGTCGTGTCGCTGGCGACGCCGCCGGCCAGAATATTCTGCGTGCCGCCGTTGATCGTCGTCGCGCTGGCGACGCCGCCCGAGGTCAGCGTCTGCGTGCCGTTTGCAAGGAGCGTCGTCGTCATGGCGAGCCCTCCCGCGCTGATCACCTGCTGACCGCCGTTCACGACCGTCGTGTCCTGCGCCACACCGCCCGCAGAGACCGTCTGCGTGCCGCCCGACACCATCGTGCTGGCTGCCGTTCCCGCGACGGCCTGCATGCCGCCTGTCGCGACCGTCGTGCTCGTCGCGTTGCCGCCGAAGGCCACCTGCTGCACGCCCGCCGCGCTGACGATTGCGCCCACGGCCGTGCCGCCAGCCTCGACGAGCTGCGTACCGCCGGAGACGATCGAACGCAGCGAGGAGCCGCCTGCATTGATCATTTCCATGCCGCCCGAGCCCACCTGCGTGTCGCTGGCGACACCGCCCGCCAACACGCTAAACACGCCGCCGTTCTCGACCAGCACGTTCGAGCCGACGTTGCCCGCCACGTTGAACATGCCGCCGGTGTTCGTGCCGCTGACCGTCGCCGACGTGTCGGTGACAAGCGCCGCGCCGCTTTGCTGGCTGATCGTCGCGCTGCCCGCCCCGGTCACGGTCGTCAGGCCGCCGTTCTGCACGGTGACTTGCCCCGCCGCTCCGCCGCTGGATACAGTCAGCGCACCGCCGCTCTGCACCAGCGTGCCGCTCGTCACGCCGCCCGTCGTCACCGTCTGCCGGCCGCCGCTGGATACGACCGCGCCGGTCGAGCGGCCGCCCGACGACACCGCTTGCGCGCCACCGCCGGATACCATCGTGCCGCTCGCGGTCCCGCCCGCGAGCACGGTCTGCGTGCCGCCGTTGGTCACGGAGACGCCATTGGCCACCCCGCCCGATGACACATACTGATTGCCGCCGCTGCCGAGCGTGACCGCGCCTGCGTTGCCGCCGGACGACACACGCTGCACGCCGCCTGCGCTCACCAGCGTGCCGGTGGCGGTCCCTCCGGAAGCAACCTCCTGCACGCCGCCGCTCGCCACCGTCGTGTCGATGGCGGTCCCGCCGGTTTGCACGGTCTGCGCGCCGCCATTGGCCACCAGCGTCGCCACCGCGCTGCCTCCCGCCGTGACGTTTTGCTGGCCGCCCGACAGCACGCGAGACGCCGAGGCGACGCCGCCCGACAGCACGGCCTGCAAGCCGCCGGCAGACACTGCCGTGCCGCTCGCCGATCCACCCGACGCGACGCTTTGCATGCCGCCGCTCGACACGCTCGCGTCTTTCGACACGCCGCCCGATGCGACCGTCTCCACGCCGCCCGCGCCAATGGTCGTTGCGCTCGCAAGACCTGCCGAAGCGACCGTCACCGCGCCGCCGCTGTTCACGTTGGTTGCGAACGCACTGCCGCCCGAGCCGATGGACATCACGCTCGCACTGCGCACTTGCGTGCCGCTCGCGACGCCATCCACCGCGATATGGCCGCCATTGCCGATGATGCTGCCCACCGCGCTCCCCGCCGACGCAACCGTCTGCAAACCACCCGCGAGCACCGACGCGCCCATTGCCGTGCCGCTGACGGTTTGCACGCCGCCCGACACGATCGAACCGGAAGCGATGCCGCCGACCGCAACTGTCTCCACCCCGCCGATACCGACTTGCGTCCCCGAGGCCTGTCCGCCGGAAAGCACCGTGAAGCTGCCGCCATGTTCGACGAGTACGCCGGATGCAACGTTGCTCAGCACCGAGAATGCGCCCGATGCGTTGTGGCCGTTCGTAATCGTGGCCGACGTATTGGCGATCAGCGCCGCGCCCGCTTGCTGATCGACGTCATCGAGTGCCGCGCCTGCCGACACCGTCAGCGTGCCGCCTGACAAAACGGTCGACGAGGTCGCACTGCCGGAAGCCCCGATGGTTTGAACGCCGCCCGCGCCGATCACGCTCGAACTCGCATATCCGCCGTTGAGCACCATCTGCGTCGTACCTGCACCAATGTTTGACCATGCTGCCGTGCCGCCCGATCCCACGCTTTGCTGACCGCCGGAAACGAGCGTCGTGCCGAGCGCGAGCGCGCCAGCACCCGAGACATTTTGCACGCCGCCGGCGACGATCATGCCGTCGGCCTCGCCCGCCACGTTTTGTGTTCCGCTCACGCCGATCGTCGTGCCGCTCGCGTAGCCGCCGGACGCGACCGTCTGAACCGCGCCATTGCTGACGGCGCCGCCGATCGCCACGCCGCCGGATGCGACCATCTGCGTCGCGCCCAAGCCAGTGAGCGTCGTGTTATCGACATTGCCGTACACCATCTGCGTGCCCGACACGACCGTATCGAACGCACTGCCAGACACGACCTGCGCCGCGTCGGCTTCGACCGTGGTGCCAGACGCCGCGCCCCCCAACTGCACGAGCTGCGAAGCGCCCGCGCCGATCTCGCTACCGGATGCGATGCCGCCGAAGCTCACGGTCTGCGTGCCGCCCGACTGCACGACAGTCCCGATGGCAACGCCGCCAATGTTCACTGCTTGCGATCCGCCCTGAAGCAGGGTGCCGCTTGCAACGCCATTGAAGACTTGCTGCGATCCGCCCGCGATCACCGCCTCAAAGGACGCGCCGCCGTTGATGACCTGCACGCCGCCCGAGGCCACGGTCGTGTTGCTCGCAATGCCACCGAGCACTTGCTGCGATGCGCCGGATCCGACGCTCGTGCTGGTCGCCACGCCGCCACCGCCGATGCTCTGTGTGCCGCCCGTGAGTACGGTGTCGGTTGCGCTGCCCATGACGGACTGGATGCCGTCGGTTACCTGTGTGCCGCTCACAAAACCGCCGGCCATGACGTACTGCGCGCCGCCTTGCAGCAACGCGCCGCTGGCGCTCGCGCCCGACGACACGGACTGCTGGCCGCCAGCGATGACGGCGTCCAGCGACACGCCGCCGGACTGCACGTTCTCCGTGCCGCGATCACCGATATATGTGCCGCTGGCGGCGCCGTTCGACGTCACGGTGAGCCGTCCGCTGTTTTCAACGACGACGTTGGTCGCCACGTTATTCGCGATCGAAAATGCCCCGTTGGCATTCACGCCCGCGACGTTCGCGCCTGTATCCGTGATGAGTGCGGCGCCCGCGCGCTGATCGACATCGCTTGCGTTCGCGCCCGCGGAGACGACCATCAGCGCACCGTTCATCAAGGTCGATGACGACGCGCTAGCGCCGGCGAGCAATTGAATCTGACCACCGTAGCCGACATTCGTCGCGCTCGCCACGCCGCCCGACGTAAGCAGCACCGCACCGCCGTTGATGGCCGAAGTGTTCGCCGCAACACCTCCGCCGCCCACGAGGACCACGCCGCCCGACGCGTACGCCGAGTTCAGCGTCCCGCCCGAAGAGATGGCCACCATGCCGCCCGAACCGACCACGGTCGTGTTCGCAACGCCGTTGCCGGAGATGGTTTGCCTGCCGCCCGAGAAGACGGTCGTGCCGTCGGTCGTGCCGCCCGTCACGTTCTGCACGCCTGTGCCCGTGGCCAGCGTGTTGCTGGCCGAACCGCCCGCGACGATGGTCTGCACGCCACCGGAGATGACCGTACCCGTGGCCGTTCCCTGCACGTTCTGCTGCCCTGACAGTATCGTGGTGCCCGCAGCTGTTCCGCCCGCGAGCACGGTCTGCGCGCCGCCACGGATGCTTGCGTTCGTAGCGAGCGCGCCGCTCGCCACGGTCATTACGCCGAGGGCCTGCACGATGGTCCCTGAAGCCTGAGCATCACTATTCAAGTTTTGCGTGCCGTTTGCGACGACGATGGTCCCGGACGCCACGCCATCGACGTTCTGTACACCGCCGATTGTCGCCGATACGGCGCTCGCCCCAGACGTGACCGATTGCACGCCGCCCAGATCGACGCGCGTCTCCGTGGCGACACCGCCCGCCGCAACGATCTCGCCGCCTGCGCTGGCCACGCGCGTCGCAACCGACGAGCCGCCCGACTGCACGGTCAACTGTCCGCCGTTGGCCAGATAAACGTTCGATGCAACGTGATTGGAGATGCTGAATATGCCGTTCGGTCCGCTTCCGCCGATCACCGTGTCGGTATCCACGACGAGCGCGCCACCCAGGTTTTGCACGATGCCGAGCGCCGAGCCGCCCGCCTGCACGGTGAGCTTGCCCGACGCGTTGAGCGTCGTGCCCGAGGCGACGCCGCCCGCATCGACTTCTTGCGTGGCGCCAGCGACGATGGTGCTGCCGGAGGCATGCGCACCCGCGAGAACCTGCTGTACGCCGCCGCGCAGCGTCGCTCCGTTCGCGGCGCCACCGGCGCTCACGATCTGCGAACCGGACCACACCACGGTGTTGCTCGCCACGCCGCCGCCCTGGATCGATTGCACGCCGCCCCGCACGGCGCCGCCATAGGCCAGGCCGCCATTCTGCACCGCTTGCGTACCGCCCGACGATACGACAGTCGCGCTCGCCACGCCGTTCGCCTGCACGCTCTGGACGCCGCCCGAGATAACCGCCGCGCCTTGCGCCACGCCGCCGCTCGCGATGGTCTGCGTGCCACCGGAGACGACATCGTTGTATGAGGTGCCACCCGAAACGATGCTTTGCGCGCCGCTGCTGCCGATGCGGTTGCTATACGCGGCCCCGCCGGACGAAATGGTCAGGTTGCCGCCGCTCAGCACATCGGTGCTGGTTGCAGTCGATCCGGACGAAACAGTGAGCGAGCCGCCCTGCAGACTTGCGCCAGCGGTCGTTGCGCCGTCGCGCACCGTGACCGCACCGCCCGCGAGCACCGTCGCGCTGGTTGTACGTGCGTTCACGCCGGTGACCGTTTGATTGCCGCCCGCCGAGACCGTAGCACCGATGCTCGAACCGCTCACCACTTCGTTGCCGCCGGCCTTGATCTGCGTCGCCGAAGCATACCCATACACGCCGACGGTTTGCGATGCGCCGCTGCCGACGAACGTCAGGTTCGCGCGTCCGCTCGTCACGACTTCCGACGCGCCGCCCGCCAGCACGGTGCCGACGGTCGTACCGCCTTGTACATCGACGAGCGTTCCCGCCGCAGCCGCAGTGCCCGACGCCACCCCGCCGCTCACGATCAACGTGCCGTTGTTGAACTGCGTGCCGTAGGTCGTCCCTGCCGAAACGATTTGCGTGCCGCCTGCGACGACGACGCCGCTGGTCGTGCCGCCTTGAACCGTTTCGGTCGCGCCTGCGGAGATGACCGTGCCGCTCGCAGTACCGCCGTACACTTGCTCCCGTGCGCCGCTCTGCAATTGCGTGTTGGACGTCACGCCCGTGCCCGTCACGGTAACGACGCCGCCCGAGTTGACGGTCGTGTTGCTCGTCAGCCCGCCAGAAGCGACCAGCGAGCCGCTGTTGTTGACCACCGCGTCGTTCATCACGCCGCTGCCGGTCGTTATACCGACGCCCGCCGAGTTGATCGTCACGCCCTGGGCCACGCCGCCCGACACCGTGACGAGTCCGCCGCTGCCCGCGGTCGTCGCGTAGGCCGTGCCGCCGTCGAGCACGGTCATCGCGCCGCCGTTTTCTGCCACCACGTTCGAGGCGACATTGCCGTTGATCGAGAACGCGCCCAGCCGGTTCGTGCCGTTGGTGATCGTCGCCGATGTGTTGGTGACGAGCGCGCCACCCGACGCGACGTTGACGGTATCGGCCGCGGCGCTGGCATCGACTTCGAGGCGGCCGGAATTGGCCACCGTCGTCGAGACTGCGTAGCCGCCGCCCTGTACGGTGGTGTTGCCGCCTGTGCCGATGGTCGTCGACGTCGCCGAGCCGCCGTTAAACACCGTCAGACTGCCGCGATTCTCCAGCACGAGATTCGATGCGACGTTGCCGACCACCGAGAACGCACCCATGCGGTCCGTGCCGTTCGTGATGACCGCCGAGGTATTGGTGATGAGCGCCCCGCCCGAGCTCTGCGCGACCTGGTTCGCTGAACCGCCCGCATCGACCTGGAAGATGCCTGCCGAATGCAGCGTGTTGCTCGCCACGCCGCCGCTCATCACTTCGAGATTCGCGGCGCTGCCGTCGAGCATGACGCCCGATGCATAGTTGTTCGAAACGAAGAAGGTGCGGCCTGAATCCGTGAGGCCGTTCGTGATCGTCGCCGATGTGTTCGTGACGATCTGACCACCCGCGCCCTGATGCACGGTATCGGCGGCGCCGGCCGTATCGACCTGAAAGATGCCGCCGGCGGAGTAGACCGTGTCTTGCGCCGCGCCGCCCGAGAGCACCGTCAGATGACCCGTGCCGACGATCTGCGTATGCGAGGCGACCCCGTCTGAAATGGAAAAGCCCGTGCCATCCGTACGCGTGTTGACGCCTGCGAGCACCGTCGAGGACGTGGTTGCAACCAGTCCGCCGCTCGCCGCCTGTGTGACGCCAACTGCGGTTGCGCCCGAATCGATCGTGAGTGTGCTGCCCGAGCTGACCACGGCTGCCGTTGCGCTCGCGCCGGACTGCACATGGACCTGAGCGCCATTGAGCGCAACGACGGTGTTGGTCTGCCCCCCAGAAGTCACCAGTTGCGATGCATTCGTGCCATTGACCGTCGTGTTGTTGGCAACACCTCCTGCCAACACGGTGTCGGTCGAATAGGCGCCGACATGGGTGCCGGTTTCGACGCCCGCGACGCTCTGCTGTGCGTAGTACGTGCCATTGCCCGACAAAATCGAACCGCTTGCTGCGCCGCCGGCCGCGACGTTCATCGTAGCGCCGGCCAGCACGCTTGCTGCTGCGATCGACCCGCCGCTCGCCACCGAAACACTGCCCGCCGAGTTCACCGTGACGCCCGATGCCACGCCCGCCGTCCACAGCGACGTGCCGCTGTTCACGGTCGTTGCCGCCGCCGAGCCGCCCGCCGCTACCGACTGCTGTCCGCCCGACGTGAGAGTCGTGTTGCTGGCCACGCCGCCCGCCTGGACGTTTTGCAGCGCGTTGCTCGTGACGGTCGTGTAGTAGGCCGAGCCCGCCACGTTCTGCGTGCCGGCGCTCGTGACCAGCGTGTTGACCGCGCGCCCGCCCGCATCCACGTTCAATGTGCCGCCCAGCACCTGCGTGGTGCTCGCCACGCCGCCCGCCAGCACTTCGAGCTGGCTTTGACTGGCGAGCTTGATTCCGCTCGCAACATTGCCGCCGACGTTGAACGTCGAGCCGTCCGCGTTCGTGCCGTTGATCGTGCCCGAGGTCGTGGCGATCAGCACCGCGCCCGAGGTCACGGCAAGCCCCGTTACCGTCGCGCCTGCGGCGATCGTTTCGCGTGCGCCTGCCGAAACGGTCACGCCCGTCGAGCGCCCGCCCGACGCGACGTTTTGCGCGCCATACACGGTCGTGGTCGACGCGGAGCCGCCCCCGAGAACGTTTTGCGTGCCGTAGACCGTCGATGCATTCGCGTAGCCGCCGCCCGACACGTTCTGCGTGCCAGTCACGGATTCGCCGGTGACCGTGGTGCCGCTCGCAACCTCGGCGGTGTAGGCCTGCGCCGCAGGCATCAGGGAGGCCTGAAGTCCCAGCAGTGCGAACATGCCCGAGAGGAGGCGCGACAACCCGCGTCGGCGGCTACCGAACACATGCAGACAAAACTTGCGGCGATAAGTAAGCGGCTTCATTTCTTCGTGTTGGTATGAGTGCGGCCCTCACGCTCGTTGATGAAAGCGCGGTGGCAAAAAATGTTCGGGAGTCGCGGTCTGATCAGGAACAGTCGGCGGCGGTTTGCTTCAACCCTTCGCCGAAGCCAGGAATGCGCTGCAACGTGCGCTTCACTTGCTCGGGCGTGATGAGGCGCGTGCATTCGAACTGACGCGGGGTGTCCTTATGCCTTGGGCACCAGAAGAAGTCCTGATGATCGAAGCGATGACGCACGTCATTCCAGCAGCCCGTGCAGGCGTGGTAGTTGATGACGCGGTACGGCGTGGCGAACTCGTTGTTCTCGGCGGTGAAGCCACTGATCATCGCGACTGGCGTATTGCATGCCCACGCGAGCCATGCGAGTCCGCTCGACAGGCCGACGAAGAAGTCGGCATGCTTGAGCCAGCGTGCGCGTTCCTCCAGAGGGCGATCGCCGGTTTCGTCCTCCGCGCCGTGCGGGATATGGTTCCAGACGATGCCCGAGCCATGCGTCGCTTTCTGATCGATGCAGATGACGCGATACCCGGCATCCTTCAGGAACGAAACGATCTCGCGCCAGCCGGTCGGATGATTCCAGTACTTGCATTGCGTCGAGCTTTGCACCGCGATGACGACGTAGCGCTCCGCGATCGGCCGGGTGTCGTCCGCGAGCACGATGTCCGGGCGCATCTCTTCCGGGTCCACGCCGAGAATGTGACCCGCGGTGCGATGCAGCCCGACGTGCCGAAAATCGGCGGGCTGCCAGGTGTGCGCTTCATCGTCGAAGAACAGGCCGATGTTGTAGGTCGCGTAATAGCGCTCCGGCTTCACTTCCTCATGCGTGACGAACTCGATGTCCGGATAGGCGCGGCGAAAAAGCGGCGCAATCAGCGCGGACATCGCGCAGGTAAGCCTGCAGTGGTGCTTGCGCTGAAACTTGACTGCGTAAGGGAACCAGCCCATCAGATCGCCTAGCGTGCCGACGGGAAACTGAATCAGCACCTCGCGATCGTTTGCGTCGAAGCGATGAATGAATGCCGCATCGGCATGCTTGCCACGCCGCTGGACTTCCAGTTCGAACGGGACAAAATACTTCTTGCCGCTTGCCACCGCGCCCACGCCGATATCCGTCTGGAACAGTACGTTGTTGGTCTCGTAGTCACGCAGCACGACATGCCATTGGCCTTCGGGCAAAACTATGCGACAGCCGTCGTTAAAGTCGAAGCGCACGCCGTGCAAAGCCTCTTGCGTCGGCATGGGAGAGCACAACGGGAACGGCGGTCTGGCCGCGATGTTCGCTGGTGCGGGGCACGGCGTGATAGGCGGCGTGAAGGTGATCGGCGCGACGGATGCCGTCGTTTCGGCTGCGGGAACGGCAAGAATATCGTGAGAAATCGAAGCGGTCATCGTGAACACGGAGTCGAGCTCTGAACCGGTGACCTTTCAAGTCGGCCGGGCTGGCAGTTGCCTCCAGCCTTGCTTTGACGGCACGGAAGCTCCTTACTGTCCGCTTAACGACATGTATCCGACCGACTGAAGCGTAAGCTTCATAAAAACTTCGTCATCTTTAGGGAGATAGCGCAAATATTTCCGCCCTTACCGGCGCGTCGCAAGCTGCTCACCCCCGACGCAACGCTTCGACCAAGCTGCTTTGATCCGTAACGCCTTCACTGGCGATATCAAATGCGGTCACTTAGATCCACCGACGTGCGAATCATTTTTAGTACGACCGTTACGTTGACGCCTGCCTCAAGCACTAGCACTTTTACGGGCCCGTGTCCCTGATCGTGATATGTCGCGACGACGAGATCAGAACCCTCTTGCGTGATATAAGAGCATGTTCGCAGGCAACGGTGCGGTCACGTCCATGCCGTTTTCCTGCAGCGTCTTTACTGCGGGAATGATCTTTTTCTCTTCCTCGGCAAAGCCGAACATGCCGGCTTCGCCCGCATGCGGATTGTTCCCGCACATACCGATGCGCGGCTTCGCTATACCGGCCTAGACAAGCGTCGCTTTGCTGCCCTCGATGATGCACCGGACGAGCCCGGCTCGATCTTGCGGATCGCGTCGATGATGCCAATGTGCGTCGTCACGTGGATCATGCGCAGCTTCGGCGCAACCAGCATCATCGACACGTCATCCACGCCCGTCAGATGCGCAAGCGTTTTCGTGTGGCCCGGATACTTGTGCCCTCCCGCATGCAACGCTCCTCGTTGAGCGGCGCGGTGCAGATGGCATCGATCTGTTTGCCTCGGCCAGTTCGACGGCCCGCGCGATATATCGATATAGCGATACAGCGATATGCGGCATCTCCGGCAAGCGCCGACAGTTCGCCGAAAGGCAGCTCGTCGGAGATCAAGCCAAGGTCAATGCAGTCGATCGTGCTGGGCACGTTGCGCGCTAGCGATGCCTCGCTAATGGCGTGCACCTTCGAGTCGCCGCGCACGATCTGGAATGTGCGTTCAAGCTGGCGTGCATCGCCAATCACGAGCAGTCGCCATTTGCCGATACACGGCGTCGTGGGCGAGGATCTTGACGATGACTTCGAAAAACGGCAAGTGTCAAGCAACCGGACTGCATGTGTCCGATTCCTTGACACCATGGTCGCGTGACATGGCGTCACCCATAGGCTGCAAGGGGTCGAGGCTCATGGCATAGGGCTTGCAAAAGACTGCGCACCTAGTGGAGGAGTGAGTCATGCAATCGACCTCGAAGTATCCCATTCAACTCAACGCTGTTCGCGTGTTCGGCGCGGCGGCTTGTGCCGCTTTGCTCGTGACCAGCACGGGCTGCGTCGCTCAGACGCAAGCCGCGGCGACACCCGTTGCGCCACCGGCAGCGGCGCCCGTCGTACCGCCGCCGGTTGCCGCTGCGCCCGCACCGACTGCCATGCCCGCGCCGCCGCCTGGTCAGGCTCCGCTCGAATCAACTGACGCCGGCACGGCAGTGGACACACGGGCCACGGTGGCCCGCTTCCTCACCAATCCGGATGGCGACGTCGACGGCTTCCTGACCGACGACGGCGCGCTCGTGCGCTTTCCGCCGCATATGAGCGCGCAGCTTGTCTCCGCGATGCGTCCCGGCGACAGCGTGCAAATCAGCGGCTTGCGCGATGCGGGCGGCAATCTCAAGGCACAACGCATCGCGGATTCGAGAAGCGGCCAGCAACTCGTCGATACGCCGCCGCTTCCGGGCGCGCAACCCATGCCGCGTGAATTGCGTGGCGCGGGGCTCGCGCATCTGAGCGCACAGGGGCAAGTGGCCCATGTCACGACCGCTCCGCGCGGCGAACCGGACGGCGTGATTCTCGCGGATGGCACCGTCATCAAGCTCACGCCTCCGGTCGCGCAGCAGTTTCCGAGTCTTGTCCACACGGGCGCGAAGGTATCCGCGCAAGGCTACGGCACGCGCAATCAGTACGGCACCGCGCTTCAGGCAACGGCATTCGGCGCACCGGGAAAACTCACGCGGCTTTATGACCGCGCTCCGGCCAACCCTTGAAGCTGCCGGTTACAAGCGAACTTTCATCGACATCTGAACGAGGAATCAAAACATGCATTGGATCGACCCTGACAGCCTTCCCGAAACGCGTGGCACCGTGACGCGCTTCCTTCTGAATCCGCACGGCGAACTGGATGGCTTCGTGCTCGGCGCCCGTCATGCGCGGCAGGTTCATTTTCCGCCTCATCTGTCTCGCCAGATCGCGCGGCAAATCGCCGTGGGCGATGAAGTCGGCGTGCGTGGCGTGAAGCCGCGCGGAGCGGACATGATCGCGGCGGTCGCGCTCGTGACGAAGACGGGCAAGGTCATTCTCGACGAAGGCCCGCATCACGATGGCAAGCCGCATGAGAAGCCGCACGTCGAGCGCGAGCCGATCGACGCGAGCGGTGAAGTCGTGCTCTCGCTCTTCGGTCCGAAAGGCGAGTTGCGCGGCGCATTGCTCGACGATGGCACGTCGCTGCGCATGCCGCCGCATGCCGCCGCCGAACTGGTCGCGTATCTGACTCCGGGCGCGCATGTCCAGGCGTGGGGGCATGGCGTCAAGAATCGTCATGGCTGCACGATCGAAGTGGACGAGATCGCCGAACTGATCGACGCGTAAAGCAAGCACGACGAGGAGAGCGACATGCTGAGTTGGGTACATTTCGGGGATCTGCACGCTTCATCCGACGATGGTTACCAAAGCCTGAACCACTTGAGGGCGATGGTCGCCAACGTGAACCGGCATCTGTCGGAGCGTATCGATTTCGCGTATCTGCCGGGCGATAACGCCAACAACGGCACGCCCGAGCAGTTCGAGCGCATTGTTGATGTCATCCACGAACTTCGCGTGCCGCTTTACGCGATTCCCGGCGATCACGATTTCGAGCCGGGAAATCTAAACGCGTTCAACGCTTTCCTCGAAGCGCCGCTGCCGATGTCGCGCATCGTCAAGGGTCACCGGTGCATCTTTCTCGATGTCGTGACCGCGGGGCGAGGCGGCCCGGACTTTCGGCTCTCGAGCGCGGACCGGAAATGGCTGGACCACGAACTCGACCGGTCGGCTTCCGATCGCGCGTCGCCTGTCGTTTTCATGCACGCGTACCCGTCCGATATCGACGACGGCGATTCATTGGCGTGCGCATTTGCGCAGGCCAACGTCGCTATCGTCGATACAGGGCACACACATTATAACGAGCTGCTCAATGACGGTTACGTCGTCTACGCTGCCACCCGCTCGACAGGGCAGATAGAAGAAGACGAGGGTCAGCCCGGCTTCTCCGTAGTCGCAGTCGATGGCGGCGCGGTGAGCTGGAGGTTTCACCGCCTGGACGCGGCGTATCCCTTCGTCATGATTACGCAACCCTGCGACCGGCGGCTGTATCGCAGACGCTTCGCACTGAACGCCGCAGAGCTGCAACCGAAGCTGCGCGCGCTGGTTTCCAATGACGCGGTCGTTTCCGTCGCGGCAAACCTCGAAGGAATAGCAATCGCCCTCGCACCCAGCGAGACGGAGAACGGCGTGTGGGAAGCTTCCCTGCCATCGGTGACGGCGTCCGGTTCGATGCTGCTTACCGTGACAGCACGAACCGCTGACGGGCGCGTCGGCGAGGATTCGATCGAGTTGCCGGGAATTGCCGACACCGGCCGTGCGCTGCAACCCGGCAGACTCGGTTCGGACGCGCACGCAATAAACGCGTGGCCCCAGCACGGCATTTTCGGCTCGCAGCTTGGCCCCAACAAGAACGGACGTCACTGGTGATCGCCCAATGAATCCTCTTTACGCGCTGGAAGGCCTGAACTTCTTCATGGCCGATGTGCAAGCCGGCATCGGACCATTTCTCGGGGTCTTTTTGCAGGCTCAGGGCTGGCATACGGATGCTATCGGAACCGTGATGACGCTCGGTGGCATTGCGGGGATGCTCGCGACCTCGCCAGCGGGCGCACTCGTCGATGCCACGCGTTACAAGCGCGGCCTGATCGTCGTGGCAGGCGTGATGACGACGCTCGCCTCGCTCGTGCTATGGGTATCGCACGATTACTGGATGGTCGCCGCCTCGCAGATCCTCACGGCGGTGACGGGCGCGGCGCTCGGTCCGGCGGTGGCTGGCGTCACGCTCGGCATGGTGCGCGAACGCGGTTTCGACCGCCAGTTCGGGCGCAATCAGGTGGCCAATCACGCAGGCAATGTCGTGGCCGCAGCGCTTTCGGGGTGGCTCGGCTGGCGCTTCGGCTTCGGCGCGGTGTTCGTGCTCGCGGGCTTGTTCGGCGCGATGACCGTGATCTCCACGCTTCTGATCCGGCGAGATTCGATCGATCACGATAGTGCGCGCGGGCTCGGCGCTTCGTCCTCGAAGGAGCGCGAACACGAGCACGCGAGCGGCTTTCGCATGCTGCTCACGTGCAAGCCGTTGCTGCTGCTTGCCGCTTCACTCGCGATGTTCCACCTCGGCAATGCGGCGATGTTGCCGCTCTATGGCCTTGCCGTCGTCGCGGCACACAAGGGCGATCCAAGCGCCTTTACCGCGCAAACCATCGTCATCGCGCAACTCGTGATGGTGGCCGCCGCGTTTTTCGCAAGCCGGATCATTCAACGTATCGGTTACTGGGGCGTGATTCTCATCACCTTTCTTGCACTGCCGCTGCGCGGTCTGGTCGCGGCGATGTTCATCAACGCCTGGGGCGTGTGGCCCGTGCAGGCGCTGGACGGCATCGGCGCGGGGCTGCAAAGCGTGGCCGTTCCCGCGCTCGTCGTGCGCTTGCTACAAGGCACGGGGCGCGTGAATGTCGGGCAGGGCGTGGTGATGACCGTGCAGGGAATCGGCGCGGCGCTCAGTCCGGCGCTCGGCGGCATGCTCGCCCAGCACTTCGGTTATAAGGTTGCGTTTCTCGTACTCGGAGCCGTGTCCATCGGCTCGCTCTTGTTGTGGCTATTCTTTGGCAGCGCGCTCAAGAAGGCATGCGGCATCCATCGCGATTCTGCCAACGAACCCTCTCTCGCTACATGAATCCGATTTTTCTCTCCTGGGGCATCGGGCTTGCCGCGACTGCCGGCGTCATCCTGCGTCCCTTCAAATGGCCCGAGGCGATCTGGGCGGTCACGGGCGCCGTGTTGCTCGTCGCGCTCGGGTTGCTACCGCTGAATCTCGCGTGGCAGGCGATAGGCAAGGGAAGCGACGTCTACCTGTTTCTCATCGGCATGATGCTGCTGTCGGAACTCGGCAGGCGCGAAGGCCTGTTCGACTGGATCGCGGTGCTTGCCGTGAACCATGCCAGGGGCTCGCCCCGAAAGCTCTTTCTGCTCGTGTATCTCGTCGGTGTCGTGGTGACGACGTTCCTTTCGAACGATGCCGCCGCCGTCGTGCTCACGCCCGCTGTTTTCGCGGCGGCGAAGAAGGCGCATACGAAGCCGTTGCCGCTCTTGTACGTGTGCGCGTTCATCGCCAACGCGGCGAGCTTCGTGTTGCCGATTTCGAACCCGGCGAATCTCGTGCTTTACGCGAATCACACGCCCGCGCTGGGCTCGTGGATTGCGCGATTTGCCTTGCCTTCGGTGTTGTCGATCGTTGCGACGTATTTCATGCTGCGCTGGACGCAGCGCGACGAACTCGCTGGCTCGTGCGCTCGCGATCTGAACGTCGAACCGCTCAGCGCGAACGGCAAAGTGACGCTCGCGGGCATCGGCGTCACGGCGGTGGCTCTGCTCACCGTCTCCGCGTTCGACATGCAACTCGGCCTGCCCACTGCGATCCTCGGCGTCGGCACCGCTTTGGTGGTGCTCGTGAAAGAACGTCAATCTCCGGTCGAGCTGATGAGCGAGATATCGTGGAGCGTGCTGCCGCTCGTGGCTGGCCTCTTCGTGCTCGTGGAGATGCTGGCGCATACGGGCGTCGTCACGGCGCTTTCGCATTTGCTGGCGCTCGCGTCGCAGCAGAATCAGACCGTGACGGCGGCGGTGTCGGGCGTGGTCATTGCGCTCGGCAGCAACGCCATCAACAACTTGCCAGCGGGTCTCATTGCAAGCGCGACCGTGCTGCAAGCACATAGCCCCGAACGCGTGATCGATGCGTTGCTGATCGGCGTGGACCTCGGTCCCAATCTCTCGATCACCGGTTCGCTGGCGACCATTCTCTGGCTCTCTTCCATCCGGCGCGAAGGCGAGGAAGTGAGCTTCATGCAGTTCCTGAAGGTCGGTGCGATTGTCATGCTGCCCGCGCTCTTATTAAGCCTCGGCGCGCGGCTTTTAGTCGGAAATTGAGCCTAGATAGTCGGAGATAAATAATGAGCAGCGCGTGGATTTATCCTTTCATCATCATCGGCGGAATACTTCAGGCTGCCGGTGCACCGATCAATGGCGAGCTCAAAGGATCGCTAGTCAATCCGTGGCTTGCATCGAGCGTATCGTTCCTGCTGGTCAGCTTTCTCGCCCTTGCGTTATTCTGCATTCAACCGACGCCGCTGCCGACGCTAGACAGTCTGCGCAATATGAAATGGTGGGCGCCGCTTGGAGGAATCGTTGGTGCGGTCGCGGTTTTCGCAGGGCTGACGCTGGTACAAAAGGTAGGCGTCGGAGCCCTCAACGGCTTGACTATATGCGCGAACCTCGTTGCATCGGTGGCGATCGACCATTTCGGCCTGATCGGCGTGGCGGAGCATCCTCTCACCTGGCTGCGGATGCTCGGCACGTTGCTAATGGTGGCTGGCGTCGCGCTGGTTATGCGGTTCTAAGTTTCAGTGTGATGACAATGTTGAAAAAGGGGCGGCAGTACCTCGCATCGATCGATTGGCGGGTTCCCCTCCTTGCCGCTCTCGTCATCATCTCTGCGTCGACGTCGTTCGAGTACCATCGACTCCTGCTCGAACAACACGATCAAATAGAGCATACTTATCAAGTTATGTCCGCGCTGGAGCAAACCCTCCAATTGATAACCGATGCGGAAACTGGGCCGCGCGGATTCATCTTAACCGGCAATGAAACATACCTCGCGCCATATGTGCTTGCAGTCGCCGAGGTGAAGAAACAACTAGGTCAACTGAGGCAATTAGTACGAGACAGCTCAACGCAACTTGCACGACTCAGCATTCTTGAGCTTGCTCTTGGCGACAAGGTAGCCGAGCTTAAATACACTATAGAAATTGCCGAGCACGAGGGAACCGAAAAAGCGTCCAAGCTGGTCCAGAACGACGTCGGCCGCGAGCGAATGGATCGCGTCCGACGCTTGATAGCAAAAATGCGTAATGCCGAAGCAGAACTGATGATCGATCGCATGGACCGGGCGAAGCGGACCGAAAAGACAATGCTTATGGTGACGGTATTCTTAGCAATGGTTTCGATTGCAGCGCGTTGGGCAATATATCTCATTGGTCGTCGCCGTACAACTTAAGGTAGTTAAACATCGTTGCCCGGGCAGACAAAGCGCGGTCCGTCGACCGTCTGATATCAAAAACATGCAGAAAAGTTGACTATTGCGACAAGCTGCTTTCTAAATGCATTTATTATCGCGCGTTCTCCAAAGACTGAGCGATCTCATGGGCTGACCTGGCTGCGGCGCGAGAAGGAAGAGATCAATCGCCAAAAAAGATGTTCAATCGTTCGAATTGGTCGAACTACCGAAAAAGCGACGGACGTACTGCCGCGCCACGAGGCATTAACGGCTCGCCCGAGGGGGTGGGCGCCCTTAGTTTGCGGTGCTGACCTGTCTCCTGAGATTTGTACGCTGACGGCGTGGAGTCCGTTCCGACAAGGAGCGGTCATGAAGAAGCGATTCACCGAAGAACAGATTATTGGCGTGCTGAGGGAGGGCGAAGCTGGCTTGAAGCCCGCAGAGCTGTGCCGAAAGCACGGCATCTCTGAGGCGATCTACTGCAATTGGAAGGCAATTCGGCGGCATGACGGTTTCCGACGCCCAGCGCCTGAAGGAGCTGGAGCAGGAGAACAACAAGCTCAAGCGACTGCTGGCCGAATCGATACTCGACAATCCTGCGTTGAAGGACCTGTTGTCGCGAAAATAGCAAGCCCGCAGGCCGAACGCGAGGCGGTCCAGATGTTGATGACCGAACGCGCCATGGGTGTCACCCGGGCCTGCGGGCTGGTAGGGATTTCGCGCTCGCTGTTCCAGTATGAGTCGCGCCGACGAGCCGACGACGAAGCGATGACTGGCCGGATGATGGCCATCGCAGCTCAAAAGCGACGCTATGGCTATCGGCGAATTCACGTGCTGTTGCGGCGCGAGGGCTGGCTGGCTAGTCACAAACGCATCTGGCGGCTGTACAGCAAGGCCGGACTGAGCGTGCGCAAGCGGCGACGCAAGCGCATTGCCGCTGTCGAGCGCAAACCGCTGCCGGTGCCAACGGGACTGAACCAGAGCTGGGCAATGGACTTTGTCAGCGACGGGCTGGCCAATGGTCGGCGCTTTCGCTGTCTGAACGTGGTCGAAGATTACACGCGTGAGTGCCTGGCTATCGAGGTCGATAGCTCGTTGCTGGGTCTGCAGGTCAAGCAGGTGCTTGAACGGTTACGCGAGATGCGCGGCTTGCCTGCTCCATCACGGTGGACAACGGTCCGGAGTTCGCTGGTACGGTGCTGGATGCGTGGGCTTATGAGGTGGGTGTGACGCTGTCGTTCATCCGGCCCGGCAGGCCCGTGGAAAACGCCTACATCGAGAGTTTTAACGGGCGATTCCGCGACGAATGCCTGAACGAGCACTGTTCGTTTCCATGCGCCATGCCAGGCATTTGATTGAGGAATGGCGTATCGAGTACAACACCGAGCGGCCCCACAGCTCGCTCGGTTATCTGGCGCCGATGCGATTCGCGCAGGCGCACGAAGCGAAGGAATTATTAGCCTCGGACTTTAACTTCACTTCGTACTAAAACCGGGGGCAGGTCACTGCCGTCCCAAGCTAGAAGTGGCTCAGCCGCGTTTGCCTGGGCAATTGCCTGCTTGCGCAGCGCAAATGACAAGCAACAAAGACTGGTTTTGCATGCATTTGCTCGGCCTGCTAGTCTTTTTATCCACGACTGCCGTCTTAAGAATCACTTTCTTTCTCAGCCAAATGAAATCAATCGACCTATACTAGAATGTTAAACGAGAGCGTTCTAGGGTGCAGCGCCAGCCAAATTACATTGTGACCTGCCCCGGTAACTTGAGACCGAATTGATCTAGGATAACGGCGCATCCATACGGAGCGCGTCATGAAGAAGAGTCGATACAGCGATGAGCAGATTGTTCGGATCTTGCGAGAGGCGGACAGTGCGCCGATTGCCGAGGTGGCAAAGCGACACGGTGTCAGCGACGCGTCGATTTACGCGTGGCGCAAGCGATTTGGCGAAATGGTCAGTGACGACGTCAAGCGATTGAAGGCGTTAGAGCTCGAGAACAACCGACTGAAGAAGCTCGTGGCGGAGCGTGACCTGGAAATCGAGGTCATGAGGGAGATTTCCGCAAAAAAATGGTAAGCGCACAGGCACGCCGCGAGCAAGCCCGCTATGCCATTTCGCGCGGGCTGAGTCAACGACGTGCGTGTGCGCTGATTCACGTCAGTCGCGCCAATCTCGGTTACATCAGCATCATGCCGGGCAAGAACGGCCCGATCGTGGAGATGATGCGACGCCTCTCGGGTGATTATCCCCGCTTCGGCTCGCGGCGCATCCGCATCATGCTGGGCCGCGAAGGGATCGTCATCGGCAAGGAGCGGTGCAGCCGGTTGTGGGCGCAAGCCGGCCTTCAAGTGCCTCGCAAACGACGCCGACGCCGCGTTGCCGGTTCGCGTCCTCGACCGCTTGCTCCGAGCGCTCGCAACGCCGTATGGAGTTACGATTTCGTCTTTGACGCGTGTGCCAACGGCCAGCAACTGAAGTGTCTGACGGTCGTCGACGAGTACACGCGTGAATGTTTGGCCATAGATGTGTCTGGCTCGATCCGATCGGCCAGAGTCATTGAGGTGCTGAGCAAGCTAATCAGCGTTCACGGCGCGCCACGCTATATGCGAAGCGACAACGGCCCCGAATTCGTCAGCGCAGCGTTGCTCAAGTGGGTGGTATCGGAGAAGATCGAATCGGCGTTAATCGATCCCGGCAAGCCATGGCAGAACGGCACGAACGAAAGCTTCAACGGTAAATTCCGTGACGAATGTCTTGCTATGGAATGGTTTCGCAATCGGATTGAAGCCAAGATCGTGATTGACGACTGGCGACGGCATTACAACGAGGTTCGACCGCATTCGAGCTTGAACTACGACACGCCGCTGGCGTATCGCCAGCGCTTAGAAACCAATTCAACCCAAGCCGTTATTGCTAGAACGCAGTGGTCTTAGAAAAACGGGCAGGTCAATTGCTTCGGCTCTGTCTCTCAGGTTCCAGCCGGCCAACCAATAGCCTGGCGCTGCTAGTCGATATTAGTGCACCCTTAAAGAATTACAAGTAAAAAAGAAGTGGTTGAATAAAGCCTATTTTCACTATAAAAAAAAGCCGGCCCGAAGTCGGCCGGCTTAAAGATTCCGGCCATCCGAGGCACCGGAACCTGAGAGAACATGCTGATTTCACGACCTAAACCGGGAAAAGCGCCGCGGGCATTGATGGGCATATTTCAACTTATTCCCATTGAACGCACGGCTACCTTATTGCCGCTCTAATGCCGGCCGAAGATAGGGCTACTGATTCTGCCAGTAACGACGTCAGAACCCGCGATAAAAGCGCTGAACTTCCTGAAGTCCCTCTTGTTGGTCAAGCAAGGCCTAGGGAGAGCAATCTCCCCCGGAAAAGTGACATGTTCCACACTTCAACGTCGAACCTTCAATCAACACCCTGCGCTTCTTTGTGTCCGAAAGCACGATGAACTTCGTTGCGGGCCACACGCGTACCAATCAAACCAGCTATTGTAAAAATTGCGACACCTAATGCCAGCACAAGAACTGCAACCCACCGATTTCATCATAGCGAGCGCTGTAGACAGTGACGATCTCTGGGTCGTGCTGACGACTGGCTGCGCGCAGACCGCTAATGCCAGGCGATCTAACAGACGAAGCTTTCTGTTCGGCACAAGTCCCACCATCAGATCCAGCCATCGAGCGTCCGCCTTGCGAGCGCTGCACAATCTCCGCACGGATAGCTACTCTGGCTGGCGACCAACGCCTCCCCGCGTATCAGCGCCGCGCCCAAAGCGCGCCCAGCACAAATGCCGCAGCCGCGATCCACGCCAGCGTCGCGACAGGGCTGTCCTTGGTCACATCCCGGACGGTGTTTAGGGCCTCGCCATAGGTTTGTTGAGCCGCGCCTGCCGCTTGCCGCGCTAGACCTTCAACTTGCGTTGATGCATCGTTCGTCGCACTTCCGATTGCCGATTGCGCCTTGCCCGCGGCCCGCTGAAACGTGCCTTCCGTTTTTTCGAACATCGTGCGTTTACTCCATTAAGTTAGGTGACCTCGGGGTGCCGATCGAACCGCGATCGACACCCCAGAAAATTTACTTTTTAAACGCATCCTTGACCTTGTCAAGAGCCTTACCAGCGGTCTCTTGCACTTTGCCCTCGGCCTTTTCCGCCGCGCCTTTAGCTTCAGTCGTGCGATCGCCTGTCACCTTGCCGATGGCTTCCTTGATGGAACCCTTGACTTGCTTAGCGGCACCTTCGACACGGTTCTTGTCCATCGTTTTCTCCAAAGAAGAGGTTGAAACAAAAAGGCATGCGATGTGCTGGTCCATTTGCCTTACGACGTTTGGCACATCTCACGTCGCCAGCATGCCAGCACGTAGCGGGCCACGACAGATTCGTTTGCACTACCGTTGCTGATGCAAATGCATGCGAGCCGAGTGAGAATCACCCCTCGAAGACTGCGCGCAATATTCGACAGGCATCGAGTCTCGGTCGTGCACCGGTTCAACGCTCAGACGCGAAATGCCCCCGGGCTTGCGCCCAGACGATCGCTTCGGCACGGCTATGCACGTCCAGCTTGGCGTAAATCGTCGAGACGTGGTTGCGCACGGTGGCATGCGACAGTTCAAGTTCCTTGGCAATCTCTTTGTCTGACAGTCCGCGGCAAAGATGCTTGAAGACCTCGCATTCGCGTGCGGTCAGATCGGACAGATGGGCGCCGGCGTCGGGCGCATTGGCTTTGCGCACGTTGGCGAGCTTCTCGATGAGCGTACGGCTGAACCAGGATGCATCTTGCATCACCGTTTCAATGGCGGATACAAGCTCCATCTCTGAGCGCTTGCGATCGGTGATGTCCAGCAGCGCGATCAACACGCACTCCGTGCCGTGGATCGTGACCGGCTCGGCCGAAACGAGGCAGTCGAGAATACCGCCGCCTGCCGCCTTGATCTGAAACTCTACACTTCGAATACTGCCAGTTTGCGCAAGCAACTCGGTGATCTTGCCGTGAGCATCGTTGAGCCAAAGGGCTGTCTCGTCAATTGGACGTCCGACGATCTGTTCCGCGGTGAATCCGGTAGTCGTGGTGAACGCGTCATTGATATCGAGTGTCTTGCCGCCGTCTGACGAATAGAGAATGGTCGGCACCGGGTTCATGCGAAACGATCGTTCGAAACGCTCCTCGCTTTGTTTAAGCGCCGTCTCGGCGCGTCGGCGGGGCTCGAGATCCATGAACGTAAATAGCATGCAAGCTTCGTCGCCGATCTCGATCGGCTGGCCGGCGACCACCACAAACTTCGCGGCGCCCTCCGGAAGCCGCAATATCGCTTCCATCTGAGGGACCGTGGCGCCCTGTCGAATGCGCTCAATGCCGATGTCACGCCGCTCGGCCCCCTCCAACACGTCGAGTTCGAGCACAGAGCGCCCTACCACGTCTTCTTTGAGGTAGCCTGTCATTTCCAAGAAGCCCTGATTCACTTTGATATAGCGCTGGTCTTGCAATCGGCAGATGAGCGCGGGTGCCGGGTTGGCGTTAAACGTCTTCTCAAAACGTTGCTCCGCGCTCGCCCAATCACTGGCATCGTGCAAGATGAGGGCAAGACAATCGGGTTCGTTGTCCGCGTTGGTTAGAACCAGACTTCGAATTCGATGCACCCGATGGGAGCCACTTCCATCCATGCGCTCGACTTCAACGACAACATCGCTGAACTGTTCGCCGGCAATGACGCGATCGAGCGGATAGCTTCCGGGGAGCACCGGATGATTGTTGCGATAGCGCAAGCGGAAGCGCGCGCGATAATCTGTAACATCCGCGCCCAGTTCGTTCATCTCCGTTACGCCGTGCATCTCAAGCGCAGCCTGATTGGCCCAGACAATCGTTTGATCGGGCTCGACCAGCACGACCCCCTCGGTCAAGCCGCTGAGTATTTGATGCAACTGCCGCCGATCGGTCTGCTTGCGCAAGACCTTGTCGTCCGCTGCCGTCTGTTCTTCCTGGCTCGTCCCTTCGCTATGTTGACTCATTCTCTTTTCCCTTCTTTTTAGGTGTTCTACTGCTGTCTGCTCAATTCGGCAGTCTTAGCGGGAATCGCGCCAGTTTCTAGAAGCAAATGCTTCACCTCAAGTGGTGCGAATGCATCATGGCATTTTCGCCGCTGGCCATTAGACTTGGCATCCGTACGACACGGTTTCGTACGACGGGCGCTTTGAATTTTACGGAGAAGAAGACCGGAGAAAAAGACATCATTGAAGAAACGATAGAACGCATAGCCGAACAATAGACCACCGCTCCTGCTTCTCGCGGTCTACGCGGCTGTGCTAGGAACGTGAACGACAACCGAGTCGCATTAGGCGACCAAAATTGCGTCGACACAAGACAATAATCGATCAGTAGATCCATCGGTCGATGCCACGCTACAAAAGCAATACCCGAGCTTCTGACTAAAGCGCATGAGGTACTTGTTGTCCCCGGCTGACGTTCAGCCTTTGGCTCGCCGCAATACGTGGAGGCGCATTGCAAGTGCGTGGCCGAAGTGAGCGCTGCTACAGACTGGCGGGTGGATCGTCTGGACCGCAGATTGGTACGCAGTCTAAAGCATTGATCTTTACCTCTCTCACGTCAGAAAAGTGAGCACGCTTCCAACGACTCGACGTGTGGGCAAGAAATGCCGTTGCAACGGTCGAAGTCTCCAAGCTCAGCGCTAGCGGAGAGCTTTAGATCCTGGGGGTGTCGCTTGAAGGCACGGGGATTTTGCGCGCGAAGACGTGAAGGAGCTGCGCCACGACTAAAAATTACCCTTGCATGCCGTCGTTAGTCTTGAGGCAAGTCTAACAGCGATGTCACTGGCGCGAACAAATAGCACACCACAATGAGGAACATCAATGAAATCTCTGAATTCAACGTTTGCTGAACATCGAGTGCGCGTACCGCGCGTGTCGTGGGGCGCCGCCTTCGTAGGCTTCGTCATTGCTTTAATGACCTAC
Source organism: Caballeronia sp. HLA56 (assembly GCF_054655155.1). NCBI lineage: Bacteria > Pseudomonadati > Pseudomonadota > Betaproteobacteria > Burkholderiales > Burkholderiaceae > Caballeronia > Caballeronia sp. HLA56. The sequence goes on along the minus strand of NZ_BAAHOB010000006.1, from coordinate 21,720 downwards.
CTATTCCTCTCGGTTCTAGGCACGGCCATCGGCGCCGGTGCGTTCGATCCGCTGGCAAATCGCAATCCGTTCAGTGGCTTTGGCACGGCAGCAAGCATATGGGTGGGTGTGTCAACGCTGATCGCGCTGGCAATTGGCGGATTTTTTGCGGGCCGCTCGGCTCCACGGTACGGGGCACTTCATGGCGTATTGACGTGGGCACTCACCACGTTGGCGACGCTCTACTTTGTATCGAGTGCGGCTAGCGGCGTCGTAAGCACTGCGGCTGGCGTGGCAGGACAAGGGCTTTCCTTGGCAGGTCAGGGGATCGCTGCGGTCACGCCCACCGTTGCATCGGGCGTGAAGGCGGTCCTCGATCAGAACGGCTTGACGCCTCAGATTGGCGACCTCGAAAACAATCTTAAGACCCTACTGCAGCAAAGCGGGAAGCCAGCTTTGTCGCCAGGACAAATTGCCTCCGCGGCAAATTCCGCATCGGCAGAAGGCGCGTCGAGCGCGAAGGACGCAGCCGCTAATCCTCAAGCCGCCAACACCGACCTTCAAGCGTTCTTCGATCGTCTAAAGCAGAAGGCGCAGCCTGCGATGGATGCAACGGATCGCGATGCGCTTGTGAACATCATCGTTGCGCGTACCGGGAAGTCTAGGGCCGAAGCTGAGCAGATCGCGGACAACTATGAGCAGACTTACAACCAGGCGATGGCGAAAATTCAGTCTCTGAAGCAAGCAGGCGAACAAAAGGCGCGTGAGGCGGGCAATGCGGCATCAGAAAGCATTAGCCACGTTGCCTGGGCGGCTACACTGGTCTTGACGTTGGGCGGGGCGATCTCCGCCTTCGCCGGGCTGCTCGGCATTCGTGCGGCGCGCAAGGCAGATCACGTGCATCTGGAGAAAGAACGAACAGAAGCGGGTTATCCAAACGCACATTAACGAGGGCGCCGATGAGCCCGTGTCCTTCAAAGTGATGGCACCGGCTAATCGGTTGAATTAGAAGTATTGAGGCAGCGCGTATCCGTTGCTGTCTTCGGTCGGGAGTTGCAAGTTGGAGGTCGGATCTGGGGAACGCCGAATGAGACATGACGGTAAATTCGAGATGCGGCGCAGTGGCAGTAGGTTCGATCTGTCTTTTGCCGCCTCTTTCGCGCGGCGGTGCCCTAGACACCTCGCCCTAGCTCCGTTCCCACATCCCGCTTATCGAACCGGACATGCAGATCTCCCGCATCCGGCTCTCGTACAAGACATCACGCCTTCGTACGCGGCGGGTTTACAACCAGGGAGCGGTCAGACGCACGAGACCGAAGTGCTCGTAGAAGTGCTGGGATGGATGAGTACCGCCCCTGCGACGTCGAAGCTTGTACGTGTATGTAACCTCGGACGCAACCGCGTAGCGGTGTAGCTGTCGAGTGCCAGATACACGCGTCTGTCTGGGCCTACCTTGAAGTAGTTCGCCCAGCCGCGCAGCGTGCGGTTCAACCTGCCCACCAGCTCCTTGGTCTCTTGCCACAACGTTTTGAGGGCGGTCAGGTCGCCAAGGTCGGCGTCAACGACGTTTGTTTGCCCTCAATGCAGTCGCTCTCCCACCTCCATCACCGCTTGCTAGGCGTTTCGCTCGCACGATAAGCGTATCGCTCTGGTGGAAGGTTATTCGCCTAGTCGTATCAGCCTTCCCCGATAGGGCTGTCGGGTCGGCCTGCGCATCGACCTCTTCGAGGTCTGCTCGGCGTTCACTCGCGTTACGCCCTGCACACTTGCGCTGTCACAAATTTGCGAAACGCATCACCGAAGGCTTCAGCCACTTCGTTGCCTCCATAGCTGCTCCGGTTGCTTCTGGCTAAAACATTTGCCGTGCAGAGTTTGCACCCGCTGGAAAGCGCCGCTTTTTTACGGTGCACACCCTAGACGACCAGCTGACTTCATAGAAAGCGGCCGTTTTACGCAGCTTTGCAAGCAGACATTGTCGACAGCCAGCTCTCCATTTTCGCTTCGCCTTAGATTTCGCATCAGGAGTTTCGCGTAACAAGATCTCGTCAACCCAATTCTAGTTAGATGTCAGGCGCGATCGGGGTGGCATTGTTTGACGAAAGCCGGCGCGCTGGGATCGGCCTGACCAAAGCGCGGGGGAAACCGCGTTCATGGTTGGACCACCGTCATCCTGAACGGGCCGCCATTCGCCGCAGCATGACTGATGGCTTCGTTCACGTCCTCGAGTTTGAAGGATGTCACATCGAAGTGTCCGAGGTCGAGCAGACTGCCACGAATCAGGCCGGCCATAAGCGTGACCGCTTCCGGTGGATACATCCATTTGCCCCGCACGGTAATGTCGTTGCGCATGATCCACGGATAGGGCAAATCAAGACCGTCACCGCCGAGCATGCCGACGCCGCCCATCAGCACAACACGTCCGTACGGCCGCACGGCCATCACCGCCGCACGCACCGTTCTCGTGGTCGCAGAAGGCGGCAGCAGATCGATCACACAGTCAATGGGTGCTCCGGCAGCCGCACACATCTGTTCCTGATCATCGTTTTCGTCGCCTTTAAGCTTCACGGTACGGATGCGTTCGCCGAAGCGCCTTTGCAGATCTGCTAGCACGCGTTCATTGCGGCCCGGCGCGATCACGCGGCGCACACCCATCGAGAGGGCGACAGCGATGCATGCGCTGCCGAAGTTGCCGGTCGCGCCGCTCACAAGCAATGTTTCGCCAGCCTGCAGATTCGACGCAAGCAGACCGCCGTACGGAACCAGCATGGTATTGAGCGCGCACCATTTCGCGGCATCAGCGGGATCGATCTCACCAATGCGAATGGCGCTTTCAGTTGGCACGCGCATTTGCGAGGCGAATGGGCCGTCGTGGAAATGGCGCGCGAGTCGCAGGCCACCGTCGCCGCGCGCACTCCAGCCCTGCAATGTTATGTCGGGCGTCAGCGCGTCATCGCGTGACCGCACGGTTGGGTCGCAGAAAACCCAGTCGCCTTTTTTCAGGCGTGTAGCGTCGGGGCCGAACGCACGTACGCGACCGATTGCCCCGCAGCCAGGCACGATCGGCAAATCGATCAGGTAGCGGCGCTCGCCGCTAAACACTTCCTGCGCATACGACAGCACTGGCGCGGCAGCGACGTCGACAATCACTTCGCCGGTTCCCAATACAGGATCGGCTACGTCTTCAATCGCAAGCGGCTTGCCAAGCGTCTTCAAGATCGCTGCTTTCATCTGTGTTCCTCTTCAGTGGTGATTGGACGAGGTCATTCTGACAGGCGTAGCATTGGTAACAAGGCCTGGGACTATCCTGGGATTCCGGCGTACCTCCTTGAGGATGGAAGGTCATGACAACTGCGAGCCGAAGCGAATTTGGCGATTTCCTGCGCTCACGGCGCGAGAAGCTAAGCCCTGAATCGGTGGGAATCAACAACGGACGGCGGCGTCGCACGCCCGGATTACGTCGCGAGGAGGTTGCCGAACTCGCCGGCATTGGCGTGGACTGGTATGTACGCCTCGAACAGGGCCGCACGGTGAGTCCGTCCGATACCACCCTCAAAGCGTTGGCTCGCGCGCTGCAGCTTGGCAAAGTCGAGGCGGCACATTTGCGCGCTCTAGCACGCAGCGGCGAACGGCAAACCTTCATTCGTGAAAGCGTGCCAGCACCAATCGTGAATCTGATTGCGACTCTCGAGCTTCCCGCCTATATCACGGGCAGGCGTTGGGATTTGTTGGCTTGGAATGCAGCGGCGGCCGATCTACTCGGCTTCGAGCGCCTTGCCGAAGCGGATCGCAACATTCTGGTGTTCATGTTCATCGAACGGGATTCGCGCCGGCTTTTCGGCGCGACCTGGACTAAAGAGGCGCGTCGCATGATTGCGTTGTTTCGCGCAACGCATGATCTATATGCCGACGATCCGGCCTTTGTCGAACTGGTCGAACGACTTCGTGCGCACAGCGCCGAGTTTGCGAAATGGTGGATTGCGCACGATATTCGCGGCGGCGCGTCCGGGCAGAAGGTGCTGATCCATCCCGAGCGCGGCACACAACGCTATGACTACGCCAGCTTTCAGGCGAACGACGACCCCGCATTGAAGCTCGCGATTTACACACCGGCTTGAATCAGATTTCTCCGTAAGCCAAACCCTATTGTGGGATACGCTCAACCCACAGGCGAAAATGGAACAGGACAATCCAATCTGGATGTTGTTTCGAATGGGCGCTTGTTGACGATCCGTGGTCGGAAATTAGGTGTCCGTTCTTGGACAAACTCGGTCCGACCTTAAACTGGCGAAGGAGCCCACCACTGATCGGTCCGCGTCGGACAGGAGTCGTTTAGGTTTGTTCGACGCCTGCCCTCGACCAAAGGCTCACGAGCCAACGATAACGCGTGTGGGCAGGCGTTAAATAAACCTCGAGGAAGGAAACCGCGGAGTGGTCTGAGGCGGCCGGCGTCTTCGCTATGGTGATTGATCAGTCTGTCCGGCGTGTGTTGTAGGTCGACGTCGAGCGATGCGAGCACTGGAAGAGACGTCGATGCCGGACTGGAGGCGATGCGGCGTTCGCTTGGGAGTTCGGAATCCGGCTATACAGGTGTGTATGAAGTCGAAGGCGCAACCGTCCACTCTTCGGCCGCGTTGACGCAAAGCCGACGATTGGGCGCTAGATATGAGCGCGACATTCATTGCCGTGTTCCCTCCGGTGGAGCACGAATTGGTACGGTGCGCGTCAGAATGTCGATGACGAGCATCGGCGCGCCGCAGTGCCGACAGATGAAGGTCGGTTGATCAACGACGGCCGCTTCGTGCGGTGCTGAGCTGAGGTTGGGCGCAACGCCGAGCAGCGTGCGAATCTTCGCCAGGTTGGCGCGGCGCACCGGGTTGGCGAGCAGTCCATAGTGGCGAATTCGATGGAAGCCGGTAGGCAACACATGGAGCAGGAAGCGGCGCATGAATTCGCCGGGCTCGAGCGTCATGACCTTTTGGCGGGTGCGACCGTTCTCGCGGTAGTCCTTCCAACGGAAGCTCACGCCACGCTCGTCGAAGGCGAGCAAGCGCTGGTTGGAGATGGCGACGCGATGTGTATAGCGTGAGAGGTACGCGAGCACCGCTTCAGGGCCCGCGAACGGGCGCTTGGCATACACGAACCATTCCGAGGTGCGCAGCGGCGCGAGCCACTGCGCGAAAGCCGCTCGGTCAGCGAGCTGCGCGTACTCGCTAAAGAACTGAAGCAGTCCACGCTGATGCGCATCAGTGAGCGCTTCAAGGAAGCGCCTGCGGAACAGGCGCGAGAGCACACGCACGGGCAAGAAGAAGCCAGGCCGACAAGCGATCCATCGTTCACCATTGGCTGACAGGCCGCCGCCCGGGACAATGCCGTGCACGTGCGGATGATGTGTGAGCGCTGAGCCCCATGTGTGCAGCACGAGCGTGGCGCCAATGTTGGCGCCTAGGTGTTTGGGGTCCGCCGCGATGGTGCGTAGCGTCTCGGCCGCGATGTCGAACAGCAGCCCGTAGATGACGCGCTTGTCATCCCAGGCGATCGCACTGATCGGTGCGGGAAGCGTGAAGACGACGTGATAGTACTCGACCGGGAGCAGATCAGCCTCGCGCGCTTCGAGCCAGCGGCGTGCGGCACTGGCCTGACACTTCGGGCAATGGCGATTTCGACATGAGTTATAGGCGATCTCGGTTCGTGCACAGCCCGAACAGCGCAACACGTGTCCGCCCAGCGCCGCGCTGCAGCACTGTTCGATGGCCGACATCACCTTCAACTGCCCCAGGCTCAACGCTACTGTGCGTCGCCACATTGGCCCGCAGGCGCGGAAGATGTCCGCGACCTCCAGCATCGGATCTGACCGCGCGTGCGTTACTCGGTACGCAGGCGCTCCAGCGGGTGACGACTTCGTGCAGCAAGTCGGTGGCGACCTGGACGTAAAGTGCCGTGGTCTCAAGCTTCTTGTGGCCCAGCAGCACTAAATCACGCGGATATCCACCTTCTGCTCAAGCAGGTGCGTGGCAAAACTGTGGCGCTGCGTATGCATCGATACGCGCTTGTCGATTTGTGCAGCTTCGACCGCAGCGCGAATCGCGCGATTCAGTTGCCGTGGAGTCAGCGGGTCGACCGGATCGAGTCCCGGGAATAACCAGCCGCCATCGGGCATCTTGCCTTGGGCGCGTGCCACGCGCCACCAGACTCGCAAGCGCTCGAGCAGAACCGGTGAGAGCATCGCGTAGCGATCCTTAAGGCCCTTGCCCTGTTCGACGCGCAGCGTCATGCGCTGGCTATCGATGTCGCTCACTTTGAGCGCGACCACTTCGCCGGCACGCAACCCGGTGCCGTAAGCCAGCGACAACGCCGTCTGATGCTTTAAATTACTCGTTGCCGCGATTAGGCGTCGGACCTCGTCCGGGCTGAGGATAACCGGCAGTACGCGCGGCACGCGCACCGGCTGCATTCGAGCCATCAGTTCTGGTTTCTGAAGCGTGATCTCAAAGAAGAACTTCAGCCCGGTGATTGCGGCATTTAGAGAGGTAGGCGATGTTCCGCGATCGACCAGATACAACTGGTAGTTTCGCAGGTCTTCGACAGTCGCCGTGTCGGGCGAGCGCTTAAGATATCAAGCGAACTCACGCACAATGCGCAAGTAGCCCGCTTGAGTCTTGGGAGAAAGCTGGCGCATGCGCATGTCGTCCGTCATGCGCTGACGCAGCGGGCTAACGCCCGGTTGAGTGGAGATCATGATGCGGCTCCGTGGAGGAACGAGGCGGATTGCCCCGTCATCAACATACGGAATCGCGCCGCTCCCCTCTCAAAGCCCGCCAAGTCGGGCCGTAGCCGTCAGTCTCATCGATCAGAACCGACAGTGGTTCAAGTCGTGTATAGGCTTAAGCGTTGCCGAGACGTCGCGCAACATCTCCTTTTGCGGGCACGCCATTTTGCATGATGACGTCCTGGTGATTCCCGATGCGTGCAGCGACGCACGCTTTTATGACAATCCGCTCGTCACAGGTGCGCCCGGCATTCGCTTCTATGCCGGGCAACCGCTGACAGCATCAAACGGTAGCAAACTTGGCACGCTGTGTGTGATCGATATGCAGCCACGGGAATTCCGAAGCGATGAGCGCGGACTATTGCGGGACTTGGCGCAGATCGTGGAACGCGAGATTGCGGCGATCGAACTCGCCACGGTCGACGACCTGACGCTACTGGCAAACCGCCGAGGCTTCGAAGCCCTGGCGCTACAAACGCTGCATGTCTGCAAGCGCCTGGGCCGGAACGCGTCGCTGCTGTTCTTTGACCTCGATAGCTTCAAGCAGATCAACGACACGTATGGGCACGCCGAAGGCGACCGTGCTCTTATGATGTTCGCTGATGCACTGCGTGCCGCGCTGCGGGACAGCGATGTAATCGGTCGTCTCGGCGGCGACGAATTCGTCGCGCTTCTGACCGATGCCAACGATGAAGAAACACATCGCGCGCTCCAACGCCTGCGCGAGACGCTTGCGGCGGCCAACGCTGGATCGACGCGCAGCTACGAAATCCGCTTCAGCGTCGGAGAGACACCGTTCGATCCGGAGCGGCATCAATCGGTCATCGACCTGCTTGCCGAAAGCGATGGCGCCATGTATGCGCACAAAAGTAAGCAGAGGGGCGACAGGTCGAACCGGTGAATGTAAAAGTCCGTGAAAGGTCGTCGGCGCTCTACCACAACAGGGCAGATCACTCCCCTACACTTCTTGGCGGCTTCTCTGACAGGGATTCGGATGCTGCGCGCCGGTTAAGGCGAGCGCGTGAGCCGCTGGTAAGCAGACGAACCATCTTCAGTGAGTTGCTGCGCCAACTTGCCCGCGTTTGACGGCGGATCTGATACGCATGTTTTGACACGTAACTGGTAATCGTTTTTGGGATCGCAGTTAGGTCATAGTTCGCAACCTAATCCTAACCTTGCGGAAACAACCTCATGCGATTATTGCCGCGCTATACAGCACGAATCGGCTCGCTACGAGCTGTCTCCGACGAGCGCCGTGCTGTGGCGTTGATTGTTTCCCTTGCGTCAAGTCTAGCAGGCCTCCTCGCGGCAGGCCTATTCGCAGCTCGCATCGCCGCCGCTCTGCCCATCGCACTATCTGCTTGTGGCGCGACTGCGTATGTTGGTTACCGGGTTCTCCCAAAGACAAGGTTGCGGGGCGCGGTGCGCATCGGTCTTCGGCGTGGGGAGTTCCATGTCGTCTATCAGCCCATGGTGGACACGCACACACGACATTGCGTGGGCGTAGAGGCCCTGCTCCGGTGGGCCTACCCGAGTTTTGGAGCCGGGGGCCCGGGGCAGTTCATTGGAGAGCTCGAGGGCACGCGTCTACTCGGCGAGTTGACCCGTTTCGTACTGCGCGAGGCGAATAGCGCACTAAGTCAACCGCCGTTCCCCCAACATTGGCATATCTCCGTAAACATCTGCGCGCGGTATCTGATGATGGACTGCTTCGTCGAGGATGTCTGCAAGTCCGCCGGTCTGGTGCTGGATCGCCTCGTTCTGGAGCTGACCGAGCGCAGTTGCGTCGAGCATCCGGCGCGAGTTGTCACGGCGCTTGGCCAATTGAGGCAACGCGACGTACGCCTGTCGCTCGATGATTTCGGCAAAGGCTTCAGCAATCTGGACTTGCTCGCTGACTTTCAGTTCGATTACGTGAAGGTAGACCGGCGTTTTCTGTCCATGCGCGGCGATGCGCGTATCCAGTTTCTAGAGTCGGTGGCCGGGTTAGTGCATGCATTAGGGGCCAAAGTTGTCGTAGAAGGGGTCGAGAGCGCTGCCGAACACGATATTGTTAAGCGTTCGGGAATCGACCTGGCGCAGGGTTACTGGTTTGGGAGGCCAATGGCAATCGACCAACTCCGGGTATTTGCATCGGCGTCGATAGATACATCACAAGATGGCACCGGAATGGAGCTTAAGGCGTGACCGACGAATGCAGTATGGATGCGCAAGAACAACAACCGACCAGCCTTCCCCTGCCCACAGGAAGCGCCAATGATGGGTACTTTAAGCGGGTCACCCGGGTTGCCGCGCGCGCTGGATGCGCCAATGTCCGTTGTATGTCTCGACCGTCTGGGTCAGCCAGAAGTCATCGGCGCAATCGGGTGCGAACGGGACGTCGTATTCCATCTGGAGACGTACTATCATCGGACGCTTCTATGCGAAAGACCATTCGTCGTCAGAGACGCGCGGTCTCATGTGGAGCTTGCTCAAGGGTCACTGGCATCCGGCGAATACAGGTTCCGCTTTTTCGCAGGTATCGCGCTGCGTCTGCCCTGCGGCAAACCCATCGGTGTACTGTGTGTGATGTACTCGATGCCGCGGCGCTTCACGCGCCAACAACGTTAGATGCTGGTAGACCTGGGGCAAATGATTGAAAACGAAGTTGGCCTGCGCAAGCTGAACAGCTCTGATCGCTCGCAGGTGCTCCAGGCGGTCCAACGTCTACAGACCCAGCATGCGCTTTACGTCGAGACGTTCCATCGGACTCCGGTCGCTATCGCGCATATTGGATGCGACTGGGGGTGGCGGCCCATGAAAGATGCCTGCGTGAAATTCTTCGCGCACTCGCGCGCTCCGCTGACGAAAAAGAACGTACTCGATCTGCTGGATGCGAACGACCGGACCAGGCTTGAACGGTTCGTACAGGTACTCAATCATGGCCGAGGGGGTGAGGTCCAAACGCTCGACGTGACGTTTCGGTTGCGCAACGAGCAAAGAAAGCCCGCGCGAGTGCGGGTGGCACGAAAACAGACGACGTCGTCCCGCGACGAAGGCTGGCTGTTCGTCATTCACGATACCCAGGCGGAGCAACATGAAAAAGCCGCACGTGATGCGCGGGAGGCTGCGTTGCAACGGGGAGCCCATGAGGCCTCGGAAGGTCTGCGCAGGGCGCATGAGCAACTGACGAGCACCGAGCGACAATTAAGAGCCACGCGCATAGATTTGCGCGCCATCGCTGACAATCTGCCGGCCTTGGTTGCTCACGTCGACGGTGAGCGACGTTATCGCTTCGCCAACTCGACCTGTCGCAAGTGGTTCGGGGTAGACCCGGAAGAGATCGTGGGACGGCGCGCCCATAAGGTTCTCGACGCTGACTATTTGACTGCTATCGAGCTGTACGTCCAGCGCGTGCCCAACGGTGAAAGGGTTGTATCAAGTCGGAGCGACGCTTAACGGGAGTCAACGTATCCTGCGTGGTGTGCTAGGAGGGGCATGGTACTGCGTTTCATGTTGGAACACTCGTAAGAACTCTGTTCGATTCGTTTTATCTTTCTGATTACGGCTTCGACCAGGCAGAAGTTAATCTCTTTTGCGAAGTGGATATCATTCTGGGTCGGATTGTCTTGTCGGCAAATGATACGGAGAAGTGGGAATTCGATATGGAGACCGACAAAGCCGTTTGGCGGCTCCTCGCACTCTTCGACAGTCAGCTATGCTCGGTTCCTGTTCCCACCCTTGTGCTCGCGCACCGGACGTCCGAAGCAAACCTCAATGCTAATCTTGAAAGTCGCCTATCGATCCTTGCACTGGTAAGCCGGTACAAGGACAAAGGGTTTCTCACACGCGGCCCCGCAAGCGAGAACGTTCGTTGGCTCAAGCCGAAAAGGTCTTACCTTGCCCGCCGCCTACCAAACGTCGAATTGGCGAAGCTTGAAGACTGTACGCGGGCTCTTGGTTTTGCGCAGTCCTAACCCAAGCGTGTCAGTCCTGCATGAACGTCAACAGGTGGCGCAACGGAAGAGGCGCAGCGTACTCCAGTGCGTATTCCGGCGAACGTGATCACGCATTTCAGCGGATCGTGATCGCGGATTCCGAATGATCGTGATCAGCCGTTTCGGTTGATCACGATCGCCGATCACAGATTTCCGAAACGCGTGATCACGATGCCGGAATGAGCGATCACGGGACCGAAACGGGTGATCACGTAACCGGAACGTAATCCGGGTTTGAGTCTGGCGGCGGCGTTGCGCATGTATTCACCGGCGGCGTTAGCCTGCTCCCTTTTTTGCGGGAGAGGCGCTGATGCCGACACCTCGGATGAGCATGCGCAAATTGAAGGAAGTCCTGCGACTGAAGTGGGCGTGTGGCCTGACGCATCGTCAGATCAGCAGGGCCATCGGCATCAGCGTCGGAGCCGTGTCGAAGTTCGCGGCCCAGGCCAGCCAGGCGGGACTCGACTGGGCCGCAGCCCAAGCGCTGTCCGACGATGAATTGGACGCGCGCCTGAGGCCTGCGGCGACCGATGCCACGGCGACAGCGTCGCGACGCATCGAGCCTGACTACATGGCATTGCATCGCGAGCTGCGTCGCAAGGGCGTGACGCTGCAACTGCTGTGGGAAGAATACGCTGAAGCGAACCCCGGCCAGCGGACCTACCGCTACACGCAGTTCTGCCAGAAGTACAAGGACTGGGCGAAGTCGATCAAGCGTTCAATGCGCCAGCAGCACCGCGCCGGCGAGAAGCTGTTCGCCGACTTCGCGGGTCCCACTGTGCCGATCCTCGCGCGCGATGGCGGCGTTGAGTTCGAGGCGCACGTGTTCGTTGCCGTGCTCGGCGCATCGAACTACACGTTCGCGTGCGCGACCCGCACCGAGACGATGGCGGACTGGATTGGCAGCCTGTGCGACGCGCTGGAGTTCATCGGCGGCGTGCCCGAGCTGCTCGTGCCCGACAACCCGAAGGCGCTGATCGCGCGGCCCGACCGTTACGAACCCGGACTGGGCACGACCACGCAGGACTTCGTGAACCACTACGGCACGGCAATGCTGCCGGCGCGTCCGCGCAAACCGCAGGACAAGGCCAAGGTCGAAGTCGGCGTGCAGATCGTCGAGCGCTGGGTGCTGGCCCGGTTGCGCCACTATCGCTTCTACAGTCTGGCCGAACTCAACAAGGCCATTGCAGAACTGATCGCCGAGCTGAACCAGCGCCCGTTCAAGCGGCTCGAAGGCAACCGTCGTGAATGGTTCGAACGTCTGGACCAGCCCGTACTGCGCCCTTTGCCCGTGCGTCGCTACGAGATTGCCACCTTCCAGAAGTGCCGTGTGAACATCGATTACCACGTCGATGTCGGCGGCCACTATTACAGCGTCCCGCACAGCCTCGCGCGGCAGGAGGTCTGGGCGCGCATCACACGCCACGGCGTCGAGATCCTGCATGGCGGCAAGCGTGTCGCTGCGCACGCACGCTCGCGCCTCAAAGGTAAACACACGACCATCGCCGAACACATGCCGGCCGCGCATCGCGCGCACATGGAATGGACTCCGGGCCGCCTGCTCAACTGGGGCGCATCCGTCGGCCCCGGCGCCGAGGCTGTCGTGCGACACCTGCTGACCAACAAACCCCACCCCGAGATGGGCTATCGCGCCTGTCTCGGTCTGCTCTCGCTCGCGCGCAAGTACGGCAAGCACCGCCTCGAAGCCGCGTGCCAGCGCGCATTGAAGATCGGCTCGCCCACGCGCCGCTCCGTGCTGTCGATCCTGGAAGCGGGGCTTGACCTGCAGCCCTCGCTCCCTATCACGCTCACCGAATGGCGCTCGCCCGAGCACGAGAACGTGCGCGGTCCCGACTACTACCACTGACCCGAAGGAGATCACAATGTTGATGCAGCACACCCTTACCCAACTGAAGGCGCTGAAACTGGACGGCATGGCCCGCGCCTTTGAGGAGCAGTCGGCGCTCACGGCCAGCACCAGCCTGTCGTTCGAGGAGCGCGTGGGCATGCTCGTAGATCGCGAGCTGGCCTGGCGTGATACGCGGCGACTCGAACGTCTGCTGCGCGCGGCGAAGCTCAAGAACCCACAGGCCTGCGTCGAGGACATTGAATACCGGCAAAGCCGTGGGCTGGACCAGCGCATCGTCGCCACGCTCGCCGGCTGCGACTGGGTGCGCAATGCGCAGAACCTGATCCTGACTGGCCCCACGGGCGCGGGCAAGACCTGGCTCGCATGCGCGTTCGGCCAGCAGGCGTGCCGTCAGGGCTTCTCGGCGTTCTATGTGCGCGTCGCGCGGCTGTTCGAAGAAATGAAAATCGCGCACGGCGACGGCAGCTTCACACGTCGGCTCGCGCAACTCGCGAAGATCGATGTGCTGATCCTCGACGACTGGGGTTTGCAGGATCTCGACCAGGCCGCGCGCAACGATTTGCTCGAAGTACTTGATGATCGTGTCGGTACGCGCTCGACGGTGATCACCAGCCAGTTGCCGCTCGAACACTGGCACGCGTGGCTGCAGGATCCCACGCTCGCCGATGCGATTCTCGACCGGCTCGTGCATCAGGCCCACAAGCTTCCGGTCAAGGGCGATTCGATGAGAAAGAAAACAAAATACGAATCCGCTGACGCCTGATCGTGATCACCGTAGCTATAATCCATTGACCGCGCAACACCACCTTCCAGACTGATCACGTTCGCCGAAATGACTGATCACCATCGCCGAAATCCGCATACTCCAGGCCTCCCACGGATTGAGACTTCATCGGGGCCTGCCGAGTGATTGCCTTTTCTCCAGTTCAGCGCGGGTCCGTTCAACCTCTGCTGCGATCAGAGTTTCGTCTGGTAGGACAGTCTGGTATTCGGCTGCCAGAATCTTGTTGGGAAGATTATCCAGCGCGTAGTGAGCCTCTGCTGATCCCTTTTCGGCGCACAATATCAAGCCTACAGGAGGGTTCTCGCCCGGCTTGACCCAATGTTCACGCGCGTAATTCAGATAGAGATGCATCTGTCCTGCATCGGCGTAGCTGAAGCGGCCGACTTTCAGGTCGATGATTACAAGACATCTCAAGCGCCGGTGAAAGAAGACCAGGTCCACCCGAAACCACGTATCGTCGATCCGAAGCCGGCGCTGCCTGCCGACGAAAGCGAAATCGTCGCCGAGCTCAAGTAGAAAGTCGGTAAGTCGCTGAATCAGCGCCGCTTCCAGATCCGACTCAGAATATTCGTCTTTTAGATCGAGGAACTCCAGAACGAACGGGTCGCGGATTGCTTCCTCTGGCGTAAGCGTATCGCGCGGTTCAGTGGCGCGGGCTTTGGTCAGGAGCGCAGCCTTGTTGCGCGACAGGGCGAGCCGCTCGAAGAGCTGCGTACCGATTTGCCGATCGAGCTGCCGTACCGACCAGCCTTCGCGTAGCGCTTCAGTTTCATAGAAGGCTCGGGCTGCGGCCGCTTTCACTGAGAGCAATCGGACGTACGCTGACCACGGTAGAGCAAACCGCGCTTGCAGCACCAAAAAGTCGGGCTTGTCCGCGGCGCCCGGTGTTGGCTGTTCCGTTCGAGATTTTCCAGACACCGTCTGGACCATGCCGACAGCCGAAGATTTTCCAGACGGTGTCTGGAAAATCGTTTCCTCCGGCCACGCCAAGTAAAACGCGCGCATGTTAGCCAGATTGGCACGCCCGAAACCCCGGCCGAAGCGGACGGTCAGATCTTCGGCGAGCTGTGAGATGAGTGCCTGACCATATCCTGCCCGATCCCGGCCGCCCTGCTCGCTCTGCACTATTCGTCTTCCGATTTCCCAGTAGGCGGCCGTCATCAAGGCGTTGACGCTGCGCGAAGCAGCTCGCCGCGCGGACTCGACCACACCAACGACTTCTTGATGAAGCGCAGCATAGTGGCTTGGCACGATCTCGGGGTTTGTCACGTTATTTGACCGCATCCTGAAACATCCTGGTTGACGGCAATTTTAAAGCCTTCTGAAGCAAAGCCCGGTTCATTGGCGCCGATGACACGGCCGGCTCGGCAGCTGGGACCTGCTGATTAAGCCGTGTTCGGTGAAAGCTGACCGGCCGCCTCGACCGCAGGCCACCAAACATCACACTTCAGTGGCCTGACCTGCCCCGGTAACTTGAGACCGAATTGATCTAGGATAACGGCGCATCCATACGGAGCGCGTCATGAAGAAGAGTCGATACAGCGATGAGCAGATTGTTCGGATCTTGCGAGAGGCGGACAGTGCGCCGATTGCCGAGGTGGCAAAGCGACACGGTGTCAGCGACGCGTCGATTTACGCGTGGCGCAAGCGATTTGGCGAAATGGTCAGTGACGACGTCAAGCGATTGAAGGCGTTAGAGCTCGAGAACAACCGACTGAAGAAGCTCGTGGCGGAGCGTGACCTGGAAATCGAGGTCATGAGGGAGATTTCCGCAAAAAAATGGTAAGCGCACAGGCACGCCGCGAGCAAGCCCGCTATGCCATTTCGCGCGGGCTGAGTCAACGACGTGCGTGTGCGCTGATTCACGTCAGTCGCGCCAATCTCGGTTACATCAGCATCATGCCGGGCAAGAACGGCCCGATCGTGGAGATGATGCGACGCCTCTCGGGTGATTATCCCCGCTTCGGCTCGCGGCGCATCCGCATCATGCTGGGCCGCGAAGGGATCGTCATCGGCAAGGAGCGGTGCAGCCGGTTGTGGGCGCAAGCCGGCCTTCAAGTGCCTCGCAAACGACGCCGACGCCGCGTTGCCGGTTCGCGTCCTCGACCGCTTGCTCCGAGCGCTCGCAACGCCGTATGGAGTTACGATTTCGTCTTTGACGCGTGTGCCAACGGCCAGCAACTGAAGTGTCTGACGGTCGTCGACGAGTACACGCGTGAATGTTTGGCCATAGATGTGTCTGGCTCGATCCGATCGGCCAGAGTCATTGAGGTGCTGAGCAAGCTAATCAGCGTTCACGGCGCGCCACGCTATATGCGAAGCGACAACGGCCCCGAATTCGTCAGCGCAGCGTTGCTCAAGTGGGTGGTATCGGAGAAGATCGAATCGGCGTTAATCGATCCCGGCAAGCCATGGCAGAACGGCACGAACGAAAGCTTCAACGGTAAATTCCGTGACGAATGTCTTGCTATGGAATGGTTTCGCAATCGGATTGAAGCCAAGATCGTGATTGACGACTGGCGACGGCATTACAACGAGGTTCGACCGCATTCGAGCTTGAACTACGACACGCCGCTGGCGTATCGCCAGCGCTTAGAAACCAATTCAACCCAAGCCGTTATTGCTAGAACGCAGTGGTCTTAGAAAAACGGGCAGGTCAATACGAGCACCAAAAGCTACGAATGAATCTTTTAGCATTTGGTATGCATTCATCCATTTCATGCCGAACACTAAGCGCGAACCAGCCGTTAAGAAAATATAGAGCGAATTGTTGCAGGTAGCGTCCGGCCGCAAGTTCAGCTATGGCTGGTGTATGGGCGGCGCGTCTGGTCAATCGAAGCTCCGGAGAACCGTAAGAAAAGGCCTACAATCATCTGCTCTCAAAAAGGAGCTCAAGTCATCCTTGCTTCGGTCCTCGTCGACTTCCAACTCGATGGATCCGATATTGTTCTCAACAATCTCGACTCTTACCTCTTCCGGGTCCTCTTCGATCTCGAGGTTGTTCAGTGGAAAAGCAACGACTCGGAAATCAATGCCCAGCGCGCTCACCTCTGCGATGTACTCACCGTCCTCGTCATCGCGTAGGACGTCATCGTCGATAATTGAACGCTTTTTTTGGTGAAAATCCTTAGAGTTAAGGTAAGACGCTCCTCTTCCTGGGTTTTAACCTCTACGACAAGAAGCTCGGCATCTCCTGAAAGTCCAAGCACAGTCTTTCTCCAAAGAATCCAGCGTCGAAAACACGGGCAAAGCATCTAGACCGGGATCGAATGTCAACCAACGACTGACGTTGAAGCTGGACGAGCATCATCGAAAAGAAGCATGCGCGATTAACCATCCAAACGCCTGTATGCGTTGAGATGGCAAATTAAACCGCGACGGTCTCCCCGCTTATCTAAGAGCATTGCGAGGTTGTGATGGGCATTTGCGTAAGGTCGAGGACCAGACACTGCTCGTAGCTCTGCCTTGCCTCGTCAAGCCGCCACATGGTATCAAGTGCCACCGCTTTATTGAAAGCAACATCGTTTGGAAAATGCCGCAGCGCTTCGTCAAAAGCCTGACACGCCTCGCGCATTGTTGCTCCTGCTCGCACAGCAATGCGCCTAAGTCGACGTACGCGTCGTAAAACGGCTCTGGAGCCAAATCGCTTGCTCGTCTATAGTGACGCTCGGCGGCAATCGGATCGGTCTCGATCAAGTACTCCGCCGGGTCTTATCGCTCCCGCGCCTGTGCCGCTGCGACGCTCTTCTGCTCAGGTGCCGCATCTAGGGGCATCACGCTTTAAGCAGCCTCTGCAAGCTCGAAGTCGAACAACATCTGGCCCGTCACCGCATCCCAGCGCGACTGCTTCGCCTTGACGACAATCGAATTGCCGTCCGCTGCCACCCTGATCCCCGATAAAGGCAGTTCCTTAGGAAGCTCACGCTTCAATCGGGCGAGAGCATCGCGTAGCTTTCGAGATGAGGCCTTAGATGAACGCAATTGTATCGCCGTGCGCAGCAGCACAACATTCTGAAACGAGAAGCGCAAGGTATTTCGGGGCCCTCGGGAATACTTGCACGCAGTCTTTCCGCATCAACTCACATCATTTCGGGACTGCCCAGTTTTGTTCCGTCTGAAAAGCGGGCAAGTCTGTAGGGGTGAATGTCGAACTGCGGAACCTCGTCCATGACCAAGCGGCTTACGATCATGCCGGCGCCCGGCCCTAGGCCGAAGCCGTGTCCGCTAAAGCCGGATGCGATCACAAGGCCGGGCTTCGCCTCGACTTTCGAAATGACAGGGACAAGGTCGGGCATCGTGTCGATTGCCCCTGCCCATGCGTGAGCGATCCGCATGTGCGACAACTCAGGAAACACGCTGGCCACGTTTTGCAGGGCTCGTCCGAGCCATTCGTTATCAGGACGGGGATCCAGTACGCGTGTTTGCTCGAACGGCGAGACGTCGTCACCGAGCCAGGCTGCGCTTGCCTCTGCTCCATGGAAGAAGCTTGCACCGACGCGTATCTTCAGTTTCTTCTTCAGCTTGCTGCGAAACATGCTGCGGAATTTCACCGAATGCCGCAGATTCTGTGGAGCGAGTTCCACGCGCCCGTACCCGGGAACAGCAATGGTATAGCCGCCGTCCAGTCGTCGCCTCAGCGCAAAGTCCGGTCCGGAAAAACAGCCGTCGATGACGGCTGGTGCCTCGGCGGTTCGCAACGCCGTTCCGATCACGTTGATGGCGGGAAAGTCGATGCCGTGGCGCTGGCAGAATAACGCGCTCCAAGCGCCTCCCGCGAGAACGACCGCGTCGGCTGCGATTCGACCGCGCTCCGTCCAGACCCCGGAGACCTTCCCCGCACTCGTGTCGAGACTGCGTACCGCGCAGTTCTGATAGATTCTTGCGCCAAGTCGCTGTGCGCCGCGAGCAATCGCAGGTGTGGCCTTGGACGGCTCGGCGCGCCCGTCCGTGACCGACCAAAGTCCTCCAGCCCACTTCGCACGTCCGGACGGAAGGCGCGACGCAAGTTCGCGCGCACTTAGGATTTCGCTCTTAAAGCCGAATTCCCGCGCGCGGGCAAGCCACGATTCCCACTGTGCGATGTCAGACTGATGTTCGGTGCCGTAGAGGATGCCCGCTTTTCGAAACCCCGTATCGTCCGCCAGCTCATCGCCGAGCTCGCTCCAGCGCTTAAGGCTTTGCATCGCGAGCGGCAATTCATGAAGGTCACGGTTTTGCTGACGCACCCATCCCCAGTTGCGCCCCGACTGCTCGCATCCCATGACGCCTTTTTCAAGCAGGGTCACTTGGACCCCGCGTCGCGCGAGTTCATAGGCGGCGCTAGCGCCGACGATACCGCCGCCTATCACCACCACATCGCATCGCTCGGGGAATCCTACGCTGTTCGTGACTTCGTCGATCCTTAGCATTTCGTAGCCGTTGGGTTCGCTTGCGGTTATCTCAGTCAAGTGCTACGGCGCCGCGCCTGTCGCAACGACGCGGCAATCCAAAGAGTGACTACGATTGTGAGCACTCCAACCATTTGGATGATAGGACGATCCTGCTGTTCCTCGGACTCATCCAGCGGTGCAATTGGTGAGGTCAATGCAAGGCGTACTTTAAGCAGTCCGCGGGACGTTTCGAGAGCGCGAGTTGCGAACGCCTGACGGCGAAAGGCCGCCCTGCCTGCGGTCAGCTATCACGCATACGTGAGCGACGACGGTTATATCGTCATGCGGTTTGCCCATGACGATGAAAAGCTCCTCGGCTAGGCCTCGTACACGCGGCTTCTCGATTACTGCTAGCGCCTTTGGCGAACAAACTGGTGCTTCACGAGTCACTAAGATAGTCACGATGGGCTATACGGTGCTCCGGAAGTGGCGGGGCGCTGGTCGGGCGCCCGTGAAAGGTCAACGACCGGCGATTAGACCGCCATCAACGTGGAGGATCTCGCCAGTTGAGAAGGCGGCGTCCTCAAGGTAGAGCACTGCTCGGACAATAACTTAAATCTCGCCAAGCTTGTTCATGGGGTGAAATGCAGCCAGCTGTTCTACTATTTGCAGATCATGCATGGGGGTCCGGATGACGCCCGGAGCTACTGCGTTCACGCGGATGCCGCGCGTGGCATACTCGATCGCCATGCTTTTAGTTGCTGAGTTCATCCCGCCCTTAGTCAGCATGGCAACAAAGGCGGGAGAGCGCGAGCTGGCGAATTCAGCCGTGGAGGCCGTAATCTGAACCACATGGCCGCTGCCCTGCTTCAACATCACCGGGATGAGTTGCTGAGTGGTAAAGAAGAATCCGTCCAGATTAGTTCTTAGCTTAAGCCGATAATCCTCTTCGCTGTATTCGATAAACGGCTTGCCGATGAAGACGCCGGCGTTGTTGACTAGCGTGTCAATGCGGCCGAACCTGTCCAGAGCTGCCGCGACTAAATGCTTGCCCGTCTCTTGGTCGCCGATGTCGCCCGTAACGGTCACCAAGTCCGGATCAGCTAAGGGCTCGATCGAGCGCGAGGTAGCGACAACGCTGTAGCCACGGGCGCGAAAACCGTTGACAATGCCCTCGCCAATGCCCTGCGAGGCGCCGGTGACAATGGCTCTTTTTTCTGAGTCATGATATTTCTCCCGGCTGTTCACCGAACCCAGATGCCGTTGGCATCCGGTGGTATGGACAGTAGGTTATCGCTGGACTTCGGGAACGGGGAGTCGGTATCCTTGCGCAATGACTGTTAATAAACGCACAGAGCTTGACTGGCAAGACATGCGGATCTTTCTGGCCCTTGGGCGCTACGGAAGCCTGTCCGCCGCAGCACGCGCACTGCGCGTCAACCATGCGACGGTCGCTCGCCGTGTTCAGTCTCTTGAGGAAAGCGTGGGTCAGAAGCTGGTCGAGCGCAGACCGGAAGGATACGTACTGACACCTGCCGGAGAGAACGCATTGCAGGTTGCAGCAACGATGGAATCAGCGGCGCAGACAATGAGGCCTGCCGGGTCGATCGATGACGGTGGCAAATTCCGAGGCTTGGTGCGCATAAATGCACCGCCCGCACTAGCTCAGGGCTTCCTACTTGCTCGTCTCACTCAGCTTGCTGAATCATATCCCGGTATCGACATCGACCTTGCAACGAACCTTCGTTCTGTCAGTCTCGAACGTCATAAAGCAGATATCGCAGTGCGCGTAGGCCGGCTCGTCGACGCGGACCTGATTGCCAAGTCACTTGGTAGCATGGCATTTGGCTTTTATGGAGCCACAGCGCATTGCGAGCGAGCCGAACGCGGAGAGCCGCCTGTTTTTGTGAGTTTCAATGAGGAAAGTGCTGACATGCCGGGCACAAGCTGGCTGACGCAGCACTTCTCACAGTCTCGTGTTTCATTTCGCGCCGAGAATCACATTCTACAGGCCATTGCGGCGCGAGACGGTGCGGGCTTAGCTTTACTCCCCCATTATCTGGGCCGAGCCTTGCCTGGACTAAACCCTTGCTCACTAAGTCCCTTGCCTCCCGCGCGAGATATGTGGCTCCTTATACGGAAACAGGACCGCAATGTCCCGACTATACGAGCGGTGATGCAGCACTTAATCGACTCCTTCAAAGAAAATGAAACGCTTTTCGCCGCTTGACTTCTCGGCGCCACAGATTTTTCTGGCGTGACGCCACCGAATCCGGGTATTTTGACAATCCTGTTGCTGGCTTGCGGTCATCAATCGACACATCGCGGCTGCGGCGCCGTTCACAATGGGGGCGCGCCTCCATGGATCGTCCGGCGATCTTCGCCTGCGTAATGCCTTGCCGGAGGTCGCCACATACGCTTCCCCAATGCCTCATCGATGCAGAATCGGCCGCTAAGGCCACAACGACACCACCTGAAAACGATGGACGACCGCGAATCCCTTTCTTTGGCACTGCCCGACTGCACTAAGGTCTCTGCGCTCCTCCAAGCGCCGGGGGACGCGCGAGCCCTTTACGTCTTTGCGCACGGTGCTGGGGCGGGCATGCAGCACGCCGGCATGTCGTCATTGGCCGACGCGCTTGCTGCGGCTAAGGTCGCCACATTGCGCTTCCAGTTTCCATACATGGAGCGGGGCTCCAAGCGAGTAGACTCGCCGGCCGTGGCACATGCTGCCGTGAAGGCAGCCGTCGCGGAGGCCCGCCGGCGACTGCCAGCCTTGCCGCTCTTTGCAGGCGGCAGGTCGTTCGGCGGCCGCATGACTTCCCAGGCCCAAGCCATTTCCCCGCTCGACGGCGTGCGCGGCCTCGCTTTCGTCGCATTCCCGCTGCACCCTGCGGGAGCGCCCGACGTGGAGCGGGCACGGCACCTAGCTGACGTCACGGTGCCGACTCTCTTTCTGCAGGGCACGCGCGACA